>JANNVW010000022.1:0-116540 GCA_031408295.1 Ferruginibacter sp.
GCATAAGTTATATTGGTTAATGGAGTATTAATACACAATGTTTGGTTTGCAGTAGCCGAAGGAGACGTTAAAGTCAATGTAGCATCTGCTGTTACATTTATAACACCTGTCAAACTAGGTTTTACACATGGCCCTGTGGTAAATACTGTATAATTAAACGTACCACTTACGATTGGAGTACCAGCTATAGTTATTACACCTGCTAGATAAGTTCCTGTAACACCAGCAGGTAAACCACTCACACTTCCTCCTGTACCGCTTGCTCCTACTTCATAAGTTATATTCGTAATAGCATTGGTAATACATAATGTTTGGTTTGCTGTTGTGGGAGCTGATAATAAGGCAAGTGTAGCATCTGGTGTAATGTTAACAACCACATTACCAGTTTGAGGTTGATTACATATTGTTGAACCCTGATTTTTTATACTATCCAGATAATAAGTAAAAGTACCAGCTACAGTGGTATTGATAGGCAACAAAGCCGTTGTACCTGTAGATGTGATTGTTTGTATAGCCCCACTGTTAATATGATAGCTGAATACGTATGGAGGTAGTCCGAAGCTACCTGTAAAAGTTATATTGGTAGGTACAGTATTTATACACAAAGTATTAGCACCAGCTATGGTAGCGGTGGGTAGGTTGGGAATTGTAACTATTTTGGGTTGTACACTACCAAAGCAACCTGCTGTGGTAATAGTACTCATGGAAACTGTAAAATCTCGAGGGTTTGCATTGGTACTCGGTCCTACAAAAAGGTGAACAGGATTTTCTGACGTAGAAGTATTATTTGCACCACTTGCAGGATCACCAAAATTCCAGTTCCAAATGTAGTTAGGTTTCGTTGAAATAGTTGCATCTGTAAATCTAACTGGTTCCAATGGACAACCAGGGGGGCTAAAAGTGAAATTTGCAATAGGCGGAGCGGAAACGTCGAGCGGAAAATCTCTTGTTTGCACACTTCCGCAACCATCCGAATTTGCAGAAAATAATGTTATTGGGATATTATAAACTCCTACATTGGTAAATGCAAAAAAACTATTTATAGAATACCAATAAATATTTTTATTATTTACAACCGTTATAGAATCATAAGCTGTTTGGGTAGCAGGAAATACAGCAAGTGATTTCTGTAGTGTATATTGTGGTGCATTTGGAATTACACTCAAATCCCAATAAATGGAGTCAGGTCTAAAAGGCAATGACATTTTAAATCTAAAAGGCGAATTGGTACATACGGCTCCAGATTCGATAGCAAATTGCGACTGTGTTCCGTAGCTAGTATATAAATCTCTCAAGTTAGCACCAGCTGAATATCCGTATGATTCTGCTGCTCCAAAACCATAAGCAATTGCATTAAAACCAGAATCACAAGTTAATCGATGTGCACCAGGGGTTAAATTTGGAGCAGATGGAGTGATACTTCCACCTTGCTTCCTAATACGGATGTAAGAAAAATTATTATCTTGAGGCAATGGAGTAAAAGCAGAAGCAGGTGGAGTTATTCCATCTATTTGAAAAGAGCTTACTCCTGTGCCAGCATTTCTAAGAACAACATTAATATGATGTTGATAAATAGCGGTATTACTAGCTGGTTGCATTGAATTCACTGTAACATCATCAATTGTCTGCTCTACTGGATTCAAATAAATCATTTCAGGATCATGTGGATTACTATTGCTACTACAACCTGCCGTAGAAAAATACTGAGCTACAAGGATTGACTTATCGGCCTCCACTACATTAGTTTGAGAACTTGAGAAATCATAAGAGTTATTAACAAAATTTCCTGAAGGAATAACAGTTCCGTTAAGCGTTACAATTGACGTTGCATCTGGTCTATAAACTCTGAAAAAATTTGTATTAATAAGTGGAAGTGTTGTTATTGGGGTATTTATATTACCAGGTACACTGTTACTTGGAATTAATACATATTTTTTACCCCAAGTACTTGCTGGGTACATTTGTTGGTACAAGTTGTCAGAAGAACCCGCAGCTGCACAACCTATAGAAATTTTTCCGCTACCACAAAAAAAAGCGACACGTTTACACCCACCAGTTCCAGAAGCTATTGACTTTACTTTGCTACCTGTTAAATCTGAAGTTGCAAGTACTTGATAAATTTGCCCTTGAGTTAAATTTATTGTTTGAGTAACTCCTGCTGGCCAGCCATTTTTTGTCAATTTAGTAGGCGTAATTTCAACTGTAGTTGTACCCGTTTCTACTGCCTCTACAAAAAAGTAAGAATAAGATTGAGCCGTCTCATTGGATACTTGTGTATAGTTTACTGAATAATATTCTTTGCCAAGAGTATTCGTTGGTAAAAAAACTGTTGCTCCTGAAACTGCACTTACATATATGAAACCGTAAGCGACTATATCTTTAACCGCAGTAATGTGTATTCCACGTGTATATAAGCCTTCATCTGGTAAATAATTGCTAGTTCTTTGGGGTACATCAATAACGGTTATCAAGTTTGCAGTAACAGTAAAAGGAATACTTGCTGTACCACTAGAAAAAGTAATAGTTCCAGTTGTACTCACATCAGATGTTAGATATATCTGCATTTGTTCAGCAGTATTATTTTGAAGCATCCTAATATGATTACCGTACCCCACCCAAAAATCTTTTCCTTTATTGGAAAGCTGTGCATAAGAATTTTGTATAAAGAATATCGCAATAAATAATACTAAATATTTTTTCATCGTTGGTTTTATAACTTTTGTTAGTTAGGTTGCTCTTTTTGTATAGACCCTGTTAGTATTAGAAACGTTTAATGGTTTCGGTTGTATTATTTTCTGTTAATGTAACTGGTGATAACCGCAGTAGTAAATTTTTTCTCATAAATTATAGCGGAGTTTAAAGATGATTGTAGTAATTATACTATCATCAATTCCGTTTCAAATTTAATGAAAATATAACTGCATAAAAAAAAATATTGGTAAATGGTATTTGGATAACCTATAAATTTTAGTTTTTTTATATTATTTACAAATTGAATATTAATGATAATTTTTGCTACCTCCTACTTTTTTTAGTTGGGTTTCTAATTTTCACTTTCGTTAAGCCTACAAAATAAAAGTAAAATATTGACAAGCTGGCAGCATACTATTTTTTTACAAAATTCGTTTTAAGGCAGAAATTAGGCTGGCAATTTAAGCGTGCTACCAAATGCTGTATTTTTGTAAAAAAGCCAAAATTTCAAAAAAATAATTTTTTATTTTTAATATAATCATTAATATGTTCTTTTAAATAAACTATAATAATAATTAAACAACATATAATATTGTAAAAGAATTTTCTAAATAAAATAAATTTATAAACAAGGTATTTTTACAAACCTTCTTTAAATTGAGGTAAATAGAAAAATATTTGTAGTTAAATATTGAAATAATTAGTTCATATAAATATCATAAAATATTTTTAAACAATAATTTAAATTAAATTATTATAAATAAATTTATTAGTACTAAAAAATAATACGTTTTGCTAAAATGTCAGCCAGCATACTCAATTAATTAGCTAAAAATAACTAGAACTAAAAAATTAGATTTTATAGTGCTCCCCTTTTTTGGTAAATTACAGTATAAAATATTTGTATGAAAAAAAGCAGCTCCTTCCCTATTCTTGTTTCAGCACTTTTTATAGTATTATTGTCAGGCTGTCAGAAACCAAAAGATTTGGTTTTTAAAGATTTTAAGAACCTTACGGTAGATAAATTATCGTTTGCTGGGGCTGCGCTAAGGGTAGATTTGGTTTATTACAATCCTAATAATATTAGTTTACAACTCAACAGAACCGACCTAGATATTTTTGTGGATAGTACTTTTTTGGGGCATTCTTCTCAAGATGTGCAAATAGCAATCCCCAAAAGGTCTGATTTTACCCTCCCACTTAAGGTAGATTTGGATGTAAAAAACCTGCTAAAAAATGGTATTTCTGCCCTATTAAAAAAAGATGTAAAAGTGAGAATGTTGGGTTCTGTAAAAATTGGTAAGGGTGGTGTGTATAAAAGTTTCCCTATAGATTATACAAGTGTGCAGAATCTTTCTTTGCTTAAATAATAGTTATACAAAGGAGGTAATATTGTTTTGTAAAATGTTTTTTTTCATAAGAAGCTGTTTAAAAATAGAATTTTTAAACAGCTTTACAGTTTTTTGTAGCCACCAATTGCACTAATGAACACGAATAATGATAACCCATTCGTGCAAATTCGTGTAATTCGTGGCAAAGAAAATTCACATGGTGAATTTAAAAACCACTTTTAAACAGCTTCTAAAATATAAATAAAAGCCTGCTCAAAAACCTATAAGGTTTTATTTGGCTTCTTTTAAATTAATAGTCTCCACAAAAACCTTATAGGTCTACAAACGCTTAAATACTTTAAAGGCTTTAAAATGGCTCTTAAAAATCCAACTTCTTTTAAGATTTTGCTTGGATATGGGTAGCTCCTACGGAGCAAATGGCAGATGGTTGTAGGAATGTTACAAATGGGTAGCCCCAAAATGAATGGCTATATAACCCCTTTAAACCGCCAAAGAGAATCATTTTTTAAAAAATAAAGGCTAAAACTGTCTTTCTGTGACAATATTCTTACCACAGAAAACACATTCATAAAATATAAAACCTTTCTTTTCATTCTTGCTGTAATACAACACTTACTAATAGAGGAAGGTAGTTCTTTGGAATAGCTTTTTTGCTTCAGCTTACGGATTGCCACAAAAAGATAATGCCACCTGTTTTCACAAGTGGCATTAAAATATAAGAGAATCATGAAAAAAATTTGCTTTAATTAGTCCATTTTAAAGTTTACAAACTCGGTTGTAAGTGTTTTACCATTGACCACTAATGAAATAGTGAAAGTGCCTTCTGCTAAAGTAGTAACATCTACTAGTGCTATGCTGTTATTTCCTTTTATAAGTGTAACATTTTGTGTATTTACTACCACACCAGCTTCATTTGTGATAGATACAGTAGCGGTAATTGCGTTTTTTGAAGAATACTTAGCTACGATTGCTGATTTACCAGTAGTTCCTATTTTAATACCTTCAAAATTTGAAGCGCTAGCTGTAGCGATGATTAAAGTGCTAAGGATGATTGTAAATAAAGCTTTCATAATTGTTAGTTTTCTTGGTTTTAAAGTATCTTTTTAGAAGATTTACTAAAGTGACGCAGTTATTATTTTTCATCCATTGTAGTAATTCTTCTATTAAACGTAGTAAAAGAATTATTTATTGTGTAGCTGTAGTAATTTTTCTAATTTATTTTCAGTTTTTACTGATATTGGTAAGTATTTTACCTAAAATGGTATCATTTTTCAAGTATTTGAAATAGTATATTTACATTTTACAAATGTTTAAATATATGTAAAACAATATTTTAAAGTTTAATTAAGCGAAAAATGTCTATGTAATTATACGATTGCCTATATTTCTTAAAAAAATAAAAATTATTTTTAAGAAAATAGCAATTATAGGCAATATGGGCAAAAAAAACGCTTTTAAAATGAGAGTACCTCTTAGATTTGAAATATTTGCCCTGAATTTTTTATCCATTTTTTTACTTATTTGTGTATCTATTCCCCGAAAGTCGCATTGGCGTCAAGTGAAGAGTATCTTTTTAGCTTATAGCTTCTTTCTCTAATCCAGTTTGACTCTTTACACAAACGCCAACAGAGCTGAAAGCCGCTGTTGGGGTTCCCACAAATTCTTTTATAATTTAAAGAAAGGTCGTCAAACCCTGTTCCGATTTATCGGAATTGCAAACCCCGTCAGCGGTTTAGTGAAAGGCTTGCTGATATTGACTTTAGTAAGATAATTGTAAAAGTTAACTTGACGCCAATGCGAAAGTCGGGTGAAGCTGTGCATTTATGGCTAAGAAATTTAATTACTATCTGCTATTTGGTGCATGGGATATGGATTCACTAAAAACAAATCGTACCTTAAGTCATTAAAATGCATAATAACCTTAATCAACGGTGGGTTATTTGAGGGCTTTGTAAATGCTTTACTAAATCATTAATGAATCGCCCTTTCTAAAATGGATACGACACCTGTGCATCTGTAGCAATATTTTGGCCACAGGTGCTCAGTTTTTATTTACAAAACATAAAACCTTGTTTTCTGCCTGGTTGTATTTCGGCTCTTGACTATAAAGGAAGTGTAGTTCTTTGGAACTTTTTTTGTACTAAATAGCGGATAGTCATTAAAAAATTAAAAGGCGTTTCCACAATTTTACGCTAAACATTATCTTCACTATTTTAATTTTTTGTTTAATTTGCCTATTCAATTATGCTACAGAAACTAAGAATACAGAATTACGCTATTATAGATGAGTTGGTTATTAATTTTACAGACAAGTTAAACATTATAACTGGCGAAACAGGCGCAGGTAAGAGTATACTTATGGGTGCACTAGACCTTGTGTTAGGTAAGCGTGCAGATACTGCTGTACTTAAAGACAAAGCAAAAAAATGTATTGTAGAAGCAAGCTTTCAATTAAAAAATAATGCTGCCGTAAAAGATTTTTTTGAAGCAAACGATTTAGATAGTGATACAGATATTATTGTACGCAGAGAAATAGCTTCAAATGGTAAAAGCAGAAGTTTTGTAAATGATACACCAGTAAACCTTACACAACTAAAAGAACTTAGCAACAACCTTGTAGACCTGCACCGTCAATTTGATACACAAGAAATAGGTAGCGAGAATTTTCAAAGAGAAGTAATAGATGCCTTAGCAGACAATGGAAATTTATTGGCAGATTTAAAAACAATTTTTACAAAGTACAGCAATATAAAAAATGAGTTAGAAACATTGCACTTACAACAAGCCAATGCAGATAAAGAAGCCGACTATAATACATTTCTTTTAGAAGAATTTACAGAAATAAACCTTCAAGAAAATGAATTGGAAAATTTAGATGCAGAAATTAAACTATTAAGCAATGCGGAAAGTATAAAACTACAGCTTAGTAATATTTACGCACCACTAATAGGAAGCGAGGAACCTATAGCTCAAAATTTAAAATCATTAGCACAGAAATTAACTGCACTAAAAGAGTTTAATACAGATATAGAAGATTTACAAAAAAGACTTGTAAGTACACAAATAGAAGTACAAGATATAGGAGACGAACTAGAGCGTATTGATGATAGTATAGTATACAATGCAGAGCGTATAAATATTGTAAACGACCGCATTTCTACTGGCTATAAACTGCAGAAGAAACATGCCGTTACAAGTACTGCTCAGTTATTAGAAATACAGGAACAACTTCAACAAAAATTGGATGCTGTTTTTAACATAAGCAATACGATAGAAAAATTAGAAAAAGAAAGTAAAACATTATTCGACGAAGCAACAGCCATTGCTAAAAAAATAAACAGCAATAGAATTGCTCAAGTAAAACCATTTACACAAAATGTAAATAGCTTACTTGCACAAATAGGAATGCCTAATGCACAAATAAAAGTAGACATACAAACAACTACATTAGCTGCCAATGGAAGCGATGAAATAAACTTTTTGTTTGATGCTAACAAAAGCAATCGATTTGAGCCATTATACAAAGTAGCTAGTGGTGGAGAGCTGAGTCGCTTGATGCTTTCTGTAAAATCGTTGGTAGCAAAAAAGCTACAACTACCCGTTTTAATTTTTGATGAAATAGATACAGGTATAAGTGGCGAAGCAGCCAAACAAGTAGGTATCATTATGCAAGCACTATCTTCTAATCATCAATTGATAGCTATAACACACCAACCTCAAATAGCTGCAAAAGCTACAGCCCATTATTTTGTATACAAACAAATTGTAAATGATACGATACAAACATCTGTGCGGTTATTAAATGATGATGAAAGAATTATAGCTATAGCCCAAATGCTTAGCGGCGAAAAGCCCACTGCTGCTGCATTAGAAAATGCAAAGGAAATGATGAATTAGATGTTAGATACAAGATGTTAGACTCAAGATTTATCTTCTACCTTTCATTCATACCTTTCACAAAATCACTAACTAAATAGCTTAATAACTTACCTGTATTCTCATCTTTTCTACCATCTGCCAAATGTGATACACCCTCGCATATATGTAGGTAAGCGGCTGTGGCGTGCCTAGCTGTGTAGGTTATAAATTGTCTTGCCAATAATGGGCTTATGCCAGAAGGCGTGAGTGCACTACTCAATGTATTTTGAATACAGTCTAAATCGAGTTCTATACCAGTATAAGTATCATGTGTAAAATCTACTGCTTGCCCTACGGCTTGCATAAAACTTTTTCTTTCTCTTAAAAAAATATCTTCGTAAGAGGTGTAATGCATAAATGGATTTGACTGTACATCTGACAATACATTTTGAGAAATATAATTTTCGTGTAGACCTACAATGCTGTATTTACCAAGGTATCCATCAGATTCTGCGTATCTAAATGCATTACCACTGTGCCTTCCTTCCATACTTCTATAATCTGCATGGGCATCTAAATTGATAGCATTTATTTGAGTTAATGCTATTGAGCCATTTTTTAATAATCCCTTTGAAACACCTTTTAGCAATGGGTACGCATTATTATGCCCACCTCCAATAACGATGGGAAACTTGCCAGATGCAGCTATCACTTTTACTAAATTTTCCACCTCATCATCAATGGTATTAACGGCATGCCTGTATGCATCTATTTTTTCTTCGTCATTAAACGCATTATTCTCTATAAGGTACTTTATATCTCCAAAATCAAAATGTCCAAGCAATAAAATATCTTCGCCTGTGCAAAAATCATTGCTCTGTATATTTAAAAAAGAATGGAGAAACGGATACCAATTTGTATCTGCTCCTCCAATTCCCAAATTTGCTTTTACGCCTATATCTTCTGGAATACCAATCAACACGTATTTTGCAGAAGACTGTTCCAATACATTGGGCCACTCCCCTGCTTTTGTGGTTTGAATACGCTCTCCCAATTTCGTTTCAAAACGTCGGGGATTTGTAAGAGAGACCAATTCTTTTCTGCCATAAAATTTAAAATGTTTCATATTGAATTAATTTAGGGGAACATGAAAAGTTTAGAACATAAATTTATGGTGAAAATGTTACAAATAACAATAAAATTATGAGAATAAAGATGATTATATTGTTTCTTTTTGCCAGTAAGAATTTTTTGCTAGGCAGATTTTTATTGCCGAAAAGGCGGAAAGGCGTTTTATAAATTAAAGTAAGGCGGGAAGGAGAAAATGCTTCGCATTTTAAATGCAGCTCACTATTCTCTTAAACCAAACAATAGTTAAACAATATAACCATTAAACAAACACCCAACTAGTAAACAACAATTTTAAACAATTAAACGATGTAACCATTAAACAAACCCGCAACACGAAACTCATAAACCCGCAACCGAACAAACCTTCAACTATTTTCAACAACCTTCAACTTCTTCACACCCAACTGCCATTTATCATTACTTTATCAATATTATTCATGCTGAAATTATAAAATAAATAGGCAATGGAAGGTATTTTCTTTGTAAAAATTAAATCAGCTCGTTTGCCAACCATAATAGAGCCCGTTTCTTTTTCTACTTCCATTGCATAAGCGCCATTAATAGTTGCAGCATTTATTACTTCTTCGGGTAGCATTTTCATTTGTATGCAACTTAGTGCAGTTACAAAATTCATATTGCCACTGGGCGATGAACCAGGATTAAAATCGGATGCGAGTGTAACTGCCGCTTCTGCATGTATGAGCGCTCGGGCAGGTTGCATGGGCATACGCAAGAAGAATGCTGCTGTAGGCAATAATGTAGCGGCACCATTAAATTGTCCCAATAACTCAATTTCTTTTTCAGTTAACGTTTCTAAATGGTCTAATGAAATGGCATTGTTTGCTATACCAACTTCTATACCACCAATACTGTTCAATTGGTTTACATGTAGTTTTGCTTTTAATCCAACTGCCATTCCTGCCTTACAAATTTCATCCGTCTCTTCTGGCGAAAAGAACCCGGTTTCACAAAATACATCTATATAGTCTGCTAAATTTTCTTTTGCAATAGTAGGCAGCATTTCATTTTTTATTAAATCAATGTAGCCCCTATGATTTTCTTTATACTCTAAAGGATAAGTATGTGCTGCAAGAAAAGTTGCTTTAATTAAAACATCACTGTTTTCTTTTAAACGCTTTATTACTCTAAGCATTTTTATTTCCCCTTCCACACTCAATCCATATCCACTTTTTATTTCTATTGCACCCGTACCAAGTTTTGCTAAATCATTTAATCTTACTAAAGCATTTTCGTACAGTTCATCTTCGCTTGTTTCGCTTAGCTTTTTTGCAGAGTTTAAAATACCACCGCCTTTTGCGGCTATTTCTGCATAACTTAGTCCATTTATTTTATCTACAAATTCATTTTCTCTACTACCTGCAAATACAATATGGGTATGGCTATCGCACCAAGTAGGCATTACCATTTGCCCGCTCACATCTTGCACATTTTTGGGCAGATGCGGTATTTTTATTGCCAACTCATACATGTATCCAAAGTCTGCAATCATTCCATCTTCTACTAATAAATAGGCATCTTCCATTATGGGAAGTTCAGCTAATGCAGCACCTCGTAATTGTTCGCTTGTTTGGCGGACGTTTATGAGCTGGAAGATGTTTATGAAGAGGGTTTGTGGGTGCATATGGAATTAATTATTTAGTGCAGTCTAAAGCAAATTGTTTAATTCTAGTGATATTTTTTTCGCTTTTCACTTTTAGATTTTTTATCATTCTTTCTTCAATGTATTTTTTATTTAATGAGTCACTATTTTCAGCTCCATACTCTTCCAAACCGCTATAAGAAATTGCTCCAGTCCACATATTATACTTTTCAATTGTAGTATCAATATCTAAATAATTAAAAAATTCATCAGGAAATTTTTCTACATATTTTTTTGCAGGTGTCCCAACAAGTTCTCCTAACGCTCCATCAGAAACAATAAGCGTTTTATTTAAGCACCATCTGTAAAATGGTCTTAATTTATTATTATCTGTATTTGCTAATTTCAGTAATTCTTGTGTTGCACCATTATCGCCTGGTCTAAAGTATCCATAATAAAAATCAAATGCTAAACCAGAACAGTTCTCATCATTCAAATAGAAACTTACAGGTTTTTTCCAGATACTATCAATATTAGGGTCATGAGTAAGTCCGAATCCTTTCTGCCAATCTTTTGAATTATTATCGTTTAGACAAATTGTATCGTGAATGATTATTGTTTTATCTTTTGCAAATGATTCTTTTTCATTATTAGTTCTACAAGAAAAATTTGCAATAGTTAAAAATACTAGAATAAAAAATACTTTCATAAAACAATCAATTACGATTTTTTGCATTTTGTCTTACAGCTTTTACTTCATTTGTAATTTCATCCATTGTCATATTTGAAATACCATATTTTTCTGAAAGTGCAAGGCATTTATCCAAATTTTGTCGGGACAATTCTTTACTTACCAAGTCAATAAAATCGGTAAAAGTTAGCTGCTCTTCTTTCAAACCAAATTTTTGATACTCAATTTCTGAAATTGAAACATTTAATGTTCGCATAATAATTCTATTTATTAAATTTACAAATAATAAATTAAAAACAAAAAAGGCTACAATTGCTCATATAAATCCTTACAAAAACCCTCCAACCCTGGGTCTCTAGCACCCATCAACAACAACACACAATCATCGGTAATATGCGCTCGCATTTCCTGCAATAAATCATTTCTATCTTCCACAAAAAAAGCATTTTTACCCAAGGCTTTTATATCGTTTATCAAATCATTGGCAGAAATATCTTTTACGGCAGTACCACCCGCATAAAAAATTTCGCTCATCCATATTTCATCTTGTGGGCGCAGGGCTGCGGCTATTTCTTTTACAAAATCATTTCTCAAAAACCTTGTAGGACCATAGCCATGCGGCTGAAACCAAGCAATCACTTTTTTAGCAATCGGTTGACAAGCCATAATGGAAGCAGCACATTTTGCAGGGTTATGCGCATAATCATCAATCACTTTTATACCATTTTTTTCGCCGAGCAATTGGTGGCGTCTATAAATGCCTTCATATACGGCCAAGCCTTTTGCACAATCTTCTAGCGGCACACCAATAATGCTTGCTACAGTTGTTGCGGCCAAAGCATTTTCCATATTATGTTTACCAATCGTTTTTAGATTAAATGGCACATCGTTTATGGTAAAACTAATATTCATTCCTTTTTGAGAAAGATTTTTAGCTACAAAACCTGCATCATTTTCATCTGATGAAAAATCGTTTTTAATATTGTTGGATAGTGTAGCAGATAATTTGTTGGAACGGTTTACAACAAAAGCAGATTTCGTATTAGTTCTAAAAGTTGTAAAAATATCAAGCAATTCATCTATCTCTTGGTGGTCTTTGTCAATGTTTAACAACAATCCAATTTTAGGATGATATTTTACAATAGACCCATCACTTTCATCGGCTTCTATAACAAGCCACTCTCCTGTGCCCACTTTTGCATTGCCAATTTTTCCTTCTTTAATAATGCTTACCAATCCTGCACCACTAATAATACCTGGCCCCAAATCTGCCGTTTCCAATATTTGAAAAAGCATACCACCTGTGGTACTTTTGCCAGATGTGCCACCTACTGCAACAGTTTTTTTAGTAGCTGCTATCAAAGCCAACAAATCGCTTCGCATAATAATGGGAATGCCCAATTGCTTTGCTGCGTGTACTTCGGGCACAGTATCTTCAATAGCGGTAGATACAATTACCAATTCAATTTTATCTGTTACACCTCCCCCATTTTGAGGAAAACAAACGATTCCTTCTGCCACTAATTTTTCTTGTGTTTCATTAAAAGTCTCTTTTACAAAATACCTATCGCTGCCACTCACTAGCTTACCCATACCTACAAGAAATTGTGCCAATGCACTCATGCCCACACCTGCTACACCTATAAAAAAGAAATTATTAATACCGTCTAAAGATTTTATTTGTTCCAATGTATAGTTATATTTTATTGATGCGCTAATTTACAGTTATATTGAATGAAGATGTTAATCCACTCCAATTGTTTTTAACATTTTTCAAAAAACTTTCTTTCATGCATTTGCGTTTATAATTTAAATAATATAAAATGAAACTTTTTGTTACTACATTTTTTGCCATCACCATTTTTACATCTTGTGTACAATCACAAAATAAAAATATGAAAATACCTACTGCTACTTCTACCAAACCGATGAAAGGTGAAGCTGTGGCTACATTTGGAGAGGGCTGTTTCTGGCATGCAGAAATCATTTTTCAAAGTTTAGATGGAGTAAGAGATGCTGTATCTGGCTACTCAGGCGGCAAAACAGCAAATCCTACTTATGAGCAAGTATCTAGCCGCACTACAGGGCATGCAGAGGTAGTGAATGTTTACTACGACCCAACAAAAATATCTTATACCACATTGGTAGCTGCCCTTTTTGCAAGCATGGATCCTACACAATTAAACAGACAAGGAAATGATGTAGGTGATGAGTACCGCTCCGTAGCTTTTTACAGAAATGAAACGGAGAAAGCTATTATAGAAGCTGAAATAAAAAGGCTTACAGATTCTAAAAAGTATAAAAATAAAATTGTTACCCAAGTTGTTCCGTTTACAAAATTTTACCCAGCAGAAGACTACCACCAAGAATATGTTTCCCAAAATCCAACCCAGGGTTACGTTCAAGCCGTTTCTATACCTGAGTATGTAAATTTTAGAAATAATTTTAAAGGGGTTTTTAAGAAGTAAACTTTACTTTTTAAGATCTCCAATCATATTATTTTGAGTACAACGTTACCTACTTTTTGTGCAGTTTCCACATATTTGTAAGCCTCTACAATTTGGTTTAACGCATACTCCCTGTCAATTACAGGTTTATATTCACCTTTTTCCACCAGTTCTTTTAAAAAGATTACATCCGCTTTATTTATTGTTGGAATGGGGAACAAAACTTTTTTACCAGAAAAAATTGCTGTTGTAAGTGCAAAAAAAATATTCTCCCCATTTTTTCCTAACTCAGTAGATATATATTTTCCTTTTTCCGTTAACAATGGCTTGCACTGCTTAAATGAACTTTTACCTACCGCATCAAAAATAAAATGAAATTTGGTTTCTGTTTTTGTGAAACCCTGTGTTTGATAATCAATCACAATATCTGCTCCAAGAGATTTTATAAGTGCTACATTTTTTGTGTTACAAACGGCTGTTACATTTGCACCAAAATGTTTTAAAAGCTGTACAGCAGCTGAACCGATTGCACCAGTAGCACCATACACTAAAACATTTTGCCCAGCTTCTACTTTTGATGCCCTAATATTGTTTAATGCATAATGAGCACCTTCCGTAATTGGAGCAGCTTCACTAAAGTTTAAGTTATTGGGCAAATGAGTTATTGCATCACTTTCAGCAATTGTCAAATATTCTGCATGCCCTCCAAAGGTTTTATCATTATATCCAAAAACTTTATCTCCTTTTTTAAATGTAGTTACCAGTTGTCCAATTTCTTCAATTATACCAGCAAATTCAGAGCCCAATATTTGACATTTTGGTCGCAAAAGTCCACTCCAAAATCGTGAAACAAAATATTCTGCACTACGAAAACCTGAGTCTGTTCGGTTTACTGTGGAGGCATATACCTTTACTAATACTTCATTCTCTTTTGCAGTAGGCTTAGGCACGTCCATTAATTTTGCTACTTCAGGAGGTCCGTATTTTGTATGTATTATTGCTTTCATTAATAGTGAATTTTTTATACCTTATTGTTTTAATTAACCATATTTATTTTAGGTGTAATTTTACCCCTACATATTTAGTTTAAAAGCATTTTTTAAAAACTAAATTGTTACATTTTTTTCCAAGCTTCATTTTCAAAAATATCTTGCAATAGATTACCTGTCTGTATTTTTTATAGTGGATTCACCTGCACAGGCTTTTATGAATTAAATGCTTTTCATAGATAAAGGTCTTAAAATAAATAAAACAACCCTATTTGTAAAACTCTGTTACTTCCAATTGTTCTTTGCTCTATGAAGGTTCCACTAACATCTTCAAATGAGGCCTTAATTAAACCTTCAAAACCATAATTATATCGCACATCTATACCTAAATTTTTACTTAAATTATAAGCTACCCCAAGGGCTAAGCCAATATCAATTTTTTGGTAAATTTTTTTTAAGTCTGCAGTACTATTATCAAATGTTGATTTAGCAGCAGTAAGAAAACCAATTTCAGGCCCAAAATTTACAAGCAATTTATCTACGGGCTTAAAGCCTAATAAAATTGGAATATTAATATAATTTAAACTCAACGTTCCTTTGCCACTAATTCCTGTAGATGGAAATTTATATCCCTTAATTGAATAAATTACCTCTGGTTGTAACAAAAATTTCTTAGCTATTTTTATTCTAGATAAAATACCAGCATTTAGACCCAAACGTGCTGAATGATTTAACCCATCAAATTTTGCATTTGAAATATTTAGTCCAGCCTTTACGCCAAAAGATACCTGTCCGTAAGATTGGCTAAGAGAAAATAATATACATAAGGTTAAAAATATTCTAAGCATAAAAAAAATTTAGTGTAAAAGAAGTATTATAAAATTACGCTGTTTTTTAAATTCTACAAATTTTATGTTTTTTTGTTTTAACAGGAACATACCTTCTCATCCTGTAAGAGTGGAGGTATGGTCTCAACCAGCCGACACATGTATAAAAACTATATAGCTCTAAAATTTTTATTGTGTTCCTTTTATGCTTGGTCGGCTGATTACCCCCCACGCCTCGGTAGTGTGTGAAAGGTAGGTTGCTAACAACCTAGACTCAAAAAATAAAATGGTTTAATTTAGGGTATTTATATTTTCAAACTACAGACTATTTCACAAAAAAAGATACCTTTTTTTCTTTTTTTTTAATTTCTTGCCTTATGGCAAGATGCTTGTAAAATTTTAGAGGCATTTTTACATCCTATTAAAAATTTTGAGAAATGAAACAAGTATCAATTATTCTAACTGTAGCATTTATATTCATTACTCTACTATGTGTACTTCAGTTTTACAGAGCCACCAAGCAATCCAAATTGTTTTTAATAATTGTTTCTGTATGGATGCTGGTTCAAATGTTTATAGGGCTTAACGATTTTTATTTAGATACTAGGAGTTTACCACCAAGATTTGGATTATTGGTATTTCCACCATTGGTATTTATAATTACTTTGTTTGTTACAAAAAAAGGCAATGCGTTTATTGACGGTATAGATGCAAAACAACTTACGTTATTACATACCATCAGGATACCTGTAGAAATTACTTTATATTACCTTTTTATTGCAAAAACTATTCCACAAGAAATGACATTTGAGGGTAGAAATTTTGATATTGTAGCAGGTATTACTGCACCAATTATTTATTATTTTGGTTATGTAAAAAATAGCATTTCAAAGTCCATACTCATAGCTTGGAATATAATATGTGTAGGATTATTATTAAATATAGTAGTAGTTGCTATTTTATCAGTCAATACTCCATTTCAGCAATTTGGTTTTACCCAACCAAATATTGCCATAGCATATTTCCCTTTTAACTGGTTGGCTTTTGTAATTGTACCGTTGGTTTTACTGGCACATTTGGTATGTTTGAGAAAGTTGATAAAGCGATAAAATTACATTTTACTTTTATAATTAGGAAGTTAGCTAACGAACCCAAGTGTTCATTCAAGGCAAAAACTTTAGATATTCTAATGTTGTTTTTTGGGGTTTGGTTTTTGACTTTGCATATACTAACCTTAGTCTGCTGCCAGCCAGTACATTTATAAAACTAATTTGCTCAAAATTATAAAGCTATAATTTTTTTGTTACATTCCCTTTGTACTTGTTCGGCTGGTAGCCAGACCACGGCAATGTGTGATAGGAAGGTTGTTGACAACCGAGGCAAAAAACGTAACATTTTATAAAGAATCAGTTTTATTGAATCTAGATTTAAATTTATCAAATTTATCCTTGAAAGAGTATGTAAAGTCAAGAATTGCAATGGTAAAGTCTAAAATATCTTTTGCATCAATTGAAGAAAAATTAGTATCAATATTATGAGCAGCTTCATTCCCGACTAATCTCAATTGATTTGCCCATTCATATAGTTGATCATTAATAAATCCTTCGTCTTTCAATTTCTTAATTGATCTATCTAAATTTTTCTCTTCAACGCCTTTAATTAAACAAAATCCTTCAAGTGTTCGTCTACACATAATTGCCGTTGCAGTATTTGCATCAGCTTTGTAACATCGAATACACTCCAATAATGCTTTTTGCAATTGCTCTGGTATTACTGGATTAATATGAAATAAATCATTCGGATAGATTTTTTTGACTTTACCCCACTCTGTCTTATCCTGTCGAAAATCAAGATCTTGCTCAGCTAATATAGGAGATAAACATTGAGGGCATTTATAAAAACTATACTTTATGGAGTCCATAAAATCATGTGGGTTTTCATTTACAAAAGAGCCAACTTCCACAGCCTGAATTATGGCTTTACAATTATCGCATTCTATTAACATAGTATTTAATTTAAAATTCACTTAATAGTATCTTTACTATTGGATATGAGTTAATTTAATGCAAGCCTAGTGCAAGCAAATATTTGAAAATAGTTTTTGTTTCACAATCCGTTAGCTAGCGTTTAGTTTAAAGAATGATTTTACTATATTTTTTCGAAAATCTATTTTAATAGTTTCAGATTTATGGAATTAGATGCCTCCTAGGTATATTAACAAACGCATAGACACAACAACATTTTTCTTCCCAGGTTAGTATTAATATGAACAATAAAGTTTAGTAATAAAATAAATGATTGCTAAAAGAAACAATAATGCTGATAAAATATAGAGTCGAAAACTTATCCATGTAAATGTTCTCCATACTTCTCCCTTAGTTGGATAATATAGTTGTATCACTTTATCATAGTTTTTTCTTATTACACCTTTTTTTTCATCATCAGGTTTATTTATCATATAAACTTGTTTTTTTAAATCTTCTACCAATTTTTTGCCTTGTATAACTTTAGTGGAAATTAAATTTAAATAATCATTATATAATTTTCTGGCAGCCTCGTTTTCTAAATCCTTATTTAAGTCAGAGGCTTCTTTTTTATTATCAAGTATAACTGGTAAATCAATATTAAACTCTTCTTGAAATAAGAGATAAATAAATTCTGAAGTTTCGTTTCCTTCTAATTGTCTTGGCGAATTAGGCAATGCTAATTCATTTACCTTTAGATAAAATAGAGAAATAAAAGCATATCCTCTATAAAAAGCAATTGCATATAAAATTCGGCCAACTATGCCTGATACAATAGAACTTATAAGAAAAATTGCAGTCCATTTAATTGCAGTTTGATTAAATAAGAAAGATTTATCAGAAGCTTTATTTAATTGAGTGAAAATTAAAATAATTGTACCTGTTGACAGTCCTATAATCCAAATTATAGTTTTCTCAAAAAAATCTGATGCTATTTTAAAACCTAATTCACTAAAATGCTTCAAATGTTCTTTTTGGTATTCTGTAATAATATGTATGTATGGATTCCGCATAACGATAATTTGTATTTATTTTTGAAAGAGGTAGTTAACCCATGCCGCCATACAATATTAACCGAAGCTCCACACATTGCCAAATATTATCAACTGATTGTCAATATCGCTTTTGTGGAACTTTTGCTAAAAAAATTCAATACCCAAAGCTCAATTCTTCAATATTCAAATACTGCCAACTTCCCATTGCCCCTTACCAACTGTGCCCTCACTCCAACTCCTCCAGCATCTTCAAATAATCATACTGCTCATCTTCATGCATAACCGCAATTAATTTCTTTATCTTTTTAATTTGCGATAAATAAATATTATGGAGTGCTGTGTTTCTTTTAAGGTCAAGGTTAAGTTCATTTATTTTTTCGCATACATGTATTAAAATATCTGGCTCGGTGGTTTTACTATCGCTGTATTTTATGTATCGGTTGGCAATGCGTACTATTTTACGAATCGTTTTTTTTGCAAAATACAATTGGGTTTTGTTTACGGTTTCAAACAATTTGTCTAAAATAGTTTTTACACTTGCCACATAAGCCTGCTCATTGCCTTCTTCAAACAATAAATACGTAAGTAATTCTTTATTTTCTTTTTTAAATTTTGTGAGACGCAGGCAAAGTTCTAATAACTTTTCGGGCGGCGTATTTTCTAATTCGGTCTTTATTTCCTTTAATGAGGCAGTCTTCATTTCTTACAACTTTGAGGTAAATTACACAACTTATTTTTTATTCTATATTTTTATTGCATAAATTGTACAAATGCAAAAAAGAAAACTGCCATCTCCCATTACTATTTTAATGTGCGTAATTGTATTTGCAGCCTTATGTACTTGGCTTATACCTGCTGGCAGGTACGATACGCTTACCTGTACAAATGGGAGTAGTTTTACACTTAATAAAAAAGATACTACCATAGCGCTAGCTTTTAACCAAGCAACTTTAGACAGTCTGCATATAAAAATAGGCCTCACAAAATTTGCAGTAGAAGCCATTAAAAAACCAGTGTCCATACCTGGTAGTTACCAACCCATTACTAGCAATAAGCAAAGCTTTTTGCAAATAATACAAGCTCCATTAAAAGGCATTTACGACTCGGTAGATATTGTGTTTTTTATTTTACTCATAGGTGCATTTATGCAAGTGTTTAACGAGAGCGGAGCTATGGAGCGTGGGCTTAAAACATTGTCGTATAAAATGAAAGGGAAAGAAACTTGGCTTATTGTTTTGCTTACCTTTTTATTTTCGTTTGCTGGAGCATCGTATGGCATGGCAGAAGAAGCCTTGGTTTTTTATACGGTACTCGTACCTGTATTTATTGCTGCTGGCTACGACTTAATTGTACCTGTGGCTATAATTTTTGGGGGTACACAATTGGGAACGCTTGCATCGTTCAGTAATCCTTTTTCGGCCATTGTTGCATCCAATGCCGCTGGTATTAATTGGGCAGATGGTATTACTGAAAGGCTTATCATGTTTGCACTTACTACCATTATTTACATTTGGTATATTATTCGTTATGCGCAAAAAGTAAAGAAAGACCCTACTGCTTCTTTGGTGTACAAAATAGATGGTATTTTACCTACAAGGCATATAGACACTTTTTTGGAAAAACCTACAGCACTTACTACACAAACCATTTTATTATTGCTCCTTTTTTTAGCTACATTTCTTACCATGATAGCTGGCGTGGTGTGGTTTGATTGGTGGCTATTGGAAATGACAACCATATTTTTAGCCGCATCAATACTTGTGGCTATTATCTTACGTATGAAAGAAACGGTGTTTATTAGCCAATTTATAAAAGGCGCAGAATCTTTGCTGAGCGTGGCTTTGATAGTGGGCGTAGCAAGAGGTGTAACCATAATTTTAAACGAAGGCAAAATTGCAGACTCCATAGTATTTTATGCAGCACAAGCTGTAAGTGGTATGCCGCCATCATTATTTATTATTGCTATGATGCTTTTATTTATAGGCTTTACATTTTTTATTTCTTCCTCATCTGGCATGGCGGTACTTACTATGCCCATCATGGGTTCTCTTGCTGTGCTCATAAATATACCTGGTAGAGAAATTGTAAATGCATACTTATTTGGCATGGGCATTATGGGGTTTCTTACACCCACAGGTTTAATATTACCATCCCTTGCACTGGTAAACGTGAGCATAAAAGTTTGGTTTAAATTCATCATGCCATTAATAATTATACTTACCATTGTGTGTATGATTTGTTTATTGATTGGTATACATTTTTAACACAGTAGTTTAACAACAATCACTTTTCTTTGCATAATATTTAAAACAATAAAAATAAGATAAAATGTCAGCATGTAATTTCAGCGTAAATTTTACAAAACCAGTAGGAGAAATTTTAGAAAAAGCAAAACAAACTGTAGAGTCCCAACAGGGTACTTTTACTGGCGATGATAAAGAAGGTAGATTTGATGTAAGCGTATTTGGCAATACCATAGTAGGCACTTATGTAGTGGTAGCGCAGGTATTAAATATCGATATTATAGATAAACCTTTTATGGTGCCTTGCAGTATGATAGAAAGTTTTTTGACGAGTAAATTAAACTAAGGTATAAAACTAAAAAGCCAGTAAAACATATCTTCGTATGCTTTACTGGCTTTTGTGTATAGCATACTTTTTATTATTTATATGCTTTCTTATCCATCTTAAAACCCATAGTACCCATCATTCTTATCCAAAAACTTTCTCTGTCTTTAATATGTACAAAATCTTTGTTGTATGCTTTTGCATAATCAATTACGGGATTGCCCATTATCGCTTCCATTGTTTTTAAAGAGTCATATACGATAGGAAAAACACCAATATCCTTACTTAGCCTGCGCATAGCAAAACTTTTCAGCGTCTTTGCTTGAAAAGGATCTGTAGCTAAAGCAATTTTTTTAAAACCAAGTTTTAAACATTTGTAGTAACCATAGTACATGTTTTCGGTACTATGCTCTGCCAATGTTTCAGAAAAAATATGCTCTTTAGGTATTCCAATAGCCTCTGCGTATAGAGCCATCACCTGCCCTTCGTAGTAAGGAGAATAAACAGACGACCCAGAGTACATCACATTTTTGGCAATACCTTTATCGTATAAATATTTAGACCAGTAAACCCTACCCTTCATTGTTTTATCCCATACACCATTATTTAAAGGAATACCAGGCACTATTATAATGTCGTAAGTTGTTTGGCTAGTCACACTATACTCTTGCTTGGCTTTAGCATTAGAAAAAGAGCAACCGCTTAAAACAATCAAATAAATAACAAAAGTCACTAGAAAAGATAGTTTTATTCTATTCTTTGATATCATAAAGTATGAATTAATATAATTTGATTTGTTGATTCTAGCCAATTACGAAAATAATTCAATCAGCGTTTGACCCAAGTTATTAAAAAAAAATCGGTTGTTAGAAACTTTTTTTCTGGAGTATTTTAAAACTCACATCCATTACATCATATACATCTCCACTAATCCATCCGTAGTGCCACCACTCTGTTTCCAAAGCTTTAAAACCAAATTTGAGCATCGTTGTCTTTAATAAATTTCTGTTGGCAGCTATTGGCGCTGGCAAAAAAGTGGTAAAAGCATGATGCGATGAATCTGTAAAATTATCGAAACCTGTGCCCATTGGCATTTCTAAGCCTGTATTTAAATTAATTAATGTTAAATCTACCGTTGTGCCACGGTTATGTCCACTGCCCGTTTTTGGGTTGGCCACATATCGCTCATCCTGTATCAGCGTCCACATAAGCTGTGTAGCTGCATAAGGACGATAAGCATCAAATATTTTTAAGCCATAGCCAAGGGGTTTTAAATAAAATTGAATTTCTTGCAAAGCCAAGGCTGGCTCCATGCGCATATAAGTTGTAGTAGCTTTTTTATATAACTTTTTATTTGTAAAATTATCTTTAGTGGCATACTTTAAGTCTAAAACAATTGATGGTAGTAATTTTTTTAAATCAATCATTTCATTTTTAGCATTTGCCAATACGGTTTTTTTGTACGCATCATACGAAGCTATTATTACCGTTGGCTGTGCATTAAGTTGCCCACAATAAAAAAGTAAATACAAAAAGAATTGCAATAGTAATTTCAAAGTGTATATTTTTGATTTAAAATGATTGGAATAAAGTTAATGTAAAATTTATATTTTGCATACATTTTATATTGTTGGGTACATTTAAACAATATATTGCAGCTACAAAAGATAGAATGATAAAAAACGGAGATACAGAGATTTTATTTATTGATACCAATGAAGCGCTTTTAGCAGTATCAAAAACATTAGCAACCAAAGCAGAATTTGCTTTTGACACAGAGTTTGACAGATTTTGGAGAGAGTATGGATTCAAACTTTTTTTACTTCAAATTTATGACGGAGATAAATGTTATCTAATAGACCCATTGGCCATTGAAGATATGAAACCGCTTTGGCAAATATTTGAAGACCACAATATTTGTAAAATTGCGTACGCTTGTTCTGAGGACATACAAATTTTAAAAATAAATAATTGCAGCCCAAAAAATATTTACGATATTCAAATTGCTGCTAAATTCTATAATCATTCAGGCAATTCATTTTCTGATTTGGCAGCAGATATTTTAAATATATCTTTAGACAAATCTATGCAGCGTTCAAATTGGCGCAGAAGACCCTTAGATGTTGCTCAACAAATTTATGCGAGCAATGATGTTGTTTTTCTTTTAAAATTAAAAAAACATTTTTTAGCACAAACTATTTCATTGCCTGTTGAAGAAATGCTGCAAGAAGAAAATATCATTTGCGAATCGGTAGTAGTTACTGAATACACAGTAAAGCTATCTCCAAAACAGATGATAAAATATGGTAGTTATTTACAAAAGGTATTGCTCTATATTTTTGAAATAAGAAACCAGGTAGCCCAAGCGTATAATATACCTCCATCTAATATTGCAACCGATACTACATTGGAAGATATTCTAAACAACAAGGATGCTTTTATTGCCAATCCATTTACAAAGGGCTTTTGCAGCAGATTATTAGAAGATGATGCCAATAAAAAACTTTTTTTTGATGCAATAGAAAGTATTGATGAAAATAAAAAGAATGCTCCAATAAAAAAAGAACGGGTTTTTAATGAAGAAAAGAAATTTGTTAGAGACAATGCAAAAGAATTGATAGACGAAAATTGCAGAAAAATAACTTCTGAAGTTTCTAAAATGTATGGCACTACTGCGTCAGAATACATTTTACGGGGATTTAAAAAATCTATTTTATCAAAACCTTATGCAGAAGTAAAGCTTAGAAAATACCAGCATACAGTTATTGATGATGTGTGTAAAAAATTAAATATTAACCTTTAGTTTTTTAAGCTGGTATTTAAAACTTGACTCAGCTTAATTGATGGTAAGTTTCACAAAATTGTAGGCTAGCATTTTTTATATATTGGCTTTAGCGTAGTCAATCATATACTCATAGCCATCATTTAGCTTGCCTTTTTTAACAATAGTGGCATGGTTTATCAATCTGCTTTCTTGCCCACTAAATAAATCTGTAAATACATGTTTTATAAGTTGCTCACCAAAGTAACGGCTAGCATCTCTTGGCAATTCATTAGGCAAATTGCCCACAGCCATAATATCAATTGAGTTTGTAAGAAAGGGAGCCGTTCTTGTAAAGGTATTCTTATCAACCCCATATATTGGGTCGGCAATGGTACTATCGCCAATATTACATGGCACAGAGCCGCCCATATCATCTGTAATATCTGCAATGGTTTTTATACGAAAATGAGGGCTTTGTAAATCCTCATTTTCAAATAGACGAGGAATTTTTTGCTCCCAATAAATACCGTTCATTAACAAATCTGTTTTAGAAAGATATTGTTTAAATGTACAATTGTAATGCTCGGGGTTTTCATGAAAATCTGTTCTATTATACTTTCCATTATTTTTTCTTTCGTATAAATCTGCTCCTTTTAAATGTACATACACTGGATACTTGTATTCCTTTTCTAAAAAATCTTCTGGTTCTACTTCGTGTATGCCCATTAGATTCATTATTTCTAAAACCCCATGCGCTACTCTCCCACTGCCAGTAACAGCTATTTTTATAATGGGGAGTTTTAACCCAAAATATGTATGCATTAGGTGTTGTAAATTCTTGCCTGAATTCACTCTATCTAAATGGAAAGTACCAGTTCTTTTGCCGTAAGCCATCATACCATTATGTGCGCCTACAATGCCTGCAAAAAATCCAAACCCAATAATTCTGGCACCATCTTCATGCTCTAGGCATTCATAATCTATAAGGGTTATATTTTTTTCTATTATTTTTTGTAATAATTTTTGATTGTAAGGTTGCAGTTTTTTTGTGTGCGAAAAAAATAAGTATGTTTTGTTTTCAATAAGCGTATCAGTAGGCACTTCTTTAATGCCCAGTAATATATCACATTCTGTTAAATCTTCTTTCACCTCTACTCCTGCTATTGCATACTCTTTATCGGTAAAACAACGCACATTACTTTGCTGTACAATAATTTTTACCTGTGGGTGATGTTGCCTTATCCATTTGCATTGAGCAGGTGTAAGCGCTACTCGAGCATCTGCCGGTATTTTTCCTTCTCGTATTAAGCCAATTGTTGTCATGAAATTTAATTTTCGTGTGGCAATTTACGCTTACATTTTTTATACTCCGTACATTTGCTACATGAATTATTACGAATTATTTGAACTACCTATTGCACCTGTTGTTGACAAAAAGGGTATTTCTAAAAAATATTTTGAATTGCAAAAAAAATTTCACCCAGATTTTTACACAAATGAAACGGAAGAGGATAAAGAAAATGCCTTAACCCAATCTGCAGCCATAAACAAAGGTTTTAATATTTTTAGCAACAAAGAAAAAACGCTAGAGTATTTTTTACAACTAAAAGCTGTTATTGTTGCCGATGAAAAGTACAACCTACCACCCGATTTTTTAATGGAAATGATGGAACTTAACGAAGATTTTGAAGAAGAAACTGATATTGAGGCTAAAATAACAGCCTATGACCAAGCATTATTACTGGAAATACAACCGCTCCTAAGTATAGAAAACACTGCATTATTGACCGAAAATGACTTTCAAAAACTAAAAGCCTACTATTACAAGAAAAAATATTTGAAACGTATTTTGGAGAGATTAGATGAATGATGTAATATTGCAACCCAATTCAAATACATCTTTATCTTTTAAATGTATTGTGCAAGTTGCCCATGTGGCGGAATTGGTAGACGCAGCAGACTCAAAATCTGCCATTCGCAAGGGTGTGAAGGTTCGATTCCTTTCGTGGGCACCACTTATTAAAAATCCCTGTAACGTTGTTGCGGGGATTTTTATAACTACAAGTTTTTGTTCTTTCTTGATAATTTATTTAGTATTTCAGCTTTGCAAAGCAAATTATAAAAAGTATTCCAAATCTCATTTAGGAAATAAGGGATTAGGGTTATGTTCGATAAAGATTCAGCGGCACTACATGAGTTTTGAATCAAGTATTAAAAAGAAATACCAGAAGGTTTCGTACCGACTTATTTTTCAACTTACAAGAGATGAAAAATAAATTAAATAATAAATGCTACTTCTTCCTTGTTTTCAATTTACTGCATCATTAAAATAAGCTAATATCTTTTCTTGATATTCCTGTTTAGCATCAGATTTCATTATTTGTGCATGCTCCGCATTTTCTACAGCCCATAAGGATGATGGCACATTGCAATTTTTATTAAATCTTTCTCCCATAGAAAAAGGAACCCAAGTATCTGTTTTGGAATAAATAAAAAGTATAGATTGTAGTTTTTTAACTTCCGTAATTCTATCTATCATACTTATTTTTTGACCATACCTTGGCACAAATAAATACATGAATTTTAAAATATAAAAAGCTGGAGGAAACTTTTTCCAAAATTCTTGCAATGTGGTAGCAGCACTTTCTATAATAGCAAAGTCATATCGATGCTCTATATCTGTAAAAGCTATGGTTGCCATTTGCCCACCCAATGAAATACCATGATAGCCAATGGGTAAATCAGGCGTTAATGATTTTGCTTTTTTACTTACAGCAATGATATCTTCAAAAAAAGAAAAATTTCCAATACCACTTTCGCCAAAACCATTTATGTCAAAAACAAATACATTATATCCATTAATTCTTAACAAATCTGTATAGCCATATTTTATAAAATAACCTTTGGCTTCTTTACCCATTGGATGAGCCAATACGATGGTAGCTTTAGCCACTTCGGTTTTTGCCTTTGCATATAAACAAGTGAGCGTAGCACCTGATTTACTTTCAATAAATATTTTCTCCCACTCTTTTTTTGCTTGCTCACTCAATGGGCTTTTCCAAGGAACCATAAATTTTCCAAAAAAAGGTTTCTTTATTATTTTGTAAAAAAGCATATCTTTTGTTTTATAAACAAAGTTTATGAAACAAATTGATAATAAAAATGATGCATGTTAGGAAATTATCTGCTTTCTAATTCTGCTTAAACTTTCTGGCTGTATAGCCAAGTATTTTGCAATTTTGTGTACTGGCAATAATACTATTAAGTGAGGCCTATTCTCAAGCAAATCTTGGTATCGCTGCTCAGCAGATTTTGTAAGAAAATCTTTTTCTCTTTTGGTATTACTTACATAAACTCTTTCTGTAGCCAAGCGCCCTAGCTGGTTTGCTAGCAATGAATGCTTGTAGGCATTTAGTAATTCTGTGTATTCAATAATTTCTACTTCTACATTTGTTAGGGCAGTAAGTCTTACGTCAGATGGTTGCCTTGTTAATAAAGAAGAATACGAACCTAAGAAATTTCCTTCTTCTATAAAATCGAAAATTCGCTCGCCATCATTGTAGTTTAAAGATATTTGCGCAATGCCCTTCTTTATAAAGTAAACATAGTTTTCTACTTTACCATAATCAGAAATTACTTGCGATTCCAAAAATGTTTTTTGAGTTATACCAAAAGGTAAGTCGCTATAATTGGTAATGGTTATAGAAAGATTTGTGTTTATAAAATCTAGAATTGTCAATTGATTTAATCTATTAAAGGCTAAAGATAGTTTAATCAACTAAATAAAATTCTACTAAGATATCAATAGATAATATGCTTCCGATAATTTTAATTGAAAATATAAAAGGAAACGAATAACTGTTAATTAAATAAACCTAAGTAGAAAAAAGCAGGCATAAAAACAAATAACCTTATTATTTTATTGTGGGATTGAATAAGGTAATAAGGTTGGGGACTATTTTTGGGAGATTTTCTACTAAGGTTTGGGGGAGTTTTATTTGAAATTATTAATTTTTGCTAGTGAGCTTAGCGTAAGTTTCGTGGATACAAACCAAGGCTAAGACTTTGTAAATTATTTTTTAGGGTTACTTTTTCTGTTCGGTTTTAGATTGAATGTTGTCCCATTCCTTTTTTACAGTTTCTTGCGTTTTGGCAGGGTAATAATAAGCACTCCCATTTATTTTTCTATCATAATTAAGCACTACTTCTTTTATTACCTCTATATCTGGAACTATGCTTGCGGGGGAGCTGTTAAGTTCTGCTCCGTTGGTATAAGTTTTTACCACTTTGCCATTAATTAATTCCATTTTTACCAACAATTGAGCTCCCATACCAAGGGCTTGTACTACACGAACCCCTGTATAAAGTTCTTCCACAACTTTACCATCACTAAATGTGATTCTTACTTGCAATTTATTAAATTTATCTTTTGATGATGTACCTTCTGAAGCATAGGATTCGATAATCTTAATAGATTTAAAGTATTCATCAATACGCTTAGTACAACTAGGCATTAACCCTGCATAAAATTTGTTTTCAATTCTTAGTTTTTCTGTTGCAATTGCTTGTTCAAATAGAATGCCTACTTTGTCATTCTGTTTATCAACAATATCAATTGTACTCTTGTCCATACAACTTGCAATAAATAGTAGTGTGAAAAGCCACCAATTTTTTTTAAACTTCATAATTAATTTTTTAAAAATAATTTACAATATATTTTTTAGTTTTACACTTAAACTTTATACCGACAGTTTTCAATTTTTTTATACCCAATTACCTTTAGGTCATTCATATTTGCCAATAACAAGTTCATTGTCTTTAAGCCATTTTTTCATTTTTTCAGCGTACTTGAGTTCGATAAAAAAAATTTTTTGACAAAATTCAAAAGGCATAGGTGCTATTTCTCCAGAGCCAAAACTCCAAGAAATTTGTTTAGTCTGATTGTCATTTCTTAAATTAAAATAGAAAGTCGTTATGCTCCATTTCGCATTATTAGGTCCTGAAACAGATTTCTTTCCAAGATATTCAATAGAAAAATCGGGAAAATAAATTTTTTCTTCCATTTTAAATGTTACTATTGAATCATATGTAGCTATATGTTTATTATCTGACTGTCTGCTAGAAAAGAGGGCAAAACTCATCAAAATTAAATTAGATATTTCTGTCATAATGCTCTTTTTTAAAGATAATTAGCGTTGTGATTTTTGAACGTGTGTAATTTCAAAATTATTTGTCCGTAACAGAAGAATTTTTTGTTTTAATTTTTAGTATTTTATTCTGTGAAATTTATTCCATAATCAAATAACTTTAAATTTTATTTTAGAATTATAATTCTATTCCAAAACTTTTTAGAAAATCATTTAGTTTGCTTTGATATTTTGTTTGTGCTTTTTCTACAATAATTTCTGTTTCTTCGGTTGTTTCCAATGCTTTTAATCCAAAATTTGTTTGCGCCCAAGCTGCAAATTCTTCTTTGTATTGGCTTGGTTCATTGTATTCATAATCATCATCTTTGTCAATATCTTCTTCTTTATAAAAACTAACCCCATAAAGTCCTACACTGATTTCTACATCTAAAGTTAATAAATGAATTAGTTCCTGAGTGTTATTTGACACTACAAGTATTCCACCTTCGTCACCAAAAACAACAATTGGGCAGTTTTCAATATTTTTATCAATAAGCCAATACGCATAAACACTTCCCGAACCATTGGCGGCTGCAAATTCGATAAACGATTTTAAAAACGTTTCGTCTTCGCTCCAAGAACTTAAAGAAATATCGTCAGGAGTATCTAGATAAAAACATTCCGAATAATTCTCTGATCCATATTCTTTCTGAAATTCAAAAAGTAATTTTAAATCTTTTGGTACTTGATGATTGCCAAATTGAATTGCAAAATCTTCGTACGTTATAGCATTTGTATTTGTTGCTTCCCCAGTCCAGTAGCTCTCTCTTTCCGCAATATCAATCATTAGTTTAGGCCAGTTGAGGTTTAAAAAATTATGTACTATTTGTGGGCTATCCGTTTGAAAATAAGCAAAGTCGCTTTCGCCTATATTAAACATTATTGTAGGCTTGTCTTTTTGATTTATAATTAAAATAGATACTGTGCTGTTTAAGAAGTTGATTGTATCACCTAGCTCTTCACCATTTTCATTTATATAAGGTTTTTTAATGGTTACTTCTGTACCATCAATATCAAATTCTAATACATCTACATCTTGCACACAGCGGTAATTAATTATATTATTTACATTTTCTGTATTTATTGGATACTCTGCGTTGGGTTCTATATCTTGGTCTAATAGTTTTATCGTTATTCCTTCTTTTTCGGAATACAAAAAACAATTTTCAATAAAATCGGTGATATCATGGGCATGAAATATAATGAGACCTAAGTCTTCATCAAATATTGCATCATACCGTTCGTTTTCGGTCATCGCTTTATAATCTCCAAGTTCTAATTCTTCAAAAAATTCTTCTATGTTATTGCGGGTAATAAACAAATCATGGTCTATACAACCTATTTTACCCTTGTGTATTCCGGTTTTTACTTCTACAAATTGGTTACCACCACAATCGTTACCAATAAAGAAAAAGTAATCCATAAAAATATTATGATCCTGATTTTTTATTAAATCATTATACTCGTCCGTAGCATTAAAAGCATACAAATTACTAAAATCTTGAAATGAATACGAAGTTTCCTTACCCACTAAATACATAGCCATATTTTCGAACTCTTCAAATAGTTTTCCAAGAAAGCCATTTTGTATCGTTGAATAGGCGGCAAACTTATCTGAAAAACCATATTCACCTTGCAGTTTTGTAACATCTTCTTTGCTTGGTATAGGATAACCAAAAGGATTTGGAAAAGTAATTTTTACTGGACCAAGTTGTGTTTTAAATAATAATATTGCTTTATTAAAATGATACAATATTGATTTTGAAAGTGGATTAACTTCGGATAAATTTAGGTTTTGAAAAGTACATTTTAAGCTGTCATCTTCATTAAAAACGCCGAAGCCACCCACCACAGCATTGTCATCAAATTGCATTAGCGTGTACAATAAATTTTTATTATTTTTATTGTAATATCGAATTTGCACATTTTCATCATCAAAAAGGTACTCATACATTTCGTTTTCGTTTATTTTGTATAAATAATTTGAAGATAAAATATGTTTAAGGTTTGCAAAATCATTCATCACTTGCTCAACTTCTGCATCAAGATTTTCTAATTCAAAATCAATATCATCTCTGCTGATTGAACCTCCAACTTGCATTATAATATTTACATTCTCGTTTTCATCGGTGCTGGATTCGTTTAAATAGTCTAGACCTTCTATCTTTTCAATACAATCTGGGTGAATCACATCTTTTAAATCGTGTGTATCGGTTACCAAAAATAAATCGTTAATAATTTCTTGTACTTCGTTGTAATAACTGCGTAAAGTATTGGTCGTGTGCTTGCCTATATGAACGATGCAACTTATGGTTTCTATTGTTTTAATCTCAACATACATATCTTGTACAATCAAAACATTGGCGATAATACAGTTTTTCACATATAATGCACCAGTATTTCCTTTGCACCAAATTACATCGCAATCTATAATGCTGTCGCCAATATAATGGTGATTACCTGCTAATTTAATTTGGAGGCAAGAAAGATTTTGTAACACAATTAATGCGGGTGCAAAATTGCTGTCAAAAACACTCAAAGAAGTTTCTAGCGTTAGATTTTTAAGAAAAATATAACCTAAAATTTTTATCTCCGGATGTGCTTTTATTTGGATATCTAAAACTAATGCATCGGCTGCTGCATCCTCTTCGCATATTAGAAAAAAAGCATTGTTATTATAATCTGGGAAAATAGCGGTATCAAAAAAATTATAAATTAAAATTTCATTTTTAAGATTTCTTAAATCTTTGATAAACTTACTAGCTTCATCTTTTTCAATAGCTTTAAATACTATGCCTGCATGGGTTATATTTTCGTAATTAGTCATGATTATAAAGAATTAAGTTTAATGGTGAAATTAGATTCTGACAACAATCGGGATAAAGAGTTTGTAATATTATATTGTAATAAATGTTTTGATAGATTATTAATAAAGTTTTTTAAATTTTCAAATACTAAAATTACTATTTAAAAACAACACTTGGTTGTTATAAATTTTGATTGGTAGCAACTCATTTTACAGTTTGGAAATTTATATAATAATCCGTAAATATATCTTCACCTCGGTTCAAGTCTTCTCTATATTTACGCCCCGGCTTGAGTCTCATCGAAACGTTTGCTAAAATCTCCGCTTCAATAAAAGCTAAAAAAATTTCACTACTACTGGTGGATTCAAAAGCAACAATAAAAAAATAACCTTGTTATCTTATTGTGAGATTGAATAAGTTGATAAGGTGGGAAAATGTATTTTTGAGATTTTGTACTAAGATTTGGGTACACTAAATTTAATAATCAATTTGCCTTTTTTATCAAATTTTCAATTTCCTTGCCTGTAAGGTTATCAATATCGCCTTTGTTGTAAATGGAGAAAAGAAGTACGGTAGTAGCAGTAACTTTTACAAAAGATAATACCCTTGCGCCTCCTGCCTTACCTTTATTTTTTGATGCAATGGCTAAACGTATTTTTTAAATATCGTTTCCTAATGGAGTACCCATTGTAGGATTTGTTTCTAATGCTGTAAATAGAGTAGCTAACTCTTGCTTTAAAGAAGGAAACTTTTTGGTGAGTTTCTTTGCTTCTTTTTTAAAATTTACTGAAAGCTCAATTTTATAATTCATTCAAAAAGTCTTTAGCAGAGGTGGTTTTCAATTTACCTTTTTTGAATAATGCCACTTCATTTAACCCTGCTTTTACATTTTGTAAAACTTGCTTTTTTGTAGGTGCACTTGTTTCTTCAATTTTTTTTACAAATTGTAGGCTTTTGGCTAACTCCATAAAAAATGGAAAATTAGTATCAGGTATGTGTAAGGTAACTTGTTTCATGTTTTAAGATTCTATTACAAAAGTAATATATTTTATTCCCAAAATGGTATTTGAAAAAGAATATGTGGCTTACGATTTGATAGGCAAACCTTAGTAGAAAAAAGCAACCATAAAAACAAACAACCTTATTACCTTATTGTGGGGTTGAATAAGGTAATAAGGTTGGGTTATGTGTTAGGGAGATTTTCTTGATTGAATTTGCAATTATAAATTTTACAATGGGGCAAAGTAAAATTTATTCTATAATAATTTTTGATAACTCTTTATCAATAAAATATTTTAAACTTTCATTTTCTTTGTATGAAGGAAAAAACACTTTACGATTTGCAATTTTTTGTGCAGCTTCAAAATAAAAAGGATAACCGCCTGCATCATTAGTACAGTCTAAGGAAAAATTATATTGCTTTAGCAAATATTTATTAACCGTAGCACAACAATTAACATCCTTTTTTTTGTGAGAAACTGTGGTTGCAAAAAATGGTAACAACCAACATTCTATTTGATTAACGCTTATTGCAAAAATAATTCTAGTTTGGTATAACTCATAAAACTCAATTCCAATTGCATCAATAATTCTAGATTTTATTGCATTTATTAAATCTTTTGTATTAGCTTGAATAGGCACATCAAAACCTTTACTGAGGTGTGCATCTGTATCTATTTGTATTAGTATATAATCATTTAAAGCAAATGCACCTTTAAATCTATCTGTACCGCAGTAGTGTAAAACTTTTGTCCATCCTACAGATTCTTTTTTTTCTGGAAGTAAAGAATTTGTAGTATAAGTGTTTGCAGTTTTTTTCTTAGAAAAATAAGCATATAAAGCTGCGTCAATTATTGGCTTATCGGTAATCCCTTCTGTAATTAAAGCAATTTGCATAATTAAAAATTATTTGGTAAGCCTCCTAAATATCCTCTCATCCAAGCTTCAGAAAGTGGAATACTTAATTTTTCTTTTGGCTTTATTCTGTTAACAATTGTTTCGCCATTTATATTACGACTTACTACAAATAATCTTTGTGTGTCATCTTCTATATTTAAACCATCTAAAATAAATGGGTTATGTGTAGTTGCAATAAATTGCTTTTTCTTAGTTTTAGAAATATTAGTCATTCTTTTTATTAATTCACTGCACAATTTTGGGTTTAAAGAAGCATCAATATTATCAATAGCGAAAAAGCTAGGTGTTTTTTCACTTATTAATAAAGTGAAATAAAATAATAAATATAAAAAGCCTTCATTAGCTAATCTTTGGTCAAAATAATTTGCTGCACCTGCTAAATATTTATCTTTTATTTGAAATGCTTTCTCACCTGGAAAAGAATACTTCGGTATTTCAAAACTTTCAAACCAATCCAATATTTTTAATTCTTTTAATATTTGATTAATCTGTGTTTTGTTATTTTTTTCAAATAACCTCTTTACTTCTTTAAACAGGCCTTCCCCTTTTATTCCAAGAGGTAATATTTGTCCCTCATCAGAAAAACTTCTTAAATTAGTATTCTCTAAAGAGAAAATAAGAAAATTTTCTAAAAGAGGAAGTCCTGTTTTTTTATCAGCTAATTTAGAAGTGTCAATTAAGGCTTTATACATTTTATCTATAATAGATTCTAAATTTACTTTATCAATTTCAGGTAGTGATTTGTTAGAATTTAATCTTTCTTTAAGTTCATTAATTTTATTAATTTCTGTAGGAAGAAATTCATTGTTAAAATTGATTAGTGAATTACTTAATGAATTATTGTTAATTATTTGTTGCATCTTATCGCTTGACCACTTTCCTTCTACATGATTTAACTCTACATTATCAAATAATATTTCTCCAAACTTAAAACTAAAAATTATTGAGTGTTTTGACTTAAAATTTTTTATAAAAGATTTCAGGTTATTTGGTTCTGTAAATCTTATTCCTCTATTTGATAAATATTCATCATCGGACTTATTTGCAATATAGCTGCCTAAAAAAGCTACTGCTTCCAATATATTAGACTTACCACTTCCATTTTCTCCAATAAAAATATTAACCCTACCCAATTCGAGTTTGATGTTTTTAATAGATTTAAAATTCGATATTTCAATATTCTCTAACATTTGATAAAAATAGATAAAAAAAGCTATTAACTCAAAAACAGAAATTTTCTTTGTTTATTATTATTAAATAATTGAGCCAAGATTTCGAATTATTTTTTGAACACCACCTGTACTTTTTACATAAATCTACGCTATATATCCGCCACAATAAAAGTCCACTAAAGATAAAATGCCCAAAGGCTGAGGGATGGGAAGTAGTACCCCACAGTGCAGCGAAGCGGAACGAGGAGTGCTACGGAGAGCCCTGACAAATGTTGAGTATAGATTTGAAGGGCGCAGCCACAAAGAAGCCCCCTAAATCCCCCAAAGGTGGACTTTTAGTCCCTAATACTTTGAAGAACTTTATAGTATTTGAAGGATTACGTACTGCATTTCCAATCAAAAATCAGCAATCCTACAATCAAAAATCTAACATCTCACATCTAATAGTCTCATTTATGCCTGTTTTTCCCTATTTTTGCCCACCAAAAAAATACAATTTATATGATGGAAAATTTAATTTACGTAGTACCTGCAATGGGCATTGTGGGCTTGTTGTACACTTTCGTAAAGTACGCTTGGGTATCTAAGCAAGATGCGGGCAACGACCGTATGAAAGAAATAAGTACTTATATAGCTGAAGGCGCAATGGCGTTTTTGAAGGCTGAGTACAAAATTTTAATGTATTTCGTAGTAGTAGCGGCATTGCTTTTAGGGGTAATGGGTGCTAGCAACGAAGGTAGCCATTGGAGCATTGCATTGGCATTTATACTAGGTGCATTTTTTAGTGCGCTTGCTGGTTTTGTAGGTATGAGAATTGCTACCAAAGCCAACGTACGTACGGCACAAGCGGCTCGTACGAGTTTGAGCAAAGCACTCTCTGTGTCGTTTACTGGTGGTAGCGTAATGGGTATGGGTGTTGCAGGTTTAGCGGTGCTAGGCTTGGGTGGTTTGTACATTATTTTAAAAATGGTTTTTGCGCCAACTGCTGGGGTTGATAGTGTGGAAATGGAGCGTACAATTGAAATATTAACGGGCTTTTCTTTAGGCGCTGAGTCTATTGCATTGTTTGCTCGTGTGGGTGGTGGTATTTATACAAAAGCGGCCGATGTGGGTGCTGACCTTGTGGGTAAAGTAGAAGCTGGTATTCCGGAAGATGACCCTCGTAACCCTGCAACGATTGCAGATAACGTAGGTGATAACGTAGGGGACGTAGCAGGTATGGGTGCTGATTTATTTGGTAGTTATGTGGCTACGGTTTTGGCAACAATGGTTTTGGGTAGAGAAACAATTAGTAGTGGTGTTGATAATTTTGGTGGGTTTGCACCAATTTTATTACCAATGCTTATTGCTGCTATGGGAATTATATTATCTATTGTAGGTACGTTTTTCGTAGGTATAAGTGATAGCGCAGGTTTGAGTACGCACAAAGTACAAAATGCATTGAACATGGGCAACTGGGGTTCGATGGTGCTTACTGCAATTGGTTGTTACTTTTTAGTACAATTTTTAATGCCTGAAACAATGGTATTGCGTGGTTTTACTTTTACACCTAACAAAGTTTTTGGTGCTATAATGGTAGGTCTTGCAGTGGGTGCGTTGATGAGTATAATTACAGAATATTACACCGCAATGGGTAAGCGTCCGGTAATGAGTATTATTCGCCAAAGTGCAACAGGGCATGCTACAAATATCATTGGAGGTTTGGCTGTGGGTATGGAAAGTACATTGCTTCCTATCTTGGTATTGGCTGCTGGTATTTATGGTTCATATTATTTTGCAGGTTTATACGGTGTGGCTATTGCAGCTGCGGGTATGATGGCTACGACGGCTATGCAATTGGCAATAGATGCGTTTGGTCCTATTGCGGATAATGCTGGTGGTATTGCAGAAATGAGTGAGTTGCCTGCTGATGTGCGTGAGAAAACTGATATCCTAGATGCAGTTGGTAATACGACTGCTGCTTCTGGTAAAGGTTTTGCGATAGCTTCGGCTGCTCTTACGGCGTTGGCTTTGTTTGCAGCATTTGTTGGTATTGCAAAAATAGATGGTATAGATATTTATCATGCTGATGTGTTGGCAGGTTTATTTGTGGGTGGTATGATTCCGTTTATATTTTCGTCATTGGCTATTAAAGCCGTGGGTGAAGCTGCCATGGCCATGGTGGAAGAAGTTCGTCGTCAGTTCCGCACTATACCTGGTATTATGGAAGGTACAGGAAAACCTGAGTACGATAAATGTGTGGCTATATCTACAGAAGCATCGTTAAAGAAAATGATGTTGCCTGGTGCTATTGCTATTTTATCTCCATTGATTATTGGTTTTGTTTTTGGCCCTGAAGTGTTGGGTGGTTTTCTTGCAGGTGCTACGGTATGTGGTGTGTTGATGGGAATATTTCAAAACAACGCTGGTGGTGCTTGGGATAATGCTAAAAAATCTTTTGAGAAAGGGGTAGAAATAAATGGTGAAATGTATTACAAAAAATCAGAACCACACAAGGCTTCTGTTACGGGTGATACAGTGGGTGACCCTTTTAAAGATACATCTGGACCATCAATGAATATCTTAATTAAATTGATGAGTATTGTTTCTTTGGTTATTGCTCCTACCCTTGCAAAATTGCATGCTGGCAAAATTGAAGTCAACAGAAAAGCACAAATGGAAACTTTGATGAAGATGACCGCTGGTACAACTGCTGCTACTGCAGTGGTTTCTGAAACGAGCGATTTATTAAAAGATGCACAAGCTACTGAAGGTGCTGCTACTGGTGCTGTTGCTCCAAAAGGCAGTGTAAATGCTGCTGGTGATTTTGAATATGAATTAGGCACACCACAAGTTATTGACTTACCCAATGATGCTAAAATAACATTGGCTACTGGTAGCGATTTATTTAGACTTCACGAAAAAATAAAAGCAGACGATACAAGCATGTTGGCTAAAACAGATTGGTTTACATTGGAAAATGTTTACTTTGAAAACGGTAGCAGCAAATTAAAAGCTGGCTCTGAAAAAACATTGGAAACGCTTGCAACAATGCTTACTTGTTACAATAATATGAGTGTGAAAATGGGTGGCTACACTGACAACAGTGGTGATAGTACAAAGAATGTAACACTTAGCAAGCAAAGAGCAGAAGCTGCAAAAGCTGCGTTGGTAAAGCTGGGTATTGCTGCTGACAGAATTGAGGCGGAAGGTTATGGTCCTCAGTTTCCACTTGTACCAAATGATAGCAAAGAGCATATGGCACAAAATAGAAGGATTGATATTAGGGTTACGAAAAAGTAATTTTTCTTAAATGATATTTTGAAGATGCCCTCGAATTTGTTTCGGGGGTATTTTTTTTAAAAAATATGTTATTGAGCACTAATGAATAAAATAATTTTGGGTTAAAGCTATTTTAATTGCACCGACCTTCAGGTCGGTGTTCCATAATCTTTTACGAAGGGGCTTCAGCCCCAATGCCAATACTGCCGGGACTAAAGTCCCTTTTTTAATATATTCTTCATCCCCGTGCTAAAGCACGGGGCAATGCATTTATGCTAAAATAAACTCTGTTTGTTAACAAATAATTCATCTTATTAAAAAAAGGATTTTACAAAAAACTAACTTTATACAAACTATTATACAATGTATTGCATATACGCAACAATAGAATTAATAAACCAATATGATGAATACAAAATTCAAGCCGGTGAAATGTCTTCAACTGACATTCGCTATTGGAGTGGTGTAATATTGGTAGATACTAGTGCCGTTGGATTATCAATAAATGAAGAAATAAAAAAAAAATTAGGATTAAGAAATGGAGAAATGATTAGCGTAGCGCTAGCTGATGGTTCAATAATAAAAAGAGAAATGATTGGTGGTATAAAAATACGCTTTGGTAATAGATTTTGCTATACCGGAGCATTTGTATTACCTGGCAATACAGAGCCTTTGATGGGGCGGATACCTTTAGCAGGGATGGATTTAGTAATTAACCCTAATGAAAATAAGTTAGAATACAATCGTAAAGAATATGAAGGTGGGTTGTATTCGTTGAAGTGTTTTCTATAAAATATTTATTTTCTTAACATGCCCTCGAAGAAATTCGGGGGTATTTTTTTGTAGCTAAAACCTGCTTTTACTTGCAGAGGTATTACAAATAAATAAATATTACAAAAAATAATATCCAAGAAAAAATTATCCATCACATTGCGCCCTTCCTCCATTTGAAAACATTTTAGTTGAACGCACCTTTGTATTGTCAATAACGACAACAAATTAAAACAAATAAAATGGCACGTTTAACAGCTTTAAGTCCTGAACAAGCTACAGGCAAAACAAAAGAATTATTTACTGCAATTGAAGGCAAACTAGGCATGGTTCCAAATATGATGAGAACCATGGGTAACTCATCGGCAGCATTGGATGCATACCTAAGCCTTAGTGGTGCATTGGGTGGTGGAACACTTGGCGCAAAAAATGGTGAATTAATAGCACTTGCAATTGCGGAAAGCAACAGTTGCAACTATTGCTTATCTGCACACACATACATAGGTGCAAACCTTGTAAAAATAGAAGCTGATACACTAACTGCTGCAAGACATGGCAATGCAACAGATACAAAAACAGATGCGATATTGAAGTTTACAAAAACTTTGGTAAGCAAAAAAGGATTGGTAAATGACCAAGATGTAGCTACAGTTATAGCAGCAGGTATTACTGAAGGCGAAGTAGGAGAAATTGTAGGGCATGTAGCATTAAATATTCTTACAAATTACTTTAACAATACGGCAAATACAGATATTGATTTTCCTGTAGTTACTGCTAATTAAAATATAATTGCGTAAAGGTAGTTGTACTAAAAATTCGCAACTACCTTTACGTTTAAATAAAAATACATGGAACAACAACGCCACCCACTCCCACCATTTACCATGGAAACTGCTTTGCAAAAAGTACAAGCTGCCGAAGATGCATGGAATACAAAAGACCCCGAAAAAGTAAGCCTAGCTTATACAATAGATACCGAGTGGAGAAACAGAACGGAGTTTATAAACGGTAGAGAAGAAGTAAAACAATTCTTAAACAATAAGTGGGCTACAGAATTAGATTATACACTTAAAAAAGAATTGTGGGGCTTTAGAGAAAATAGAATGGCGGTACGTTTTGAATATGAGTGGCGAAACGCCGAAGGGCAATGGTTTAGAAGCTATGGAAATGAGTTATGGGAGTTTGATGAAAATGGTTACATGCAAAAACGATTTGCAAGTATTAATGATTTGATAATAGATGAAAAAGATAGAAAATTAAAATAAATAAACATGGCTACAGATGTTTTTACATTGGTAAATCCTGAAAATGGGAATCTAGCTTTCAAAATATTTTCTTTTGAAGATAAAAGTTCGTTTGACCATATTCAACGAAATAATTATTACAGCCTTGTATGGGTTACTTCTGGCAAAGGAAATGTAAAATCAGATTTTTCGGAATATGACTTTGTGGAAAATACTTTGTTTGCCTTTGCACCTTACCAACCATTTATGTTTGCAAGTAATGAAAACTTAAATGGAATTTGCATTCAATTTCATCCTGATTTTTATTGCATACACATGCACCAAAAAGAAGTGGCTTGCAATGGCGTATTGTTTAATAATATCTATGAGCCACCGTTTACATTAATAGATGCTACAGCTAGCGAAACTTTTAATATGCTTATAGCCCAAATGAAAACAGAAATGCAACAAGCAGCGTTGGCGCAGTATGAATTATTGGTTTCGTATTTAAAAATTTTGCTAATAACTGCTTCTCGGTTAAAAACAGTACAATTATCTACCCCTAGCACTGCATATACTGACCTTAAAGAACCTTTTATTTTACAAAACTTAAAAGATGCCATAGAAAAAGATTTTAAAACAAAACACTCTGCCAGCGACTATGCAAATGCTTTAAATATTTCTGCTAAAGCATTGGCAAAAATCACTAAAACTTATTTCAACAAAACCTTAACAGCGCTTATATCTGAAAGAATAATTATAGAAGCAAAACGGGAGCTGTATCTAACCAACAAAGCCATCAAAGAAATAGCTTATGAGCTTGGCTACGATGATGAATATTATTTTAGTCGTTTTTTTAAAACAAATGCAGATGTATCTCCACAAATGTATAGAGATACTGTTGGTTACGGAAAAGGATTGGTTTTACATGAAAAGTAGGCTGCAAAAATAGATTGATTTCGGTTATTTTTGCAAACATGCAAATCCTCTCCGTTTCTAATCTTTTTTCTGAACAACTACTCGGCAATTTTGCTTTAGAAGATATAAATTTCACCCAAAAGCACTTGCAAAAAATTGCAATCATTGGAGAAACAGGTTCTGGCAAAAGCACACTACTAAAAACCATTGCAGGTTTTATACAACACAAAAGCGGCGAAATTATTTTTGATGGTAAAAAAGTATTGGGTCCCGATTGGCAATTAGTAGCTGGAGAAAAAGGTATTGCTTATTTAAGCCAACATTTTGAGCTGCGCAATAATTATAGAATGGAAGAACTGCTCTTGTATGCGAATGAACTTTCGCAAGAAGAAGCCAATGAACTCTATAAAATTTGCCGAATAGACCATTTAATGAAACGCAATAGCTACGAGCTTTCTGGTGGCGAAAAACAGCGAATAGCTTTAGCAAGGTTATTGATTTCAAAGCCAAGGTTATTAATTTTAGATGAACCATATTCAAACCTAGATTTAATACACAGAAATATTTTGAAACAAGTTGTGGAAGATGTTTGTACAAGATTTGAAATTACATGTATGATGACATCTCACGAGCCAGCGGATGTATTGCCATGGGCAGATGAAATATTGGTCTTACAACAAGGGAAAATCATACAAAAAGGAACTGCGGAGGAAGTATATAAAAATCCTGTGAGCGAATATGCGGCTGGGTTGCTTGGAAAGTACAATATCATTAAAAAAGACGACAGTAAATATTATAAAATTGGTTCTATTTCAAAAGACATTTACGTGAGACCTGAACAATTTGTAAATGCAACTGAGGGAAAGGATACTATAAAAGGGGAAATAATTGCGCAACGATTTATGGGTAATTATTACGAAGTGGATATTGTTTCAGGTAATTTTACAATCACTATGAAATCATATTTTAAACAACCACTAGATAAAACGGTGTTTGTTTGGGTAGATATTGATTAAATACAATACCAATCAATAATTTAAACAAATCTGCTAAAGGCAATAAATTCTAGTAACGCTAAAAATCTACACCAAACTTAAACTTGCTTTTGTTATTTTTACAATCTAAAAAATATAAAAATGGATGAATTGTTCAAGAATGGTGGCAATATATTATTGTTTGCGTGCCTTGCCTGTGTTGGTTACTTAATATGGGAAGTAACAAAATTGAGGGATTACCTTAAAAAGCTTAATCCTGAGGGGAAGAAATTACAATTATTGGCCTACGAAAGATTAGCAGTTTTTGCAGAAAGAGCAGGTTTGCGAAACATGATTACAAATGCAGAGGCACACGGAGAAAGTGCTGCCATTATGCATGGCGTGTTAATACAAAATTTGAAATCGGAATACGAACACAATATTAGCCAGCAGATTTATGTGAGCAAAGAAGTATGGCAAGCTATTACAAAATTAAAAGATCAAAATGTATATGTGATAAATCAATTGGCATCGATGCTGCCACCACAAGCAAACTCATTAGATTTGAGTAAAAGAATTTTGGAATACAGTCTTGCACAAAATGCAGAATTGAATACAATAGTACTAGATGCTATACAACATGAGGCAAAACAGGTGATGAAGGAGGAAAGTATTTAGTACTTAGTATTTTGTATTGAGCATTAAGACAAGAAAACAAGCGACTAACGTTATTCATTATACTTAAAAAAAATTAAATAAAATTCATCTATTGAGAACTATATAAGTACTCAATACAAAATACTAAGTACTCTAATGAAAATAACTACGGATTCAGGAATAGAAATAAAAGAATTATATACAGTTGCAAATACTGTAACTGCTGATGCTTCTTTACCTGGTGATTTTCCTTTTACTCGTGGTGTGCAAGCAAGCATGTACCGAGGAAAAATGTGGACGATGAGGCAGTACGCAGGTTTTTCTACAGCAGAAGAAAGCAACAAACGTTATCACTATTTATTGAGCCAAGGTGTAAGCGGGCTAAGCGTTGCGTTTGATTTACCTACACAAATTGGTTATGATAGTGATCATGAATTATCGGATGGAGAAGTGGGCAAAGTGGGCGTAGCCATTGATAGTATTGAAGATATGGAGCGCTTGTTTGCGGGCATAAATTTGGAAGAAGTTTCTACATCGATGACGATAAATGCATCGGGCTTTATTTTGCTGGCTTTTTATGTAGCACTTGCTAAAAAACAAGGTGCCGATTTGAAAAAAATTAGCGGCACAATACAAAACGATATTTTAAAAGAGTACGCTGCACGAGGTACCTATATTTATCCGCCGAAACCATCTATGCGTATCATCACCGATATTTTTGAATGGTGTAGTACTGATGTGCCAAAATGGAATACGATTTCTATTTCGGGGTATCATATACGTGAGGCGGGCAGTACGGCAGTGCAAGAAATTGCATTTACATTAAGCAATGGAAAAGCATACGTGAAAGCTGCATTGGCAAAGGGTTTGGATATAGATGTTTTTGGTAAACGCCTCTCCTTCTTTTTTAACGCACACAATAACTTGTTTGAAGAAGTAGCCAAATTTAGAGCAGCACGTAGAATGTGGGCTACAATTATGAAAGACCTTGGTGCTACAGATGAGAAAGCGATGATGCTCCGTTTTCATACACAAACAGGTGGCAGTACACTTACTGCACAGCAGCCGCTAAATAATATTTGCCGAGTAACCATACAAACCTTAGCGGCTGTAATGGGTGGTACACAAAGTTTACACACGAATGGGTACGATGAAGCCCTAAGTTTACCTACTGAAGAAGCAGCAAAAATTGCATTGCGTACGCAACAAATCGTAGCATTTGAAAGTGGTGCACCAGATACAGTAGATCCCCTTGCTGGAAGTTACTTTGTAGAAAATCTTACAAGTGAAGTAGAAAAAGCAGCTTGGCAATTGATAGAAAAAATAGACGCAATGGGTGGAAGTGTAGAAGCCATAGAGCAAGGTTTTATGCAAGATGAAATAGCGGCTAGTGCATATCAATACCAAAAAGATATAGAAAGCGGCGCAAAAACTTCGGTAGGTGTAAATAAATTTGTAACAGAAGAAATGTACAAAACACCTGTGTTTAAAATTAATGAAAGCATACAGAAAACACAGGTAGATAAACTAGTAGAACTAAAACAAAGAAGGGATAATACAAAAGTGACACAATGCTTGGAAAGTATTGCTATTGCTGCAAAAGGAACGGATAACTTAATGCCATTTGTTGTAACTGCTGTGGAGCATTTTTGTACGCTGGGAGAAATTGCGGATGTGTTGAGGGTGGAGTATGGAGAGTATCAATAATAAAAATATACCATGACACAGCAAGAATTATTCATTTTAAACTTTGAAGAAATAAGAAGACGAAGCATAAAACTTTGGAGTGGAATACCTGCATCATTTTATGACTGGAAGCCTGATGAGAAAGCCATGTCTTGCATAGAAATGATAAGACATGTATTAGAAGGTGAGCATTTGTTTCATATTATTGTAAAAAAGAGTGGCAATATTGGGGATTATGTTTCGCCTTGGGAAAACAGGGCTTATACAAACTTGCAAGATGAATTGGGTTTTGCAAAACCTTATAGAGAACATTTTATTAAAACGATTCAATCATTTTCTGCTGAAGATTTTTCTGACATAGAAATTGTGAGAACTGAAAAAAATCAGAGAAGAAAGCTGGGTGACTATTTACAAAGAATAAGTTACCATGAGGCAGTACACACTGGGCAAATGCTTTCTTATTGCAGAGCCATGGGTATAGAGATGCCTTTAATTTGGGATTAGAACTTATAAAAAATGCATCTTTTCAGATGCATTTTTTTATATGATAATTTTGCACTTTTAAAACTACTGCCTAACCAATGTCTCCGTTATTTGCCTAAGATTTCCAGAAGCATTTAAATAAAAGTAATTCAATGTAAATGTTCTTGTAGTTGGGTTATAAGTACAAGTGCCATTGTTTCCAACAGTTGGAGGTGTATCTAATGGATTGGCAAGACTTTGAAGAACTGTTACTGCATTTGTTGTTGGATTAACTTGCAACGAATAATAAAAAGGAACAAATGCTAGATCTCCCATAAAACCATCTACAGTACCAACATTAAATGTTGCTAAAAATTTAGCTTCATCAATAGTTAGAACCGATGCTACTCCAGAACCAACTGTTGGACCGTTATAGTTGGTTCTTGTACCAGTTGCAAGGTAATCACCTTCATATTGGCTTTGTGCTTTTAGTTCCACAACTACAGACTTATACAACCCGCTTATTTCTGCTCCACTAGCAGTTTGTATAGAAAGGCCTATTGCTACTCTTCCAGAAGGTATTAAGGCAGTATTTATTCTAATTTTTACCCTTTCGCTTTTATTTCCAGCATTGAGGGTATAATTTGTTTTTACAATACTCCATGCTGTATTTGGTATTACTGCAATTGAAGGCAGTGGTGGTGCAGGTGGAACAGACTGTGGTCTTGCATCAATAAATTGCTGAGCGGCTACTGGATCTTGTTTTAATACAACTGTAATATCTCCATTATATTGTGATCTAGGTGCTATTCTTAATTCATCCAAATCAATTTCAAAGAATGGTACACTACCATCTACACTTTTTGTATTTATTTTATTGGTGGGTGAATTAGGCATTTCTACAATTGGTCTAGCCAAATTTGTTTCATCGTACGCAATATTATATTTTTCTTTTACACAACTTGTAAATGAAATTATAACTGATAAAATTAGCAGTAGATTTATTAATATTTTTTTCATTTTCTAAACTTTAGTTTTTAATTAATATCCTGAATTTTGTGAAAGATTTGGATTTACCACAATATCATTGAATGGTATAGGCCAGGTCCAAGATCTAGAGGTACTAGGTAGTGAACAAATAATTGATGGTGGGTATACATTACCAGCAATTGAACCATCACAATCTGATTTTGTAATTGTTAACTTACCCAATCTTTTTAAATCGAAAAAACGATGACCTTCTGCAAATAATTCTAATCTCCGCTGTCTTAATATTTCTGTTAACAAAGCTGCATTTGTGGTTGGGTTGGGATAGCTACTGCTAAAATATCTTTTAGAACGCAATCCATTTAAAGTTGTTAATGCAGATGCATCCATTCCACCAATACGTGCTTTTGCTTCTGCACTTATCAAAGCCATTTCACTTCCTCTGTATACTTTCCAATCAACTACCCCATCCACAGCAGCATCTTTGCCTATGTACTTCAATAATCTTGGTCTTTCTAAATTGTAAACCATATAATTATCAAAACGACCGTCATTTAAAGCATATAAAGATAAATCGTCTACCATCTCATATGTGGGTTGGTAAGCTAATCTATTCCCTCTTACAAAATATACATTTTCGTATGGAGCACCTTCCGCTTGGGTAGCAAAGTTAAAAGACCATATCACCTCTGTTGTTGGTTGATCTTTCCAAATTTTTCCAAAATTAGCTAATGTTTCTATAGGTCTAGCTGCTAATGCTAGGTCTGCATTTACCATTGCATCATTCCACATTTCTGCATATAAATTAGTGCGTGCAAGCATCGCATAAACTCCTGTTTGGTCAATTTTTGAACGGTTAGCGGTTGTATTGATTGCTGCATCAATATTTGCAGACGCAAGTAAGGTTTTTGCAGCATTCAAATCAGCAAATATTTTGTCATAATATTCTTTTACTGTAATTCTTATAGGTTTGGTTGGTATGCTCTCAAATGCAGCCATGTATGGTGCGCATAAAGCAGTACTATTTCTTTTAAAATCCGGTGCCCAATACCTCATTATATCAAAATGCACATGAGCTCTTATAGCTAATGCTTGCCCCTTAATTTTGTTCACCTTTTTTTGATTTTCAGCAGCAAATAAATCTATATCTCTCAATACTCTATTAGCTCTTGAAATTATTCTGTAAGCAGCAGCCCAAGTATTTTCAACCAATGCTTCATCAGAATTAAAATTCCAATTACTCATTACTTTCTGATTTCCAAAAGATTCCAAAGTTTCTATAAAATCGCCTCCCATAATATCTGGTAGAGAAGAGAAAGCAGAGCTGCCAGCACTTCCGTAATAGTCAGCACTTCTAAAAGCTGCATAAGCTCCATTCAACTCTCCCTCTACCAGTTGTAAATCAATAGCTGGTTTATCTCCATCTAATGTATATTCTGGTGCTACATCTGTTTTTGTACAAGCCGTAAAACTTGTAACCAACATTAATAGATAAATAATATATTTTGTGTTATTTCTCATAATTTTTTATTTTTAAGAAACTAGTTTTTAAATTTTTTTTTGTTCTTGTAGTGAATAATTAACGCCTAAAACCCAATATTTAAACCAGCAGTTAAACTTTTCAATGTTGGGTATTGAGCACCGCCCAAAGATGGGTTGGTTATCTCAGGGTCAAATCCTCTAAACTTGGTAATGGTAACCATATTTTGTCCCTGCACAAAGATTCTTACAGATCCAAGTTTAACCTTGTTCATCCAACTTTGTGGAAGGTTGTATGCAAGCTCTACATTACGCAATCTCCAAAAGCTACCATTCTCTAAATATCTTGTAGTTTGTGATTCAAACTTATCAAACTTTGTGCTAGGTATATCTGTAATATCTCCAGGTTGTCTCCACTCCCTAAGTAAATCTCTTGATACAGAAGATGCTATATAACTAGGGTTTTCTACATTTACCCTATCATTGTTGTAAATTTCGTTTCCAAAAGCATACGTCCAAAAAATAGATAACTGAAGACCCTTGTATTGAAAAGTATTGGTAATACCACCAAAGTAGGGAGCATCGCTGGTTCCAAATACAATAGCATCAGATGGAGTATAGGCAGTTGTTTTACCACCACTTGCATTTCTATAGATAGAATTACCAGTTGCAGGGTCTACACCTAAATATTCATTTACTTTAAATGAAAGTAAGGGAGATCCAATTTTTGTAACAGTTAATCCATTTGCATCTTGGGTTTCCTTTTGCCCATCTGGAAGCTCCAATACTTGGTTTTTATTGTATGTAAAATTACCATTTACTGTCCAAGAAAATGCCTTGTAGTTAAGTAAGTTCACCGACAAATTTAACTCTATACCTCTATTTCTTAGTTTACCATTATTGGAAAGTCTTGTTGTAAAACCACTAGTAGCTTGTACTTTTTCAAAATTATACAATCCTTTGGTTATTGAGTTGTAGTATTCTACCCCACCCTTTATTCTGTTTTTCCATAAAGCAAAGTCTACACCAAAGTTAACAGTAGTTCGAGTTTCCCATGTTAAAAAAGGGTTGGGGAGGGTATTTACTGAATATCCATTTTGACCATTATATGAAGTTTTACCTATAGTAGAAATAGATACAAAATCACCTAAAATTTCCTGATTACCAGTAGAGCCATAACTAGCTTTTACTTTGAAGAAATTGATAAATTTAACATTTTTAAGAAAATTTTCTTCTGATAATATCCAACCAGCACCAATACCACCTAACAGGGCAGATTTGTTACTAGCTGCTAGTGCAGAGGATACATCTTTTCGTACATTAAAATTTGCAAATATTTTATTTTTATAACTGTAACCTGCATCAGCAAAGTAAGAATTAATTCTCCTCTCAGTTCCACCCCCACCTACTAAAGGTATAAAACCATTTGTGGAATTACCTGGAGTTAGGCCTGCTGCATTTTGAAAATATGGTTCAGTAAAACCATAACCAGTATAGTTGAAACCATTTGACTTACGTAATATATACTCCTGTGCTACCATTACTGTAATGTCATGTATTCTATTGATGCTTTTTTTATAGTTCAAACTATTTGTATTAGTAATACGATAAGCATTGGAATTTGCTTTAAACAGACTACCTTTTCCACCCGGAGCTAACGCTCCAATAAAAGTGGTAGAAGGACTAAATTGTGTGGTTTGGTCATTCCTATAATCAATACCTAAAGTTGCTCGAACCGATAAACCTTTAATTGGTAGATTATATTCTCCAAAAACATTTCCTATCGCCTTCAATTGTGGAAACTCTCTTTTGTTTTCTAACAATTCCCTCAATGCATTTGGTTGTGCACTTCCAGTAGGGTCTACAACGTAGTTACCTTTTGCATCTTTAGGTGTAAAGTATGGTAGTGTCCATCTTATTGAGTTTAGTGGCGAACCTATTCCTTGGTTATTTTCTGTAGTATTTGTAAATTCTGAGTAACCTACAGATGTATTTATACCAAATTTCACTTTCTCAGTACCCGACTCTAAATTTAACCGAACAGTATATCTTTTTAACGCTGTAGCTTGTACAGTACCTGTTTGATTGAGGTAACTTAGTGAAGTATAAAATCTTGTTCTATCAGAACCACCACTTGCACTTAATTGATGGCTTTGTGTTTGCCCAGTTCTAAAAAACACATCTTCCCAATCTGTATTTATTTTATACAATGAATCAAACTCACTAGGTGTCCAACCGTTAGGATTACCATTTACTTTTTCGTAATCTAATTTCTCTTGGGTGTTCATCAATTTCAACTTGTTTCTAGGAAATTTAGATTGCCCTATTTGAAAATCGTAATTAAATTTTGTAGTACCTGCTTTACCTCTACGAGTAGTAATAACAATTACTCCATTAGAACCCCTTGATCCGTAAATACCTGCTGTTACTGCATCTTTCAATACCGTTACCGATTCAAAATCGCCTTGGTTAAGTGTTGCAAAATCTTGTGGTGTAATTTCCATACCATCTAGAATATATAATGGGTTTACTGATGCTGCACTACTACCTCTACCACGAATAATTACTTGTGCCGCAGCCCCTGGTTGACCAGAATTGGATATGGCTTTTAACCCTGGAGCTTGCCCTTGCAATAATTGATCAAATGAAGCAATGGGTTGACTTCTTATATCATCAATGGTAACTGTAGATGCAGAACCAGTATTTGCTCTTTTAGACCTAGTTGTGTACCCTGTTACAATTACTTCTGTTTCAGATTTAGAGGCAATAGTCATTTGTACAGCCATAGCTTCAGCGGCTTTCACTGTTTTTAAATCCATACCCACAAAACTGATGTAAAGTGTTTCACCAGCTTTTGCTTTTACTGAGAAGCTACCTGTCTCGTTTGTTTTTGAAACATCTGTTTTCGATTTTACAGTTGCACCTACGAGTGGGTTGCCATCTTTGTCTTGCACTTTTCCACTAAAAGTGGCTTGTGCTATTATATTTGCTGTATAAAACAACACAAATAATAGTAATAGTCCGATTTTTTTCATATATGTTTTTTAATTTGAACGAAAATATAGGTAATGTTTTATATTAACAAATCATTATGAATTATGACAAGAAATTATACAGAAATGCTGCTCTAATATGTGAAACATCTAAAAAATCTTGTCCACATTATCTTCAATTTGAGTAATTTTAGACGAATCATTACAAAAAATAAACATGAGAATACTTTTCAGCATGATTGTGCTCTGCCATTTTTTTAACGCTACGGCACAAACAGTAGATCTTTCCAAACAATTTAAAACCCTAAAACCAAGAGCCATTGGCCCGAGTGGTATGAGTGGTCGCATAACAACCATTGATGCATTGCATAGCGACCCAAATACCATTTACCTTGGCGCTGCCAGTGGTGGCGTATGGAAAACAGAAAATGCTGGCAACAATTGGACACCTATTTTTGATGAACAGCCTCTGCAAAACATTGGCAGCCTTGCTATTTGCCAAAGCAATCCAAGCATCGTGTGGGTGGGTACTGGCGAGGGAAATCCTCGTAACTCAATTAGTATCGGAGAAGGCATTTACAAAAGTATAGATGCAGGCAAAACATGGAAATGTATGGGCTTGGAAAAAACTAGAAACATACATCGTGTAATTATTGACCCTACAAACCCTAATGTGGTTTATGCAGCAGCAATTGGCAACCCATATGGCATACACCCAGAGCGAGGTGTTTTTAAAACTACTGATGGGGGTGAAACATGGGCAAAAGTTTTGTATACAAATGATACAAGTGGTGTGGCAGATATGATTATGGATAGTAAAAACCCAAACAAAATATTTGCTGCCATGTGGCAACATAGTCGTACACCTTGGAGCTTAAATAGTGGTGGAAAAGGAAGCGGCCTGTACGTAACTATGGATGCAGGAAAAACATGGAAAAAATTAAATGGCGAAGGTGGATTGCCAACAGGTAACTATGGTCGTATTGGTATTACACTCTGCCATGATATGCCCAATAGAGTTTATGCACTTATAGAAAGTACAAAAAGTGCATTGTACAAAAGTGATGATGGCGGAACCAAATGGGAAAAAGTAAATGAAGATGCCGCTTATACTGCCAACAGAAGTTTTTATTTTCAAGATATAATTGCTGATCCAAAAAATGAAAATCGATTGTGGCTTATAAATCAAATTGTAAGCATGAGTGAAGATGGTGGAAAGACTTTTAAGACAGTAATTCCTTACAATGGCATTCACCCAGACCATCATGCATTTTGGATACACCCAGAGGATCCTAATTTTATTATTGATGGAAATGATGGCGGCATAGGCATTTCGAGAGATAAAGGAAAGAATTGGACATTTGATGAGAAAATACCAGTAGGACAATTTTATCATATAAATGTAGATAATGAACTTCCTTACAATGTAATGGGTGGTATGCAAGATAATGGTAGCTGGCGTGGTCCCGCATACACATGGACACAAAGTGGATTAAAAAACTATTACTGGGAAAGCCTTTGGGGTGGCGATGGTTTTGATGTATTGCCAGACCCTGTTGATGCCAATTGGATTTATGCTATGAGCCAAGGTGGTAATGTAGGTAGGTACAATATTATTACAGGTGAGCAATGGGATATTCGCCCACCAAGTGTAGTAAATACGATTAATAAAGATAGAATGCGTTTTAACTGGAACGCTGCCATAGCACAAGATGCGTTTGATAAAAATACAATTTACTATGGTAGCCAGTTTGTACATAAAAGTACCAATAAAGGCGATAATTGGACAACTATAAGCCCTGACCTTACAACAAATGATAGCACAAAAATAGACCAACGAAAAAACGGAGGAATAAGTATTGACATTACTGGTGCAGAAAATCATTGTACCATTTTAGCCATAGAGCCAAGCAAATTAAACAAAGATATTTTATGGGTGACTACAGATGATGGGCAAGTACAGCTTACTAAAGATGGTGGAAAAACTTGGAGCAATCTTACTAACAAAATAACAGGATTAGCAAAGGGATGCTGGTTGCCACAAGTACGTGCAAGCAGATACAAAGCTAGTGAGGCTTATGTTGTAGCCAATGATTATCGGAGAGGGAATTTTGCTGCTATGATTTTTAAAACTACTGATTATGGAAATACTTGGGTAAATATTTTGCAAAATAAAAATACAAAAGGCTATGCATTGTGTATGATACAAGACCCTGCAGAACCCAATTTAATTTTTGTAGGCACAGAGCAAGGCTTGTGGGTTAGCTTTGATAATGCTGGTAGCTTTCAACAATTTAAAAATGGATACCCAAGCGTGAGTACTTACGACCTTGCCATACAAGAGCGTGAAGCAGATTTATGTATTGCAACATTTGGTAGAGCCATGTATGTTTTAGATGATATTAGACCGCTAAGAAAATTGGCTTCGCAAAATGGCTTATTGAAAAAAAATATAGTAGCATTCGACAATAATGATGCGTACAAAGTAACCTACAAAAATCAACCCGGCTATGAGTGGAGTACATGGGGAGTGTGGGATGCTGATAATAAGAAAGCTGGTGCTGCTATTAATTTTTATGCTAATGTAAAACAAAAAGATACTACCGCTAAAAAAGCAACCGATACGACATTAGCCAATAAAAAAATAGAAAAACTAGATACTGCTGTTGTAAAAATATACAATATGCAAAACGAATTGATACGCACACTCAATTGGCCTGCAGATACTGGCTTTAATAAAAAAACATGGCGTATGGATGAAAAAGGTTTTAGATACCCAGGCTCTAAAAAACCAAAACCAAATGATGATGAACCAAGCGGGTATACTGTAATGCCGGGCAAATATAAAATTGTAATAAACTTTAATAAAGAACAAGATTCTAGTTTTATTGTAATAAAAGCAGACCCTAGAACAGCTGATTACACAGATATAATTTTAGCCCAAAAAGCTTTAACTAAAAGTCTAAGAAAAACAGCTGATAAACTTACACAAGGTATAGACCAATTGACAGATGCAGAAGAAATTACCAAAAAGTATGAAGCACAACTAAAAGATATAGAAACCCCTATTGCCGATAGCATACGAAAGCAATGCAAAAAAATGCAAGATGAAATAAAAGCGATAAATGATTTTGTAAAAGGTAAAAAAATTGAACGCCAAGGTTACGGCCAAATACCACAAGAAACAGTTTTAACTGCATTTGAAGAAGCATTAGATAACATAAACTACAAGAACGCAAAGCCAACAAGTAGTGATGAGTTATTGGTAAAAAAAGCAGAAGATAAAATTGCAGAGGCTGTTAGTAAAATAAATACTTTCTTTAGTGGAAAATGGAAAACGTATCAAACTTTAATTGAGAATAATAAGGTTGATTTATTTAAGGAGTTTAAGCAATTATAATAAAGTGTAGCAATTTATTTATACATTTTTTATAGCACCAATACAGCATACATATACAAAAGCTAATTACTATGCATTGCTTGCTATAATTCTATTGATAAAATATAGAATTTAAGGTTATCTCCACCTTGGTTTGAAAAGACTTGAACCAAGGTGAAGGAATCATTTTTGGTACGATAAGCATATTTCAAAGCTACCATCAGCAAACGTTTTGTAGAGACTCGAATCGTGGCTGGGATAAAATTATTTATAGTCAATTAGAAGATTGAAAATTACCTTTTTATAAAGTTCAGACAGAGCATAAAAAAACTGTTATCTAAATGATAAAAGCACAAACATTACAAATAGATAGACTTGTTACAGAAAGATTAATTCTAATTCCTTTTACAATACAAATTTGCAAAAACATAATTAATGACGATTTTGGTGACATATATAAAATGGGATTTAAGAAAGGTAAAAGCTGGCCAGATATTGATGTTTTAGAAACTTTACCTAAAATCATTAATAATTTATCGAAAGTTGAATCACCAACTGGATTTGAGTCTTGGATGATTATTAAAAGTGATACCCTTGAAGTGATTGGCGATTTAGGATTTAAAGGATTCAATTACGATGGAGGAAGTATAGACCTTGGATATGGTATTATAAAGGAAGAAAGAAGAAAGGGATATGCAAATGAGGCTGTAGAAAAGCTTACAAATTGGGCTTTTTCAAATGAAATGGTAAATGAAATTACTGCAAAATGTCTCATAGATAATACTAGTTCTATTGATTTACTAAAGAAATTTAATTTTGTGGAGCTAAAGAAAGACAGTGAAATGGTTTACTTATCACTTAAAAAATAACAAAGAAAAATTATGGAATACCTACAAATACACTTTACCCCTATCACCCAAGAGCAATCCGAAATACTAATAGCCCAACTAAACGAAATAGGTTTCGATGGTTTTGAAGAAGAAGTGAACGAATTAAAAGCATTTATACCATCAGCTAATTTTGATGAAAATGTATTTAACTTAATAATTAATATAAAAAATACAAATTATATTAAATCAACTATTAAAAAAGAAAATTGGAATGCTATTTGGGAAGCAGATTTTGAACCTATAGAAGTTGCATACCCAAATTCATCTAAACCATTTGTTTATATAAGAGCAGGTTTTCATGAGGCAAAAAAAGGGTTTGAATACGATATTGTTGTAACACCTAAAATGAGTTTTGGTACAGGCCATCATGCTACCACTTTTTTAATGGTACAGCAAATGAGCCAAATTACTTTTATTGGCAAAACTGTAATTGACTTTGGCACAGGCACAGGTGTATTGGCTATTTTGGCAGACAAAATGGGAGCTACACAGATATTAGGAATAGACTGCGATGATTGGAGTATTGAAAATGCGGAAGAAAATGCTGCTATTAACAATTGTAAAAATATTGAGCTTTTAAAAGCAGAAACTATACCCTCACAAGTAGAGAAAGTTGATATTATGCTAGCTAACATCAACCTCAATATCATTTCTGAGAACATATTAGCTATAAAAGCAGCTACAAAACAAAATGGAACAGTTTTATTTAGTGGAATAATGCTTCACGATGAATCAAATATTATATCTGTTATTGAAAAAGAAGGCATTACAATTAACGAAATTTTTAAAAGGGATAATTGGTTAGCTATTTTGTGCGTTAATGGTTAACTAAATATTCATCTTACACCATTATTCCTTAACAATTTCTTTATATTTGCTATCCGTATTAATCCACAAATAACAAATGAAAGAATTATTACTAATCATATGCGCTTATCTTATAGGGTCTATTCCTACTGCGCTAATCATAAGTAAAAAATATTTTGGTTTAGATATTAGAGACTATGGTAGTGGCAACATGGGTGCTACCAATACGTTTAGGGTACTTGGGAAAAAATATGGCACCATTGTAATGTTTTGCGATATACTAAAAGGAATGTTTGCAGTAGGGCTTTTCTACCTCATGCCTTATTATATTTTACAAGTAAATAGTTTGGAACGTACTAATTTTATGATTGGTCTTGGCTTATCGGCAGTTATTGGGCATGTTTTTCCAATATGGGCAAATTTTAAAGGTGGTAAAGGTGTTGCCACTTTGTTTGGAATGATTATAGCCATACAGCCAGTAGTAGCTCTTAGCTGCGTGGGTGTTTTCTTGTTAGTGTTATTTCTTACTCGTTTTGTTTCATTAAGTTCTATACTTGCTGGTGTTATGCTACCTATTTCAGTTTTATGGATATGGAATGAGGATGAATTACTGTATCGCATATTTGCACTTCTGGTAGCTGTTTTGGTAATACTTACACACCAAAAAAATATTAGTAAATTATTACGAGGAGTAGAAAGCCGTGTACCAATCTTAAAACATAGAGATAAGCGTAAAAGCCGCAATAAGTAATTTACACAAAATTTTAAGAACTTTTGGTATGGCAATTGTTTATCTTGCCAGTACTCAAAACCCACCCAAAATGAAAAAAATAGTACTATTTATTTCTACGGCAGCAATAATTGCAGGTTGTAGTACAAATGCTGTTACTGGAAGAAAACAATTAAGCCTTATTCCTGAGAGCGAATTGCAAGCACAAGCTATTACTCAATACAAAAGTTTTTTGTCTACTAGCAAAGTAGTTAATCCATCTGCAAGTAGAGATGCTGAAATGGTAAACCGTGTAGGAAATAGAATTGCTAATGCACTTAAGCAATATTATACGGCACAAGGTAAAGGTAATATACTTGATGGCTACCAATGGGAGTTTAATTTGGTAAACGATAATCAAGTAAATGCCTGGTGCATGCCTGGTGGAAAAGTTGTTGTGTACACAGGCTTATTGGCAATTACACAAAATGAGGCAGCACTTGCTGTAGTGCTTGGTCACGAAATTACGCACGCCGTTGCTTCTCATGGTAACGAAAGAATGAGCCAAGAATTAGTAGCGCAGGGGCTTGGTACACTAGGCGATGCACTTACATCTAATAATAGTAAGGCTAATAATATTTTTAATTCTGTTTTTGCACCAGGTGCTCAAATTGGATTTTTACTTCCTAAATCAAGAAACCAAGAATACGAATCAGATCATTTTGGTTTATTATTTTGTGCTATGGCTGGGTATAACCCTCAAGAGGCAATTGGTTTTTGGAATAGAATGGCCGCAGCTGGCGATAAAAGCCAAAAGCCACCTGAATTTTTATCTACCCACCCTTCTGATGAAGGCCGTATAGCAAGGTTGCAAGGCTACATGCCAGAAGCACTTGGCTATTATAAACCAATCGGAAAATAATTTCATAAAAAAGCTGACTTCAAAATGAAGTCAGCTTTTTTTATGCCTTTGCTTTATTATCTGAATTTTATCTTGCCATAATTATTGCTAATATTTATTTTTGCTATTCCAGTTCCCATACTTACATTATAATTTTTGGTAAAATCACAACAACGGTTGTTATTATCATCATGTTGGTTATGATTACCATGTTGGTTATGATTACCATGGTCATCGTCAGATTTAATAACTAAACTTTTGTTTTTACTCCTCACCTCTCCATAAGATGACTTAATAATGAAATTTGCATTCGTATTTTCATTTAGGTTCAATTCAATTTCAGAATAAGAATTTTTAATTTTCAAATCTCCAACATTTTTATCTAAGCCTATACTTACATCTCCACTAAACTCGAAATTTAATACTCCTTTACCCACTACATTTGTCAATTCACAATTACCAAATTTTACAGTAAGGTCTGGTTGAGATAAAGATTTCACTTCTGCATTCCCAAACTCTACATGTATTTCGTTTTCGCTGCCTGACAAATTTTCGGCAAAAAGGTTTCCAAATTTATTATGCACATCTAACACACCTGCATAGTTTGTGAGTGCAGTATTACCAAATTCATTGTGCAATTTTAGGCTAGTTGTACTTGGCAAAAAAACATTATAGTTTATCTTTATTCCTAAATTTCCCCACCCACCATTTTTACTTTTGGTTTTATCACTCATAGCTTTATCACTATCATCAAATCCTTTATCCATTTTATCGCCATCTACATTATTGTTATCCATTTTTGTTTTAAATACCACTACCCCATTCTCTTTACTGTGATTTATGGTAATCCCGTCTATTATTTTTGTAGCCCTAGCTTCTGTTTTTGCATTTACTACAATTTCTATTTCTACTTTTATTTTGCTATCGTCCCAAGTATTTATTTTTATATTGCCAAACTTATTGTCAAGTGCTACCCTATCGCTTCCGCTCAAGTCATACGTTTGTGTAATAGACTTCTTTTTTTCAAATTCTTTTTCGTTATAAGCTGTTTGTGCTGCCACATCTATATTGGTGAGCACTATGCAACATACTATACTAAATAGATAAAATATCTTTTTCATATCGTTCTTTTTTTTGTGATGATTCAATTTTGTTTAAAATAATTAATTGTTTATTGAGCAAATCGATTTGTATCTGTAAGTTGTAAATCATAGCATTTATTAATGCAGATTTATTGTGTGTATTTGGCAATTGTTTACTTAATTGCTTGTACGATTTATTTAAACCTTCCATATCGGCAGAAAAATTCTTATAAACTTCAGGGCTATTTTTTGCCAAGTTTTTTATTTCTTTTTCCTTATAATTTATTAGTTTGGCAAAATGTTTTTGAGTATTTTTAAAGGCTAGCATTTCCTCTTGCATTGTGTTATCTTCAATAGCTTGCTTTGGTTCAGTCGTCTCCGTTTTATATATTGCTTTTGCTATTAAAGGCTCTTCTTTTTGTATAGCTGCTTTTTTAGATACAATCGTATCTACAGGCTTTGTTATAGTTTTAATTTCTGGGTTCGTTGTTTTCACTGTTTCAGTGACAGGTATTACCGTTTCCTTTTTTGTAAATACCATTATACTAAGGCCTATTAATAAAGTAACAGATGCAGCAGCTACCCATTTGTAAATGGCAAGTTTTTTTACTGTAGCTTGCTGCATAGTTACAACTTGCTTGTTGTTCAATTCTTTTTGCAAGCTATCCCACAGTTTTGGGGACGGCTCATAATCATTAAACTCCTCTCTATTTTGCGCTATAAAATCTTCAAGTTTCTTACTCATCGTTTTTTATTTAGCTAAAATTTTTAATAATTTTTGTTTTGCACGTATATATTGAGAGCGTGTAGTACTAGTAGCTACATGCATAATTTCAGCAATTTCTTCATGGTCGTAGCCTTCTAGTAAATACAAACTCAAAACCGTTCTATACCCATCTGGTAATTGTTGTATAGCTGCTTTCACTTCTTCTACTTTGTATATTATTTCTTCTTCTTTTACTTCGTTTTCCTCCATTAAATTTTCTGTAATCACTTTATCTATATCTACTAAATCTAATTTTTTCTTTCTTAAATGATTGATACTTTTATTTATTACAATTGTTTTGAGCCAACCTCCAAAAGTACTTTCGTATGTAAAAGTTTTCAAATTATTAAAAGCATCCATAAAACTATCTTGCAATACATCCTCAGCCTCTGCCACATGGTTCACAATACGATAACAAGTACTATACATTGCTTTGCAATAGCGCTGGTACAATTCACTATATGCTTTAGTTTCGCCTTGCAAGCATTGTTTTACCAATTCATCTGTATGTATAATAGTGGTTAGTTGCAAATGACTTAATTGTTTGTATATATAGGTACAATGTAATTAAACAAATGTTGCATAAAAGAATAAAATATATTTATTTATTGTATTTATATAGAATTTCACCCCAAATATTTTGTAAAATTGTTGTTCAAACAGCTAAGTATGTTTTATCGTAATTACAATTGCTACAACTACTAACTGAGCTAAAATTTAAAATTGAACATTAGTATATTTGATAAAAATCAATATTACCAAAATGGATAAACTAGCATTGCTGATAAAAGAACTTGAAACTAAAATTCCAAATTTTGAAATTATAAATGAAGATGTATCAAAAGTAAGCGTTGGTTGGCATATTGAGCATATACTTTTGGCAACGCATTCTATAATAGAAATGATACTGAGGTCTAACCCAGATGAGTATACATGGAAATTTAACTTTTCTAGACTACTTGTATTTACAATAAATAAAATACCGAGAGGAAAAAAGAAAGCACCCAAAGCAGTTATGCCAAGAAGAAATTTTGACAAACAAAAACTAGAAAGACATATTGATTTTGTAAAAGATAAATTAAAGGAGCTTGCCGATTTAAACAGTAATTCGTATGTAGATCACCCTGCTTTGGGGAAACTAAAATTAAAACAAGCTATAAAATTTCTTAATATCCATATTAAACATCACATAGATATTATTAACGATATAGTGAATGGTAAAGCTGCATAAGTTTTATACCAAATTCTAGTTAAACATAATACCTAACATACTTTTTTTATAAATTATTGTTTTTTTTCAACTTAATAGGCTAAGATGCCACAGCAAAATTTGCAACAACAATAGCAACTAAAAGCAAGAATGCGATTGTAGAGATGATACTTAAATTTTTCATAGTATTGTCTTTTTATATCATGTAAACGAACTTATTTGGTATTTATTACAATTCTTTTGTTAATAAAAAGCCCCGAATCAATTTCGGGGCTTTTATATTGTTATCTTAAGAATAATATTTCTCTATATTTTGGAAGTGTCCAGAAACTATCATCTACCATCAATTCTAATTTATCTACATGGTAGCGAATATCATCAAAGAACTTACCTTTTACTTCATCACAATATGCAATTGCTTTTTTACGAATATCAGTAATCTCATTAGCTTTTTTACGAGCTTGTATCATTGCTTCTGTTTTGTCTGCTATGTTGTTTATATGACCGCTAATTACTTTTACAATTTCTAGTTGGTTTGCATAGCCGGCGGCATCTACCCCAGCATCTTTTAAACCAATAATGTTTTGCAACAATACATTTTGATATTTAATAGCAGATGGTAAAATATGCGTACTTGCTAAGTCACCCATTACACGTGCTTCTATTTGTACTTTTTTCACATATTCTTCTAACATTATTTCATGTCTAGCTTCTAGCTCAGAGTGTGTGTAAATATGGTTTGAATGAAATAGTTCCTTCGACTTATCTGTTACGTAAGCATCCAAAGCTTGTGGTGCTGTTTTCACATTTTCCAAACCACGCTTTTCTGCTTCTGCCGCCCACTCTGCACTATAGCCATCTCCTTCAAACAATACTTTTTTGCTATCAACAATATATTTTCTGATAATTTGTAAAATGGCTACTTCCTTCTTTTCTCCTTTTTCTATCAAGCTATCTACTTCTGCTTTAAATGTTTTAAGCGTTTCTGCCATTACTGTATTAAGCGTTGTCATAGGCACAGCACAGTTTGCAGAAGAACCTACTGCTCTAAACTCAAATTTATTTCCTGTAAATGCAAATGGAGAAGTACGGTTTCTATCCGTGTTGTCCAACATCAATTCTGGAATAGATTTATGTATATCTAATTTCAAAATAGCTTCATCTTGCTCATCAAAATTACCACTTACTCTTTCTTCTATTTGCTTTAAAACATCCGTTAAAAATTTACCAATAAAAATAGAAATTATGGCTGGTGGCGCTTCATTAGCACCCAAGCGATGGTCGTTACCAGCAGTTGCAATAGATGCACGTATAAGGCTAGCATAATCATGAACAGCTTTAATGGTATTTACAAAAAATGTAAGGAACATCAAATTTGTTTTTGGTGTTTTGCCCGGTGCCAATAAATTTACACCTGTATCGGTACTCATGCTCCAGTTATTGTGCTTACCACTTCCATTAATACCAGCAAATGGTTTTTCGTGCAACAATACTACAAGGTTGTGGCGCTTTGCTACACGTAGCATAATATCCATCAACAATGTATTGTGATCTACTGCTAAGTTTGTTTCTTCAAATATAGGTGCACACTCAAATTGGCATGGTGCTACTTCATTATGGCGAGTACGAATTGGAATACCTAGTTTGTATGATTCTTTTTCAAAATCTAACATGAATGCATATATACGCTCAGGTATAGCACCAAAATAATGATCATCTAATTGCTGCCCTTTTGCAGGCGCATGCCCAAATACGGTTCTACCACTTAATAATAAATCTGGACGAGCATTTGCTAATCCTGCATCTACCACAAAATACTCTTGCTCCCAACCTAAGGTGGCAGTTACTTTAGATACGTTTTTATCAAAATATTGACAAACATCTACTGCCGCTTTATCTAATGCTACCAATGCTTTAAGCAAAGGTGTTTTTGTATCTAATGATTCACCTGTATAAGAAACGAAAATTGTAGGAATGCACAATGTTTTACCATCGCCTATTTCCATAATAAATGCTGGCGATGACGGATCCCAAGCAGTATAACCCCTTGCTTCAAAAGTTGCACGCAATCCTCCATTAGGGAAAGAAGATGCATCAGGTTCTTGTTGTATTAATGCTGCTCCTTCAAATTCTTCTATTGGTGTACCATCACCTTTAAGTGTAAAAAATGAATCGTGTTTTTCAGCTGATAAACCAGTAAGCGGTTGAAACCAATGTGTAAAATGCGTTACAGCTTTGCTCTCTGCCCAAGCACGCAAACCATTAGCAATTTGATTGCCCATAGAACGGTCAATCTTTTTACCACCACGTGTACTTGCCAATAAACTTTTATAAGCATCATCACTCAAATATTGCCTTGCTGCGGCTAGTGTAAATACATTTTCATTGAAAATACCTGTAATTTTTGAAGCATTTTCTACTTTTACTGGATTGGGTTGATTGCCCAATTTTTTTACTGCATCGAAACGAATATTACTCATTTTTGATAATTTTTGTACAAAAAAAGGTTTTATTTCTGTATTTAACAAACAAAAAGGTGTTTTTTATTATAATTTATCATATATAAATAAGTGTAATATATATGTTTCGTACCATTATTTGCCAATACGTCATTTTTGTACAATTATTAACTAAACCATTCTTATTTTTGAGAATGAAAAAACCCATACTACTCTTTGCAGCATTTTTAACTATGCAAATTGCATTTGCTCAAATTATACCCAATAAATATAAGTTAATAGACGATGAGGTTCAAAAATTTGGGGCGCTCACAAAATATAATGTAGCAGAAATAGCAGATACTATTACAGAGGGTTTTTCTACCAATGAAGAAAAAGCAAGAGCCATTTTTTATTGGATAGCCAACAATATTGCCATAGACCCCAAAGCAGTAAAGCAACAAGATGAAAGAAATAAATTACCAGAGAAAGTTATTGAACTGCGAAGAGCTACAGCGCTAGGCTTCTCATTACTTGTACAGGAAATGTGTAGCTATGCAAAAATTCGTTGCCTAAGTGTGGACGGATATGTAAAAAATAATACTGCCGAAATAAACGAAAAATCTGACGAAAAAAATTATTCTTGGAATGTAGTACAGCTTGGCCAAAGCCCTGAAAGCTGGTACTATATTGATGCCTGCCGTGCAAGTGGTTTTTTAGATCCAAAGCAAATATCATTTACAAAACATTTTACCAGTCAGTATTTTTTTGCCGATAAAAAATTATTTAACCAAATATATTTTCCAGATAATATGGCTTGGCAGCTTGGTACTGGCAATAAAAATTTGAAAGATTTTTATGCATTGCCTATTATTGGCAATGAAGCCATAGGTTTGGAAATGAGCAAAATTTTGCCACTTACTGGGCTTATTAAAACAACAATTACTAAACCTGTTCCATTCTCATTTTCTATAAATAATGAAAATACAGTTGGAAAAATTTCAATTTTAATAGGAGATGAAAAGAAAAAACAAAAGGAGGAGCCTATGAATTTTGAGAATAATAATGGAGATATCAGATTTTCATTTATTTTTAAAAAAGAAGATACATTTCCCATTCAAATAATTGTAGATGGAAAAGTAGTTTTACAATATATAGTAGAGGTGACAGAAAAGTAAACTTAGCATAATGAGCAAAAAAGGTTTTTTGTACAATAGATTAATAATCTACACGTTAATAGTATATATTTGATTTTGCAAAAATGGCTTATTGACTTAATTTACTTTTACCTTTTATATTAATGCTACCCAGTTCACTCAATTCAAAAAACAATATACAAAGCGACGTTCAGTATTTAAACGGAGTAAAATTAGTAAACAGGTTTGTATTCATATTGTTACCACTTTTTCTTTTTACAACTATTTATAGTTTATATTATGACTTTACAAGAATAGTATATACAAACGGAGTTTACTCACTATTTATTACGGCTGTATTATTGCTAAACAAAATGGGCAGGCATAGTTTAGCAAAAACACTTTTTTTATGTACCAATGCATTAGTGGTTATTACATACCACAAATTGATGGATAATGAAACAAGTATGTTTTTCTACTTCTTTCCTCTACTACTTTGCTTACAATTGTTTTTTAAACCTAAAGAAGAAAAACCTTTTTTATATTTCACGATATTTTTTTTAGTTAGCATCATTTTGCTTACAATTTTTTTACCTTCTTTTTATTTCAAACCTTTCCCTTTATCTACCAGCGTACACCTACTCGTAAATAGGATAAATTCTATATGCTGCTGTATCATACTTGTTATATACACTTATTCGATTTTTAAAAGTAATAGAAAAAAAGAATTACAACTTATAGCGGCTAAAGATGCCGCAGAACAAGCTGCAAAAGCTAAGGCTGTATTTTTAAGTACCATGAGCCATGAACTTCGCACTCCCTTGAATGGTATTGTGGGTACTGTAAATTTATTAAGTAGTGGCGATTTAAATGAAATTACAAAACAAATAGACCTAATAAAAAACTTATCGGAACATATGTTAGGTTTAGTAAATGATGTATTGGATTACAGTAAAATAGAATCTGGCAAACTACAGCTTAGTCAAAATTCTTTTAATGTAAAAGATAGTGTTCTAAAATTGTACAATACTTTTTTCTACTTATTTGATGCAAAGGGATTGCATTATAAAGTAAATATAGACTCAAGACTTAAGGAGTTTAATGTAATATCAGATGATATGCGTTTGCAACAAATTCTTTATAATTTACTTTCCAATGCACTTAAGTTTACAGAGACGGGTAGTGTTCATTTGAATGCTACATTAATGAATAGAGATGATAATAATGCAAAAGTACTTTTTGACGTAACCGATACTGGCATTGGAATACCAAAAGATAAAATGGAAAGTATTTTTGAAAGTTTTAATCAAGCAGATGCTGATATTACAAGGAAATATGGAGGTACTGGATTGGGCTTAACCATATCAAATAATTTAGCAAAGTTATTTGATAGTGCTTTAGAAGTGGAAAGTATAGAGGGAAATGGCAGTATTTTTTCTGTAACAATAAATTTTCCAATAAATAAGAAAACAGAAATTAATAACGACCATATTGAGTCAAAAACATTGAGCATAAAAGACAAAAAAATTCTATTGGCTGAGGACAATCCTGTAAATATGATGGTTGCAAGAATGATGCTACAGAAATGGGGCGTAATAGTAACAGAAGCTGCAAATGGCAAAATAGCATATGAAAAATGCAAAGAAAATACTTTTGATTTAATTTTATTAGATTTAGAGATGCCGATAATGGATGGGAGAACCGCTTTAATAGAAATAAAAAAATTAGGTGTAACTACACCAATAATTGCTTTTACCGCTGGCCTTTACGATAATATGGAAGCCGATTTATTCAGTAAAGGATTTACAGACTATGCTTTAAAACCATTTAAGCCAGAAGCATTACATACCCAACTAGCAAAGATTTTATGTAATTAATTAAAATTTATTTTTGTTTCTTTATAAGCTTTCATCATTTCACTATAGCTCATTTTCATAGAGCAGGCTTTTATTACAGTTGCAATTCTGTTTGCAATAACTGATTGTGATTTTGCAGATTTTATCCAATTAGAATAATAATTTTTATGAGATGGTGGGAGTGTATTAAAATACTCCGCAGCTTCAGGCACATCATTAATACAGTCTAATAATTCAGAAGACAACTTCAAAATATCATCATCTTCTTCTAATGCTACAATTACTGTAGCGCCTTGTATTTTTCTAAGTTGCTTACGCAATGTTGCATTTACAGGAATTATAAAATCGCCATTACCCATGGGTAGCATAGCTACCATTTTAATATCTACTTCATCTATTTTACCTTTTACCCTAAATGATTTTTTTGTATTTGCTTTTATTTCCGAAGCATTTTTTGCAGGTACAGCAATGTAAATCCACCCTGTTTTTTCGCCCTGCATACCAAATTTTTGTAAAGTAGTTTTAAAAACAACCATAATTTATATTGCAATGAAAAGGATAAAAATTATTAGGGACCTAAATACTACACAGCAAAACTCGTTCCACAGCCACAGGTGCTACTAGCATTAGGGTTAATAAACGTAAATCCTCTTGAATTTAAACCGCCCTCCCACTCTACTTCCATTCCAAAAAGGTATATACTTTGCGAATTATCTATAATAAAATCTACTCCATCTTTATGAAAAAGGGTATCGTTTTCTTTTTGGGTATCAAAATCCAACACATAGGTCATACCACTACAGCCACCACCCTTCACTCCCACTCTTAACATTTTTGAGCTATCAAAATCTGGCGCTGCCACTAGCCTTTTAACTTCTAATATTGCCGAATCGGTAAAGTTTATTGGGTTTTTAATAATAGATTCCATCTTTGTATTTTTTGTAAAGTTACGATGTAAGCAAAATTCATTGCAGAAAATTATTTACCAAATACAGAAAATTAGATGATAAATCACTATTTGGTGTAAGGGATATAGCTTCACTAAAAAAATCCCATGGTAAGTCATCAAAATGTTTAGGCCCTTTAATCAACTGAAGGTCATTTAACAGTTTTGTAAATACTTTTTTAAATCATTAATAAATCATTGCTTCTAAAACTGAGACGAAAACTGTGCATCTGTGGTAATATTTCAGCCACAGATGCACAGTTTTGCTGTATAAAACATAAAACCTCCTTTTCTCCCTTTTTGTATAACTGCTCTTGGCTTTAAAGAAAGTAGATTCCTTTGGAACAATTTTCTTTTGCAGCAAATTGCAAATAGTCATTGAAAATTAGCAACCAGATGGTAATTTTAAGCCTTTAAAAAATACTAAAACAGCTTAAACAGTATTGCTAAGCTTTTACTGTAACTTGCCAACTTATAAATAATGTATGTTTTAGAAATTATAAATACAGCTATTTATACCAAATTATGATAATGTATGAAGAATATTAAATTAATAGAAGTGCCATCAGAAATAGGTGCTGGTACCCGTGGTGCAAGCTTAGGTGTGGATGCCATAAAAATTGCTGCTTTAGATTTTATGAGTAATTTCTTTGTGCATTTTCCGTCGGAGAAAGTAGAGGTAGAAAACAATTTACTTTTTGAACCCATAAAATCGCCCTATGCAAAGCGTATACAAGGTGTAAATAATATGTATGAGCGCATAAGCAAAGCTGTAAGTGAAAGTATAAAAGGGAACTTTTTTCCGGTAGTTTTAAGTGGAGACCATAGCAATGCCGGAGGTACAATAGCAGGCATTAAAATGGCAAAACCCAAAAGTAAACTAGGTGTTATTTGGATAGATGCACATGCAGATTTACATACACCATACACTACCCCATCGGGCAATATGCACGGAATGCCATTATCTACTGCTATTGCGGAAGATAACATGGAAAGTAGTGCACATGAAGTAGATGAAAAAACGGCAGCTATGTGGAACCAATTAAAATCTATTGGCAAAATTCCACAAAAAGTATTACCAGAAGATATTGTTTTTATAGCACTTCGTGATTATGAAAAAGAGGAAAAGTTTTTGATAGAAAAATATGGCATGAAAGTAATTACCACTGCCGAAGTGCGTCGCACAGGTGCAGAAAATGTAAGCAGAAAAGCACTAAGGCATTTAAGTGATTGTACAGACATTTATGTAAGTTTTGATGTAGACAGTTTGGACTCTGTAATAAGCCGGGGTACTGGCACGCCAGTAAGCAATGGCCTCAAAGAAAGAGAAGCAGAAGATTTAATAAGTAAATTTATGCAAAACAGAAAAATATGCTGCTTTGAAATTACGGAGGTAAACCCTACACTAGACAAAGAAAATTTAATGGCAGAGATTGCTTTTAATATTTTGCAAAGAAGCGTGAATGTGCTGATGATGAATTAATTTTTAAGACTATTTTTTTAAGATATAATTGATAAACGTTTTCAAACTTGGTAGGAAATTCTCCTAAGCACCTCTTCCAACACCTGTATTCCAACTTCCTGTGCTATTTACTTTAAGAGATTGAGTTCCGATAGAAGAAGTATTGTTCCCTCCTGTTGTTATTCCAACAGAAGAATTATAGCCATATGTAGTGTTGTAAGTACCAGTTGTAATTACGCTATAGCTATAAATACCAAAAGATGTATTCCTGGCAGTCCCATCAGTTATCCTTCCTGATATTACTGCATTACGTTTAAATACCAAATCAAAATTATTACTCGTTCCCAAATAACTTGTAGCAGTTGCATTTGAGTTACCTACCAAATTCCAGCTTTGGGCATAGGTAAAAAAAGTAAAAAATGTTGCTAGGGTTAGCATTGAGAGTTTTTTCATTTTTTTTGTTTTAAGTTATAAATAAAGATGAGCATACATATTTATATGTATGATTATAAAGTAAATATAATGCAATTTGACGAAGAAATTGTCTATGAAAATGTTATGAAAAATAAATAGCAGTTCATAATTATAGAAAGACTATACCATTTCACCCATCCCCAAAAAAAAAAGAGAATTTCTAGAAGCTACAACGATTTTTTCAAAACTATTTTACTATTTCCTTATATGCTAATATTCTTTTCTCAATTAAATGCCAACATAAAAATGCTATAGGGATAACTATACTTAAAGTTGTAAAAAATAAACCAAGCGGAGAATTATTGTATTTATTAGAAGTAATTAATATTTGTTGAACTGGAAATGAAAATATATAAATGCCATAAGTAAAATCTCCATATACTCCTGCTTTATTAGTTACACATTTTAAATGAGCAAATAATATTATTAGAAATGGAACTAAAATTACTTGTAAAGAAATTTTAAAAGGAAAGAATACGGATACCGCCAAAGCTAAAATTATAGCTAAATACAATTGCCAATTATTACTATATTTATTAAAATCGAAAGATAATAAGTAAAAAACAGAAGCATTTAAAAAAACTATTGCATAAAAAATATGCCCTCCATTTAGATATTCAATAAAATTATTTTTAAAAAATGTGTTGTGTACAAAAAATAAAATATTGAAACTTAGTACTGAATATATAAATAATAAGTTTCTTTTTTGCTTAAACAAAAATAAAAATCCTAGTATAATATACAATCGCTCTTCTAAAACTAGTGTCCACATTGAACCATTTACACCAGCTTCACGCACATTATTCAAAAATACATTTGGCAATATAAATTGTATGCCAAAAATTGGCATTATGTTTCTAAAGTATGTGTAAGTTGTAAAATTTTTAAAATAGTCGAAAATACTTAATGATGTAAATATCGGCCCAATGATAAATACAGAGATTACACAAACTACAATTAACATAGGTTGTATACGTAATAAACGTTTCCACAAATAATTTTTAAAAGAGCTAGATGTAATAGCACTTTTTGCAATCAGGTAACCACTAATGGAAAAGAATATTGATAGTCCTACAAAAGAAAAGTCAATACTATTTTTACTAATAATCATTAATGGCTCATAATTATCCTTTGCAATCAAGTTGTAAGAATGGGTAAGCGTAATACATAATGCTGCAAATACCCTCAACAAATCATAGTTATTTTGAAGCCTTTCTTTTTGTAGCATTCTTTGATTGAAATTAAATATTTTTACCTTTCAAAGCCTCTCCTATTGCACCATCCATAATCCGTTCAGCATAAGGTCTGCTAATATTATTTAGCGCTTCTGTTTTGTTTTGAATTAAATTTTTATCGCTCATGGTGATAGCCAGTTGTAGTGCTTGCATAGCTTCTGCCGTTTCTGTAAGCTCATTATTAATTAAAAACGAAGCATTTTTTTGCAAAAATCTTTCTGTGGTTTTTAGCAATTGTTCTCCTTCTGTTTTGGCTTCGGCAAGCGCTCGGGCTGCAATATCTGCTTCTGCATTTTCCATAGCGTCTAGCAGCATTTTTTCTACCGTAGCATCGTCTATACCAAGTTGCGGTTTTATCTCTATGGCTTGCTCAACCCCGCTACGCAGCTCTTTTGCTTTTACGGTAAGTATACCATCTGCATTTATAATAAAGCTTACTTGAACTTTAGCCATACCTGCTGGCATGGCTGGTATGCCTTTCATATTTAGGGTTGCAAGCAGCCTATTATCACCTACCAAATCTCTTTCGCCTTGGTATATGCTTATGCGCATATTCACTTGCCCATCTACTTGTGTTGTATATTCTCTTGCAGCTGCAGATGGTATTTTTGCATTGCGTGGTATTATTACATCCATCAACTCCCCAGCTGTTTCTATGCCTAAGCTTAGGGGCGTAATATCTAACAACAGCACATCTTTATTATTGCCAGCCAAAATATCTGCCTGTATAGCTGCACCTAGCGCTACTACCTCATCGGGGTTTACGGTATCGTTTACTGCTTTTCCAAAAAAAGTACTTACCGTCACTTTTACTATTGGCACACGGGTACTACCACCTACCATTATTATTTCGTCAATTTTATTTTTCTCCAAACCTGCATCTTTCATTGCTGCTTTGCAGCAAGTAATTGTTTTTGCAATAAAGGGTTGTATTATTTCTTCAAATTGCTGTTTTGTTATTTCTACTTTTTTATTGTCTACAAAGTCAGAAAATATTTCATTAGTCGACAATTGAATTTTTGCATTTTCTGCTTGCAGCCTTAAAGCTTGTGCAAGCGATTTATTATTTTGTAAATCTTCATTTGTAATATCTAATTGTTTTTGCCAAAATTGTACAATGGCATTATCAAAATCATCTCCTCCGAGGTAAGTATCACCATTAGTAGATAGTACATCAAATACGCCACGCTGCAACCTTAAAATAGATACATCAAAAGTACCTCCGCCCAAATCATACACTGCAATAATTTTTTCCTGTTCTCCGTCAAAGGATGTTCCTAATCCATAAGCTAGGCTTGCAGCAGTAGGCTCATTTATAATTCTTAGTACATCTAGCCCAGCTAATTTACCTGCATCTCTTGTGGCTTGGCGTTGTGCATCGTTAAAGTATGCGGGTACTGTAATTACTGCTTTTTTTACCGTGGTTTTAAGAATATGTTCTGCTCTTTTTTTAAGCTCTTTTAAAATTAAAGCGGCAAAATCTACAGGAGAATAAAAGTTATTGTCAATTTTTACTTTTACTTGTTTGTTTACATCTTCATCTATAATGCTATATGCAAAAAATGAAGCGTTGTTTTTTATATCATCATAATTTTTACCCAATAAGCGTTTAGAAGAAAAAATAGTTCTATCAGGTTCCGAAATTAAAAATGCTTTTGCATCATTACCTACAAGTACATTGCCAGAGTGGTCAAAATAAATTACAGAAGGCACTAAAGAAGTACTGTCATGCTCTTTTAAAGCTACTGCTTTTTTAGTATCTGGATGTATAATGGCAATAAGGCTATTGGTTGTGCCTAAATCTATTCCAACAATAATTTCTTCTTTTTGCAAACTCCCCGTAGCAATGTTTATAGCAATCTTAGCCATTAAGTAATTTTTTGTTGCAAAAGTATAAAAAAAGCAGTGCAGTTGATTAGGGAAACAAAAGAATCCACTACTTATCACAATTTTTCATGTAGGCGTCAAGTTAACTTTTATAATTATAGTGTTAAGACAAATACCAGTAAGTTCTTAACAAAACCGGACGGGGGATAAACCCGCCGTCAGGGTTTGGCAAACCCTTCTAAATTATTGAGACGGAGAGAAAGCCTTCCGAAAAAATCGGAACGGCTTTCAGCTCTGTTGGCGGTTGTGTAGAAAGTCACCGTCAATTTTCGTGTCTCAACACAGCTGTTTGGAAGAAAAAACATGTCGCTTCCCGATTTTCGGGACAGGCTCTACGGAGCTCTTATTATGTTTTATTGTTTATTTTCTACTGACATGCCGCCTCTAACGAGGCTAAATATTTTCGAATTATAGCTCCAGAGGAGCGACATATCAGTAGAAAGATATTAATAGTATGGTTTTAAAGCTCCGTAGGAGCGGCATGTTAGACAAATTGCATAATCTTCCGAACAGTTATGATGTCTGTCTCACGAACCAATCTCTATGTTCTTCTCCATTTGGTTTGGAATTTATACATTTAAAATCGCTGAAATTGATAGAAGCGAATGGTTCGTGAGACACGAACCTTGGCGTAGTGTTATAAATATTTTCTGCTGTTTATATGTCTATGGATAGCTATTTTGCCCTTTGAGCAATGCCATTAAGTTAAGGGTTGTCAGGCTACATTCGTCTGAATCGGTGCAATAAAAATGTTATGTAAATTCGGTTTCGACAAGCTTAACCTGAAAGCTCGTTTCTTAACTTAATGGCATTGCCCCTTAGCGGCTACCTATTTGTAATAAATAATACTACGTACCATTTGCTCCGTAGGAGCTACCCTTGGTATTTGGGAAGGTTTTAAACATTTATTAATCAATGTAGGAAACCGTAAAAGATTTTACCTTGATATCTGTAATAAATATTGTTAGTTAATAAATATTGGGTAGCTCCTACGGAGCAAATTTTATCTCATAGTTTGAGTGGTTACAAATAGGTAGTCCCTAACGGGACATATTATATCGACTCTTCATAAAACCTGTTATCATTTATACCTAACGATACACTAAATATGCAATTCTTTAATCTGTACTTTGTACATTTTAAAAGAGTGAAGTCTTAGCTTTACACCAATCCGAAAATCGGCAAGTGGCAAATAAAAAAAAACATAATCTTCCAATTGCTGTGCTGTCTCCACCTAGTAGTTAACTTAATTGGTTAATATCTTTTAAATGTATTTTTCCGTGCTTCTGTGTAATCTGTGGTAGTAAATTTTCCCACAGATTATACAGAGACACAGTTTAGTTTGTAAAACTTGGAATATTTTATCAAGTAAATAAATGCCATTCGAATTATTAAATTAAAAAATCCAACCTATGTTTTCTCATATAAAGAAGGCTACATTTTGCCACAGAGGTATAGTTTTAATCCCTACTTTTTATAAGCCCTATCTAGTTTCTAGTATCCCCGAATCAAAGACTGAGACTATATTAAATTTCTCCCATTTTATAATACAAACCTAAATGAACAATCAATTAAAAAGAATCAAAACTGTAGCTCTGTGACAAAATATTTAACGCTGCTTCGAATCTTTTCTACCAAAAAAGAGCAGCGTGTAAAAGTTAAGTTCACAAAATAATGCTTATACAAAAACAGGTGCCAACTTTAAAAAAGTTGGCACCTGTTTTATATACTAAATACTAAAAAAACTATCGCATCAAATACATTTTACCATAGCCTTTGTTAAAATATTTATCAGTATTATCGCCATCGGCTTTGTATTTATCTAGCGATTTACCATTAAGGTTTGTTATAACTCTATAAATGTAGACCCCATTTGCCAATGCTTGACCATACATATCTGTACCATCCCATTTAAAGTCTGTAATATTTCTTCCTACATGAATAGAGCCAAGCTCAGCTTTTGTAATTTCTCTCACTATTTTACCCGTAATGGTAAGAATTTGTATGCGCAAATTTTGAGGTATTTCAGTACCCGTAAGTGTAAACACAAATGCTGTAGATGTAGTAAACGGATTTGGATAATTGAGTAACTCACTTATCATAGCTTTATTTATTACTGTAAATACGGTATGATAATCTAATGCGCCAGCACTGTTACCAGACCTATCTTTACCTGTTACAATTAATTCGTAATCTCCATCCTCAGTTAAGTAAGGCTTCAAGTTAATGGTAGCAGCATTTTCGCCACTAGCAAGATTAGCAGGTGTAAAACGCATGGTATCGTTGTTAAAATAAAATGTACGCAGGGTTTGGTTTGGATACCTTAACTGTACCTTAATAAGCCCGGTATCTTGCATTCTAAATGCTAAAAATCTGCTCTCATCTTTTAACTTAATGAGTATATCAGGTTTAGAAGCTACAATATCTCTATTTAAAATATGTACTCCATCAAAAGTTACATCAAGCAAAGGATTTTCTTTATCGCTTTTTACATAAAAATCTTTATACAAAATATTATTAAAATGTGTTTGCTCAGGTTGGTCATTATTTGGATTAAAATCAATAAACAAATTATTATTACCTATATAATTTTCCGATGGTATGGTATAAGATGCCTTTAATGTATCGCCAGATACTAATATTTTACCAGCAGGAATAGTTATAATATTATCTACATTACTATTTGTTTTTATGCGCATATTAATCTTCATGGCATTTGCAAAATTTGCAGCACTTATATTTTTAAACGCAACAGAAAAATTAATAGGTTCACCAGCTTCAACGGTATCTTTCATGGTAAAAAGAATATTGGGAGCCACCGCTCCTTCAGGAACTGGAACGTAATTTAACCTCCAATACCTTAGTTGATATGGCGTACCCTTAGCGCTATCCACATTTATCATTTTTAATTTTATATATGGATAAGTATTAGCATTAATACTAGAAATATCTACATCTTTTGTTGTTGAATCAATCGACATTAAAGTTGTTTCAATTCCAGTATTAGTAATTCCAATAATGTTAAATCCTAATGAATCTTTTGTAGCCAATTCTTCAGGTGCTCCCCTCCAATGAAATTGACTCCATGATTTAGCAGGGCCAAATATTGGAGAAGTTATTTGACCTCTCACATTTCTTATATTAATTGGAATTAGCGCAGTAATAATCTCAGTGGGAATCAAACCGACTTTTTGGAAAGAAGGTGTAGAACCGTCCTTAGAAAATTTGAATATCATTGGAATATTTCTATAAAATGAATCTAACATCGTAAACCCATATCCTTTAAGTCGAGTATACAAAGATGCTCCTACAGGGTCAGTCTGCCAAGTATTTACGAAAGCATTTGCGGAAGAATTAAGCAAAAGAGGATACATCACTATAATTGCATTACTAGGCATTGCATCAATAAAATCTAAAGCTGCTTTTCTTTGTGCTGCTGTAGCAAAATAAAATTCAAATTGATTAAGTCTAGGATTTCCTGGGTTAGCGGGATTACTTCCAAAAGAACCAGCCAATGTATTTTTTATAGCTGTACCAGTAATACCATCTAAAACTGTAAATTGTAAAGTATTGAAATGAAAGCCCCAAGTGCTTATATCAAAATTTCCAATTCCTACATAAGTATCTGGAAAATCATTCGGTGGAAAATTTCCAGTGGAAACTCTTAAAAAAGCATCAAAGTTTGTAAACTTAAGGTTTCTGTCATTATTTAAAAAGATATTTCCATCATAACTACTTTTTTGCTTTTGATAATAATGCGATTGATTAAATCCAGCACTACTATTTGGTAAATACACAAAAGAAAACCCATTCCAAATATTAGACCCTGTAGAAGGCACTACTGCGGTTCTCCAATAATAAACAGTACTATCTGTAAATACAATATTGTTTGGGCTAAACTCTATAGCACCACCAACACTGGTTTTTGTATATGTTTTTTTAAAGGCAGAATTAAATAATTCTGTTGTATCTAATTCCATTATATAATTATTCACCCCAATAAGTGGGTTAGCCGTACTAGCTGTAAAGGTAATATTTTGTGCATTTACAATGGAGTAATTGTAAGGGTAAACGGGGTTCAATGTATTTTCAAATATGAAGAAATCTACAGTTATTTTATTGTTTGTTTCATAAATTTCAGAAACCCTATTGGTATGGTCTAGCTCTATAATAAGCTGGTTTTGTCCTTTGTCTGTAGCAGGGTTTATGGGTATATTAAGATTAAGGCTATCTGTATTTCGGGTAGCAAAAATCATCGTATCTATAATAGTAGTAGGAGTAGTAGTGTTAGGTATTAAACGCTTTACATACACACGCATAGAGTCGTTTGTGGCTCTACCAATATTACGCATTTCTATTTTTACATTAAATATGGGGTCTGCCACGGTAATTATACTCGGGGTTATTTTTACGTTTTGTCTTTCAATTACATAGTCAGGTTTAGGAAAATTATTAATTTTGATAGCTGGGTCGCCATGCAAGTTTATTTCTTCTAAGTGCATTCTGCTAACATAATCGAGGTTGCTGTTTAAACCTCCTAAATTAAGGGCTACATCTTTCAATTGCTCTCCTACCGTTTTACCATACAATAACTTGGCAAAATCTAAATGGAATTTTATATTGTACTGATTTAAATAACTATCTACACCAAAATGTGTATCTGCCAAAAAGCCGATACTCCCTTTTTGATTAGCCAATACATATTTATCTGACAAGGTTACAGGGCCTGCCAATCTTGAAGGGTCAAAATTATAATAATTACCAGCAGTACACCCACTTGCATTAAAGAAAGGATACTTGCCAACGTTGTTGTATATTGTAGGGTCACTTAAGTTAAACTCAAATGTAGAAGCAGAAGAGTGACCAAAATAACCGACAAAGCCTAAACCCTCTTGAAACAATTGGGCTATACGATCACTACTAGCTTGCTGCACGGTTGCAGAAGATGTTTTAATAAATTGCTCCACCCTACCACCAAACAAAGTGTCTTTAATAATATCAGCATACCCATTCATATACCCTTTAAAAGTATTGCTTTCTCCATCTGTTTTGCCGCCAATAATCTGCATCGTATTCTTCATCCAAGCCTTATCGTTTATTAATGGGCTCTGGGTACGTTGTGCATCTTCATACTGTAGTACTTTTTGATAATAGTATCCTACCTCTGTTCCATTTATAGCACCAAGCCTTCCTATTGGTGTTACAGGCATAGCCGTTGTAGGCTGAGATACCAATAACACATCAGATGGAGGCCAGCCAAAAGTTGGCACAAAGTCTATTTGTTTTGTAAGCGGATTTGATTCTTGAAATTTTTTGTCGTAATAACTTACTCCCCTGCCTATAATAAAAATAGATTTTGGTTTTACTGGATACTGAACATCCATAAAACGCACAAAATCTCTTACTGCAGCAGGATGAGATTTTATACCAAAAGCAAACTGGTCAGTAAGCTCATTTATATCACACACTTTAGCATTGTAGCCGCCTCCGTTTGCACTAGCCCTGTATGCTCTATAAGCTTCTACATTATTTACACCACTACCATCGTTGTATAATACAGGGCTACTAATAATAATATAATCTCCTCTGTTAGCAGCTGTATTATAATCTACAAAATTTTTGGTTGTTATATTTGCAACCGTATTTATTGCTGTTGGCTCTACACTATTCAAAATAAATTTTCTTGTAGGAGCAGAAGATGCAGGTAATAAAAATTTTACTTTACCTGCTGTAGATACTATATCCCCCACATACCTTCTAGCGGTACTTTCATCGTATAAAACTGGTGCTACTGAGCCAAAATTAAAATTATCAATAACCAAATAATTTCCACCACCAGCTGCTGCAAGTTCAAAAACAAATGATTTTGCATTATTAAAATTATATACTGCAGGATAAGTAATACCAAGGCTTGCTATAACTAATCTATCTGTTGCCGTAGGGTCAGATGGGTTAGTGTTTGCAATAGTGATAGGAACATTGGTTGTGTTTTGTAAATATGTAAGTGGTAGAGAAAGTTGGCTAACTAATGTTTGTCCAAACAAATCTGAAAAAGATTGCGTATTTTGTACATCAACAACTGTATTAAAAACTTTTGTAGTTATTGTTCTAGAAATACCTGGGGTAGTGGAGTACATTTTTGCCCTTACTGAAAGTCCAGTTGCAGGACCTGCAGTGTATACATTCAAATCAGGTATATCGATAGTACGTGGGGTACCTACTACAATATCAGAAGAAGTAAGCCCTTCCCCATTTTCATATGCCGATGAATAAATGGGTGTACCACAACAATTATTGGCATACCCTCTACACACTTGGTCTTTAAAATACAAATCTATTTTACGCATAAAAAAAGCATCAGGCGTAGCCGCACTAGGCGAATTATTTACTGCATTGGCATACCTTAAATTCCCTCCCGTAGTATTTACGGTAAGAAAATAAACAGCTGTATCTGTTTCTAAACTATACCTATCTGCCAACTGAAATTGTGGCTGCCTGTACAACGTAGCATCTGGCTTACCATCATTCATTTCGCCCCAAAACTCAATATAATCTGATGCACCCAATGGAGCTGCTAATACAGACGTAAACAGGCGTACCTGCTTACCATTGCGCCACAATTGAAAATGATCTGCATTTGCAGAGCCAATACCAACCGCAGTAAGCGTGGCTTGTGGTATGCGACAAATATTATCTGCCGCAATTTTAAATTTATAGTAGGTTTTACTGTAGTCTATCCAACTATTGTTTAATTGGGCATTGGTGCTGGTAACAATAAACAGTAAAAGTGGTAATAATAATTTTTTTATCATAACAAATCAGTTTGTATTATTCTTCTTCTTTTTTTCCAAAATTAATTTTCAAAGAAATTACGTGTGTGTATAATGGGTTAGATTGATTAGCAAGGTTGGTAAATGCATAATCAATATTTATTTTTTTTACTTTAAATCCAGCACCTAAGCTTGGCTGGTAAATCCATACTTTTTTTTGGTTAAGGGTATCGCCATCAGATAATGCTTTCTGAAAATTAGTAACCCCTGCCCTTACATAAAACACATCTTTTACGGAGGCTTCTATGCCTACATGAGGGTCAATACTCAAGGTTTTTCCACTTACGATGGTATTTCTTTTTCCATCGAAAGTTAGATCCACATTAGCTTCTGCCAATAACTTAAAATTACTGCCTATATCAAAATTATAAGAACCTCCAATGGCTAGCCTTGGCGAAGTAAGCTCTGTAGATTTTACAGGTATATTGTTTTTAGTGAGATATAATTTTTCTTTTTCGGCCTCTGTAAATTTAAATGACCATGCATTGTATGTAGTAGTAATATCTTTTGCAACTATACCTATACTCCATTTTTCATTTCGCATTTGCACTCCAGCATCTAACCCGAAGCCCCAAGCGTTGGCAAAGCTGCCTACTTTTCTATAAATAACTTTTGCGTTTACCCCAGCATGAATATTGTAGTTATCTGTCTCTTTTACAGTTTGTGCAAGTGAAAGTAAAAATGCATAATCAGCCGATGAAAAAGATTTTATATTCCCATAATTAATACTGCCATCCGGTTCTACCAAAAACAAGGTATTTGGTATATCATCTATTGCAAATCTTAGTAAAGAAATACCGAGTGTGCGTTTATTATCTTGTATAGGAATAGCAACAGCACCATATTCATACTTGGCTATACCACCAAAATATTCTGCGTGCATGAGCACAGCTTCGGGGTTATCTTTTACCTCTGCAAGCCCAGCAGGATTCCAATATCCCGCAGTAGCATCTTTTACTGATGATACTTGTGCACTTCCCATACCAAGCCCCCTAGCACCAGCGCCTATATTCAAAAATTCGTTGGAATATTTTCTGAACTGGGCATTACTGGCTGTAATGCAAAAAAATAAAGTAGAGAATAAAGCAATTCCGCTTTTTTTCATGTGTTCAATTTTAATGGTTTTTAGCACCCTACCAATAACAATACAATATTTTTACAGTTATTGTTTTGGCAGTTATCGTATTGGCTAAATTTAGTATAGCCAGTTCAGCAAACTATAAATCTGGCTAGGATATTTTACAAAAGAGTTTGTTTGCTCTTAAAACGACCCAAATATAGGTAAAATACACAATATTTTAACAAAATAGCTTCACACATATAAGACGCTATAAGCATAATATTTGTTGTGATATTTTTAAATAATTTTAAAAAAAAGGGGAAATCTTCAATTTATTAGCATAGTATTAGTTAATATGAAGATTTCTATACACTTTGCAGCCTTAATTTTGCCATAAATAAGATTTAACCAATGAATGCTTTTATAGAGGAACTAAAGTGGAGGGGCATGCTGCAAGATATAATGCCAGGCACAGCTGAACAACTTAATAAAGAAATAACATACGGATATGTGGGATTTGACCCAACTGCAGATAGCCTTCACATTGGTAGTCTTGTACCCATTTTATTGCTTGTACACTTACAAAAAGCTGGTCATAAACCAGTAGCGCTTGTAGGTGGTGCTACAGGAATGGTAGGTGACCCAAGTGGTAAAAGCGAGGAACGTAATATGCTAAGTGAAGAATTGTTGCACAAAAATGAAGAGGGAATTAGGAAACAGTTAAGCAAATTTTTAAATTTTGAAAGTAGTGAACCAAATGCTGCCTTGCTTGTAAATAACTACGATTGGTTTAAAGGCATTAGTTTTTTAGATTTTATAAGAGATACCGGTAAATTTATTACCGTAAATTATATGATGGCAAAAGATAGTGTGAAGAAAAGATTAGAAGGGGAAAATGGTATGTCTTTTACGGAGTTTACTTACCAGCTCGTGCAGGGGTATGATTTTTATTGGTTGTATAAAAATAAAAACTGTAAACTACAAATGGGCGGTAGTGACCAATGGGGAAATATTGTAACAGGCACCGAGCTTATTCGCAAAAAAGATGGAGGGGAAGCTTTTGCTTTTACTTGCCCACTTATAAAAAAAGCAGACGGAGGTAAATTTGGCAAATCGGAGCAAGGCAATATATGGCTAGATGCTACAAAAACTACTCCATTTCAATTTTATCAATTTTGGTTAAATGCCTCCGATGAAGATGCGGCAAACTGGATTAAGATTTTTACCTTTCTTACCAAAGATGTAATTGAAAGTATTATACAAACGCATGCTATTGATGCAGGAAAACGCTTGTTGCAAAAGGCTTTAGCAAAAGAGCTTACTATTTTTGTGCATGGTAATGATGAATTTGACAAGGCAATTAACGAAACAGAAAAACTATTTGCTAGCCAAAATGCATCTGCAGAAAGTTTATCGGAAGATGATTTAAATAGCATACAAGGTATTGCAAAAACAATAATAGCTAAAGCAGATTTTGAAGCAGGAATAGACATTACAAGCGTTTGTGTTGATGCAGGTATTTTTGCAAGTAATGGAGAAGCAAAAAAAATGATAATGGGTGGTGGCTTAAGTATTAATAGAAATAAAATAGATGACCCCAAATTAACACTTACCTCAACGATGCTTTTACACAATAAATTTTTGCTAATACAAAAAGGGAAGAAAAATTATTACTTAATTGAAGTGCAGTAGTCTCCTTTATGTTTCATAAAACAATATTAAATTTTTGATAAAGCATTATTAAAACATATACATTCTTACCTTGCAAATCTAAAAAATAAACAACAATGGATTTCTTAAAAACATTAAATATAGCTGCCTCAAACAAAGGTGTTTCTACAGGACTTAATTGGGTGAAATCGAAAGGCGAAAAAATAACATCTTACTCGCCGGTAGATGGAAAAGAAATAGGAACAGTAGTGGGTGCAGATAGATTTGCATACGATACAGTTGTAGAAAAAGCGCAGGAAGCCTTTGCTGAATGGCGCTTGTGGCCTGCACCTAAGCGTGGAGAAATTGTAAGACAAGTAGGAAATGAATTAAGAAAATATAAACAAGAATTGGGTACACTCGTAAGTTATGAGATGGGTAAAAGTTTGCAAGAAGGCTTGGGCGAAGTGCAAGAAATGATAGACATCTGCGATTTTGCTGTAGGGCTTTCTCGCCAATTGCATGGTCTTACGATGCATAGTGAAAGACCGGGGCATAGAATGTACGAACAATATCACCCGCTTGGGATTGTTGGCATCATTTCTGCCTTTAATTTCCCTGTAGCAGTATGGAGTTGGAACAGCATGTTGGCATGGGTTTGCGGCGACGTAGCAATTTGGAAACCAAGTGAAAAAACGCCGTTGTGCGGCATTGCATGTCAAAATATAATACAATCTGTTTTTAAGAAAAATAATGTACCAGAGGGAGTTTGTGGCCTTATAAGCGGTGGCAGAAATGTGGGCGAATGGATGAGTGCAGATACACGTGTGGCACTTGTGAGTGCAACTGGTAGTACACGCATGGGTAAAGCTGTGGCAGCAACTGTTGGACAAAGACTTGGTAGAAGTTTGCTAGAACTTGGTGGCAACAATGCGATTATTGTTTCAAAAGATGCAGACATAAATATTGCTATTACGGCTGCGGTGTTTGGCGCAGTGGGCACGGCAGGGCAACGCTGTACGAGTACACGTAGATTAATTATTCATGAAAAAATTTACAATAAGTTTAGAGATACATTGGTAAATGCATATGCGCAATTAAAAATTGGAAATCCATTAAATGAAAAAATGCATGTAGGTCCAATTATTGATAAAGATGCAGTGACTAATTATTTACAAGCAATAGAAAAATGTAAAGCTGAAGGAGGAAACTTTATTGTAGAAGGTGGCGTACTTAAAGGAAAAAATTATGAGAGTGGTTGCTATGTAAAACCATGTGTGGCAGAAGCAAAAAATAGTTATGCCATTGTACAACACGAAACATTTGCACCTATACTTTATATAATGAAATATAAAACAATGGAAGAAGCTATTGCGTTGCAAAACGGCGTACCACAGGGGCTTTCATCGTCTGTTATCACCAACAATTTACGTGAGGCAGAATTATTTTTATCTACTGCGGGAAGTGATTGTGGTATTGCAAATGTAAACATTGGTACATCTGGCGCAGAAATTGGCGGCGCATTTGGTGGCGAAAAAGAAACTGGTGGCGGTAGAGAAAGTGGTAGCGATGCTTGGAAATTGTATATGCGCAGACAAACGAATACCATTAACTATAGTGATAAGTTACCGTTGGCGCAGGGGATAAAGTTTGATTTATAAATAAGTTGTGGGTTGGTGAGTCACGGGTTGAGGGTTACCAGTTACGGGTTTCGGGTTGAGGAGTTGCGGGTTTTGAAGTTTTATACTCAATGCTACTACTTTTAAAATCAAAGTGCCAACATAACTAAGCTGAATGATAAATGCTAAATAACAAATGATAAATAAATAAAAATAAATAAATGAACAAAATCACATCGCTTGCATTTGCAGCAATACTCTTAAGCGTTTCTACATTTGCACAAAAAGAAGTACCCAAAAACTGGCATCAACTAGATCCTAAAACGACAGGCTATAATGGTATTAGCTTGCAAAAAGCCTATGACCTTATTAAGACTAAAAAACTAAAAAGTAATCGTGTGCTAGTTGCAGTTATTGATAGTGGCATTGATACCTTGCATGAAGATTTAAAACCAGTACTTTGGAGAAACCCAAAGGAAATACCTAGTAATGGAATTGATGACGATAACAATGGCTATATAGATGATATTAATGGTTGGAATTTTCTTGGTGGTAAAGATGGCAGAAGTGTAAAAGAAGATAGTTATGAAGCCTCAAGAGTATACCATAACTTAAAAGGTAAATGGAATGGCAAAACGATAGCAGATGCAGTAACAGAAAAAGACAAAAGAGAGTTTGCCAATTTTGAGCGTGCAAAAGAAAAGACGGTTGGGGATGTAGATCCAAGGCAAATAGCACAACTAGAAAGTATGTTCAAAAAACTATCTGTTGGTGATTCTGTTATTCGTAAAGAACTGGGCAAAGAAGAATATACCACAAAAGAAATGGACGACTATAATCCTACAAATGCTGATGCAAAAATGGCAAAAGGTTTATTGGTAAATATTTCAAAGGCAAATAATACTACCGACATTAGTAATAAGCAATTGTTAGATGAGTTAAGCGGTGAAATTCGCAAAGGAGATGCAGCAAATAACCCACCAAAAGCTTACAGAAAAGAAATAGTGGGTGATGATGAGACAAATGTAAATGATCGCAATTATGGTAATAATGATGTAATGGCTAACACCCCATTTCATGGTACACATTGTGCTGGCATAATAGCTGCAGCAAGAAACAATGGCAAAGGAGTAGATGGTGTAGCAGATAATGTAAGAATTATGGCATTGCGTGCCGTACCCGATGGCGATGAGCATGATAAGGATATTGCGAATGCTATTCGCTATGCAGTAGATAATGGGGCACAAATAATTAGTATGAGTTTTGGTAAAGATTTTTCTCCAGAAAAACAGTGGGTGGATGATGCTTACCGCTATGCAGCTAGTAAAAATGTTTTATTAGTACATGCTGCTGGCAATGATTCTAAAAATGTAGACACTACATATAATTTTCCTAATCCATTTTATATAGATGGCAAAGGGAGGGCAAATAATATTATAACTGTAGGCGCTAGTGGTGATATACAAAATGGTGGACTTACTGCATCTTTTAGTAATTATGGTGTAAAAGAAGTGGATGTATTTGCGCCAGGCGTAAATATAAATTCTACCATACCAGGTGGTAATACATATGGCAATGCAAGCGGTACATCTATGGCTTGCCCTGTGGTAGCAGGGGTAGCAGCATTACTACTCTCCTACTACCCAAATCTTACTGCATTACAACTTAAAGAAGCTATTGAAAAATCTGCTGTACAATCAAAAGTAAAAGTAAATAACCCAGAAACAAAAGAACAAGTTTTATTGAGTACCCTTTCTAAAACTGGGGGTTTTGTAAATGCTTACGAGGCTGTAAAATATGCTGGAAATATAAAAACTGGTAATGTAATAAAACCAATAGTTATTCCTCCAACAAAGATTAAGAATAATAAGAAAGGGTAAGTTGGTTGATTAGTTTTTAGTTGATGGATAACTTCATAATATTTAAAACCGCTTTACTATTTGCAAAGCGGTTTTTTAGTTTCATTACATTTGATAATGAAAATGTACTTTTACAAAAATAAAAACATGAGCCAAACAACTACTAACAACAGTTTTTTTGATAGATACACTTCTCTCGTAAAAGAGGAAAATATTAATGAAGCATTTCAACATCAAAGTCAAATGCTAGAAGATTTTTACAATAAAATATCTGAAGAAAAATCTATGTATGCCTATGCAGAAGGTAAATGGACATTAAAAGAAATGCTTCAACATATGATAGATACAGAAAGGATTTTTAGCTATCGTTCATTAGCCATTGCTAGAAAAGAAATGGCTACCCTTTCTGGCTATGATGAAGATGTTTATGCAAATAATTCAGATGCAAATAGAAGAACTTGGGCTTCGTTAGTTGAAGAAATGAATGCTGTTAGAAAAGCTACCATACTTATGTTTGCTTCTTTTACAGAAACAATGCTGAATAATAATGGTAAATTTAGTAGTGCGGAGGGCTCTCCAAATATGCTAGGATTTATTTGTGTTGGTCATGTGTATCATCATATAAAAATAGCAGAAGAAAGATACTTTTAGAAGGTAAAAATGCCGCTTATTAAGCGGCATTTTTATTGTATTTAAAACAGGTATTTTTAATTCTGTTTAGCCAAAATATCATTTGCTATCATTTTGTTCAAAATCTTTATAGATTGATCTATATAAATATCTTCTGAAACTCTTTTTACAAATAGCTTATTACTAGCAATTTTTTCTTTTGTTTTGTTTAACTCAACTGTATCTGCTACAATATTACTTACCATTAAATTTTTAGATAATTTATAAGCGTTTTCTATTTCTTTGCTTACTGATTTTTGTTGAGCCTTATCAAGATTATATTGCTTTAAGTTTAAACTAAAAGGACGTTCGCCATTTTTACTAATCCACTCTACATTTTTCTTTATAGTTTGAAAACTTGAGTTTTGAGCAGTTTCAGCATTTGCACTTGCAATTACAGCATCCATATTACTGTTGCTAACCCAAGGTTTATAATCTGCTTTATCTATTTCATCCCATTTTAAAGCATAGCTGTTATCTTTTTCTCTAAACTTCCTTAGCTCTAGCACATCAGGCAATACAACGTCTGGTGCTACACCTTTTAACTGTGTAGCACCCCCATTTACACGATAAAACTTTTGAAGTGTGAGTTTTAAAGACCCCAAATCCTCCGTTTTACCAGAAGATAAAAGAACATTCTCACTTTCAGGATTTAAAGGTATTTGCCTTTGCACTGTACCTTTGCCATAACTACTGGTACTACCAATTACAATTCCTCTTTTGTAATCTTGTATTGCTGCCGCAAATATTTCAGATGCAGAAGCACTTGTTTCATCTACCAGCACAGCCAGTGGACCAGCATATTGTACAGATTTGTCTCTGTCTCTAAGTAAAGTAGGTTTGTCATCTCTACTTTTTACCTGCACTATGGGGCCGTCTTCAATAAATAAACCAGCCATTTGAACTACATCGTACAAAGATCCACCTCCATTCCCACGTAAATCTAATACAATACCTTCTACATTTTCCTTCTTCAATTTCTCAATTTCTTTTGCTACATCAGCCGCACATCTTCTTCCTTTAGGGTCTTGAAAATCTGCATAAAATTCTGGTAAATAAATGTATCCTAGTTTATGGTCGCTATTCACAATTACAGAGCGTGCAAAAGTTTCTTCTAATCTAATTTCATCTCTTAGAAGTGATACAACTTTTATACTACCATCAGCCTTACGAATGGTAAGCCTTACCTCAGAACCTTTGGTAGCTCCTCTAATTAACTTTACAGCATCAGAAGTAGAGTACCCAGTAACATCTACTGGCTCCATTTTACCTTCCCCTATTTTTAATATTTCATCATTTTCTTTTATTTCGCCACTCCTCCATGCTGGCATACCGCTAACTAAACTTGTAATTTTTATTTTGCCATCTTCTTCTTTTAACAAAGCTCCGATTCCAAAAAAACTACCTTTCATAGATTCATTAAACCCTCTTAAATCTACTGGCGCAAAATAATCTGTGTGAGGATCCATAGTGCCAGCAATATCATTAATGAAAGTACTAAAATTTTCATCTACCGTTTCTTTACTCTTTTTAGTGGTAAAATAACGCAGCATTTGTTTTTTTACAAAATCTCTCGATTCCCTTTCAAGTGTGGTATCTGCTTTAAATTTAAAATCTTTAGTACCCTTAGTTTTTATTTGGGTTTCTTGTAATTCAGCATATTTACCCAAAGCAAGAAACTTTAATCGCTTTCTCCACATTTCAGTTCTTTCAGCTTCATTTTTAGGAAATGATAATTTTTCCGAATTTAATTCTATAGTTTCATCTTCATTAAAGTTAAAAGGCTTTTCTAAAAGTGTTAAATACATTGTAGAAACTTCTTGCTGCCTTTTTAAGTAAACATTATGTATTTCAAAAAATGATTTCAGCTCTTCGCCATGTATTTCATCATCAATTTTATTTTCAAACTTCTTAAATTGGTCAATATCGCTTTGCAAGAAAATATTTTTTTCTCCATCTAAATCTTCTTGAAAACGTTTAAGCACCATCTTGCTAAAATTATCGTCAATTTTTCTTGGGCTAAAATGGCCTTCTTCTAATAAAATACCAACATTACGCAGGATTTTTGCATAACGCAATCTTGGGTTTTCACTATCACTAGCATCTGCTCTTCCTTGAGATTTGAAAGCAATAAATAAGCTTGCGCCCACCAATAAAAGCGCAAAGGGTAAAAATTTTTTACTCATCATAAATTTTGCAATTTTTTGCATACAGTAAAAATAACGTAAAAAACGTGTTTAACGATTACAGAATTTGATAAATGGTAATAATTTTTTGTTAAACGAGGATAGATTTTTTGCTGTTTAGGCGATGTTTACTGCCAATTGAATTTAATAAGAATGATTGATTGTGATGGTTTGAACGTTTAGTCCTCATAACCATCCCACAAATATGCTTATATTGGATTCTAATCGATTCATTTACAATATTAAAAGAGGTTCAAAAAAAATTAAAAGCTGTATATGATTTTTAGGTATGTCATTTAAAAACCTGTACCCCTCTTTTACACGCTTTACATCTTAAATTAAAAACTTATTTTGCATCTTATATTTGAATATCAATTATTACATCCTCAAAATTTATTCAAATAATGATATTTAATGAAGCTATTATTTACCAATATACTAATTTTCTGCATATTTTTTTCTGCTAAAGTACAAGCTCAGCATAAAAATAATGGAGTAGTTGTTGGCACAATTCTTCATTCAGAAAACAAAATTTTGCCAAATGCAAGCATAGAAATATGCAGCATAAGTAGTGAAAGAAAATGCTTCTTTACCATATCTGATAATAATGGGAATTTTCAATTTGAATCACTACCAGTTAATTATTACTCCCTCACTATTACTAGTATTGGCTATACCAGTAAACGTATTGATAGCATATATATAAGAGAGGAGCGAATGGAATTTAATCTAAACGATATTATTCTCTCTTCAAAAATAAAAACAGATGTAGAGGTGGTTATATGGTCCGAAAGACCGCTAATAGAAAATAAAGATGGCAAAATAATTTATAATGTAGGTGAAACTGCAGCCGCAAATAGCAGTAATGTAAATGAACTATTACAAAAAACGCCATTGGTAACTATAGATCCAAACGGTACTATTTTATTAAAAGGGAAAGAGGTTAAAATTTTAATAGATGAAAAACCTGTAGAATTAAATGCAAAACAATTGCAAGAAATGCTTGAAAGCATGCCAGGAAGTTTCATAGATAAAATAGAAGTAATGACAAATCCTCCACCACAATATGCAAATGAACGTGGCGGTGTAATTAATATTGTAAGTAAAAAAGGGAAAGTAGGTTTTACATTAAGAGCAAATACCTATTCTGGAACAAGAGGCGAAATTGGAGCAGGTTTGGCTAGCACTTATAGGAAGAAAAAACTTTCAGCTCAAATTAATATTTCCCTTTCTAATAACACTTATACTGGTAATTCATTTTACAATAGACAAAATATTTATAGAGACTCTACTAATTCTTTAAACTCGTGTAGTAAATATGTTAACAAAACTATTAGGCCAAATTTTAAATGGTCAGCAGATTATGATTTTAATAAAAGAAATATTGCTAATGTAGGTATTAGCTACAATAGTAACTTTGGTGAAAACGACTCCCAAAGTGAATTTATAAACATAAATAATAACTCCATAGCATATAAATCAAACGATAGAGGAATATCCTCTGATACTAAGAACAAAACACTAAATATAAGCTCTAGCTACTTATGGAAAGATAAAAAACAAACTGGTGTAGTTAAAATGATTGGTTCTGTTGTTTTAAGCAATAACCGCAATGATAGAAATTTTTACCAAACATTTTATGGAATAAATAGAACAGCATTAGGTAATGATTCTACACAATTTCAAACAAATTTTAGTGAAAGCTATAATTATGCAATGAGATTAAATTATGACAAAAGCTTAGATAGTGGAAAATATTTTATAAGCACTGGTATAAATTATTTTGATAACAATAGCTACAATAATTTAGATGCATCATATTTTAGAAAGTCTACAAATACCATTATTCCTCAACAGGCATTAGAAAATGAATTAAACTTTAAACAGCAAATAACACAAGGCAGAATTGCATTAAAATATAGAATTAAAACAGATCTTTTTATTACATCTGGTTTACAGGTAGAGCATACATATCAATCCACTAATCATTTATCAAAAAACAAAACATACAACAATAGTTACTGGAATTACATACCATATATGCTATTTACTTATAAGTGGAAAAATAACTACAATATTAGCGTCAGTTATAAAAAAACAATACAAAGACCAGGTATAAACGAGACTAATCCTGCAGTAGATATTACGGATCCGTACAATATAAAATCTGGCAATCCTTATTTACTTCCTTCGTATGCACATAATACAGATTTATCAATTGGAAAGCAGTCGAAGAAACTTAATTACAATCTTAGTATTGGCTATAATTCACTCTTAAATCTATACGCCCCTATTCGTACATTACAACAAGACGGAAGAACTTTTATTATATACGAAAACATAGGTAACCGCAAAGAATACGAAGCAAGTATTTGGGGTGCTTACACAATTAGTAAAGTAATAAAAATTAGCAGTAGTATTGGTTATAGCTATAATGCATATGGTAGTTTCGATAAAACCATTTTACGTTATAGAAATGGCGAAAATTTTTCATCAAATATTAATGGCAGTTATACCCCAAAAGATATTATGCAATATGGTGCTGCAATTACTTATAACCGTTTTGCTAACCCACAAGGAACTGTAAGAAGCAATATAAGTATGAATTTTAATGTACAACGCAAGTTTATTAACAAGGCTTTTATTGTCACACTTTCAGCAATAGATCCGTTTATAAACCAACAAAATACTACTTATACTTCTGGGAGCAATTTTACTATACAGCAATATAGTTTTACCCAAACAAGAAATTTTAAGCTAAATATTGCTTACAATTTTATAAAAAAGAGAAAGAACGGAAAGCCAAAAAACATTTCAAAGGGAAAGAAAAAAAATAACGATTTTTAAATGACTACCCGCAATTTGGTGCAAGTTTTATTATTCATTAATCTTTGAAATACTCATACAAAAAAAGCTGCTAGTTATTAAACCAGCAGCTTTATCATTTATATCTTTTATATTACGCTCTTTGCTTTGCTTTTGGTGCAGGTTTAGCTGCAACTTTAGCAGGCTCAGCAATTACCCTAGGTGTAGCCTTAGGAGCTGATGATTTAGAAGATTTTCTCGCAGGAATAGGTTTCCCTGGTATTCTATCTGGATACTTAGGTGCAGCTCTTTCAACAATTTCTTCTACAAAAACTTTTGGCTTTATTGGGGGTTTACCTTTACCCTTATTTTTCAAATTCTTGATAGCGTCTTCTATCCCTTTCTTTATATCTTCATAAGTATTTTTTTCTACTCTGTCTCCATTTACAAAAAAAGTAGGAACAGTTTTTACACCACGATTCAAACCTTCTCTTAAATCACCTTGTACTTGCCAACCATAGGTAGCATTTACTAAATCATCTAAAAAGCGCTTGTTATTTACACCAGCTTCTTTACTATATAATTTTAAACTCGTTGTACCAAGGTTTTTTCTGTTTGCAAATAAGATATTATGCATTTCCCAAAACTTACCTTCTTGCCCAGTAGCAACAGCAGCTTCTCCAGCCTTTAAACTACGCTGATGTATGTTTGTTAGTGGAAAATGTCTAAAATTGAAACGGATAACACCATCATACTCAACCAATAATTTCTTTACGATTTCATTTGCATTAGCACAAACCTCACTTTCATATTCTCCAAATTCTTCTAGGGTTATTTCGGCTTTTGCATTACCAACAAATATATCTCTTGGTTCAATAATCTCTACTACTTCTTTTTTGAATGCCATTTTTTTATTTATTTTTTACCACCACTTTAGCAGAGTGTTTTTGTTACTTGATTTATAATGAATTATAACTTATAAATCACTAAAGTTTTTACTAAATTCTGACAAATATACAGCTTTTTTGCCAAAATAGGCTTACCGTTTATACAGTTTGGTGGATATCCATTTTTACTAAATGATTATCAATATATTATAAAACTGTTATGATTTTGTTAACCTACTTTTTCGCTATCATGCTTTTGAGCCTTTTCATTCCTAAAGACTACCGTTCCATCAAAAACATCTACCATTACTGGCGCAGACCTATCAATATCTCCACCCAATATCTTCTTACTCAATTGGTTAACAATTTGTTTTTGAATAAGCCTTTTCAGTGGTCTAGCTCCAAATTGTGGGTCATATCCATTTTCAGCCAAGTAATCCAATGCATAATCACTGAATTGTAAATCAATTCCATTTTCCGCAACTAGCTTTTTCAACCCATTTAGCTGAATACTGATGATGCCTTTTATCTCCTTCTTCATCAGCGGCTGAAACATAATTATTTCATCTATTCTATTCAAAAACTCGGGGCGTATGGTTTGGCGAAGTTGTTCCATTACTTCTACCTTCGTTTTTTCCACCACTTCTTCTTTATTCTTTTCAGTCACTGTTTCAAAATTATCTTGTATAATTTGGCTACCCATATTACTCGTCATAATGATGATGCAATTTTTAAAATTCACCATCCTACCTTTATTGTCTGTCAATCTTCCATCATCTAGCACTTGCAATAAAATATTAAACACATCAGGATGTGCTTTTTCTATTTCATCAAGCAATACAACTGAGTAAGGTTTTCTACGCACCGCTTCTGTTAATTGTCCGCCTTCATCATAACCTACATAACCTGGAGGTGCACCAACTAGCCTACTCACACTATGCTTTTCTTGATATTCACTCATATCAATCCTTGTCATCATGCCCTCATCATCAAATAAATATTCTGCCAATGCCTTTGCTAATTCTGTTTTACCCACACCTGTTGTACCAAGAAAAATAAACGAACCAATTGGTTTCTTTACATCTTGCAAACCTGCACGGCTCCTGCGTATAGCATCTGCTACAGCTTCTATTGCCTCCTCCTGCCCCACTACCCTTTTGTGCAATTCATCTTCTAAGTTCAATAATTTTTCTTTTTCACTTTGTAGCATTTTCGATACTGGAATACCAGTTGCCTTTGCCACACTTATGGCAATATCTTCTGCGTCCACCTCTTCTTTCAGCAATCTTCTTTCAGAAAGTTTATCTAACTTCTCCATCAATTCTTCAATCACTTCTTCTTGCGCTTTCATTTTGCCATAACGTATCTCTGCTACTTGTCCATAATCCCCGTTACGCTCCGCTTGCTCGGCTTGCACTTTCAAATCTTCAATAGCCGCTTTGCCATTTTGTATTTGCTCTACCAGTTCTTTTTCTTCTTGCCACTTTGCTTTGTAGGTATCTCTATCTACAGATAGGTTAGCAATTTCTGTATTCAATACTTTTAATTTGCCCTCATCTTTCTCTCTCTTTATTGCTTCTCTTTCTATTTCTAATTGACGAATTTGCCTTTCTAATTTATCCAATTCCTCTGGCATCGAATTCATTTCAATCCTAAGCTTAGCGGCGCTTTCATCCATTAAGTCTATGGCTTTATCGGGTAAAAAACGGTCTGTCATATATCTATTACTCAATTCCACCGCAGCAATAATGGCTTCATCTTTTATACGAATATGATGATAGGTTTCGTAGCGCTCTTTCAAACCACGAAGAATAGAAATTGCATCTTCCACACTCGGCTCATCTATCATTACTTTTTGAAAACGTCTTTCCAGTGCTTTATCTTTTTCAAAATATTTTTGATACTCATTTAAAGTTGTTGCACCCACAGCCCTCAACTCACCACGAGCCAATGCGGGTTTCAAAATATTGGCCGCATCCATGGCACCATCGCCACCACCTGCACCCACGAGTGTATGTATTTCATCAATAAATAAAATAATTTCTCCATCGGCAGATATCACTTCTTTGACCACCGATTTTAAACGCTCCTCAAACTCACCTTTGTATTTTGCACCAGCAATTAACTGACCCATATCTAATGCGAAAATTACTTTTGTTCGTATATTTTCGGGCACATCGCCATTTACAATACGCATGGCCAAACCTTCTGCTATAGCGGTTTTACCCACACCAGGCTCACCAACGAGTATTGGATTATTTTTTGTTCTTCTGCTTAAAATATGCAGTGTTCTCCTTATCTCTTCATCTCTACCAATTACAGGATCTAGCTTGCCTGCACGAGCCATCTCATTTAAGTTTTTGGCATATTTATTTAGTGCATTAAACTGTGCTTCTTCAGTTTGCGAATTTACATTTCCACCTTTGCGCAATTCTTTTATAGATGCCACCAAACCTTTTTCTGTAAGCCCAGCATCCTTTAATAATTTTGAAGATGATTCATTGCCTTGCAAAATTGCTAACAGTAAATGCTCAGGCGTTATAAATTCATCGCCAAAAGTTTTTAGTACGGCATTGGCACGAAGCAATACATTGTTTGCTTCTCTACCCATTGTTTGTGCAGGCTCCCCGCTTACGGTTGGTAGTTTTTTTATCAATTCCTCCAGCTTGGTTGTAACAAGATTTACCGTTACGTTATTTTTCTTCAACAAATAATCTACCGACGAATCTTCGGTATCTATCAATGCCTTTAGAAGATGCTCTGCTTCTATATTTGGGTTCTTGTTTGTAAAAGCAATTTGCTGCGCTTGTTGCAGTGCTTCCGATGCTTTTATGGTATAGTTGTTTGTGCTCATGATGTATGTATATGTGTGTATGCGCTGTGCACATGTCCACGGACTGCATCCTGCATCCGTGTCCACGGGTTTCACCCATGGTTACTCAAATTAAACCCTTTCGGGGTTTGTTGTTATAAATTATTTTTCTCTGCTTCTTTTTTCTTTGGGGCTGTGAAGATTGGTTTTTCAATCGACTTCAGTTCGGGCTATTCGTTGCAATCTTTTTGCCTCAAAGGCAGGCAAAAAGGATTTCCACTTCTATCCCGCAGCTTTTCAACTTCAAATCTTTTCTCAACTTTTATTATGCATTAATTTGTGCAGAAGATAATGCAATGGCTTATGGAAAATAATTGTGCACTTAGTGAATTCCTTTGTGCACTTTGTGGTAAAATTAAAACCACTGTCGCACTTTTTCAACCAACATATCTACATCTATTTTTTCCATACAATTAAAATGTTCTTTCGGACATTTTTTTGAGCCATACTTGCTGCAAGGTTGGCAACTAAGATTGAGCACTACGTTTTCGTAAAAAGGCTTTGTTTGGTGACTCATAAAATTACTTCCGTAATATGGCTCCACATCCAAATCGGGTGTAGTGCCACCCCATAGCGCTATAACGGGGCGTTTGAGTGCGCAAGCAATATACTGCATGCCCGTATCATTGCTTATTACCAACTTCGCTTTTTTTACAATATCTGCACTTTCACTTATGTTAAACTTACCGCAAGCATTGTATATCTTCAACGGATTAGTATTGGCAATAATTGAACCATTCTCAACATCTTCTTTGCCACCAAGAAGTATAATAGGGTGGTCAATTTTACTGCACAGTTCTATTATTTTATGCATAGGAAAACGCTTTGTAAAATACGTTGCACCTATTACTATTGCTATATATCCAGCCAAATGACCAGTAGGAATATCATTAGGTGAAACCTCATCTTTTTTTGCAATAAAATAGTCTAATCCTCCACCATCATCTTTAACATTTAATGACAAAACAGCATCTAAACTGCGTTGTGTTATATGCCTGTTTGGCATTACATCTATGTTCAACTGTGTCAAAAAGAACTTTTGATACGTAAGCTTATCAATAGTATGCGTATCTTTTTTTAAGGAACGTTTTATTTTATTGCTTCGAAAGTTGTTGTGCAAATCAATTACATAATCGTAATTTTCTGCTTTTAGTTTCACAATAAGTTCTTCCATATTATCATCATAATAAAAAAATTTATCAATGTATGGATTAGCAGCCGTTACAATTTTAAAAGAAAGCTTGGTTAGAAAATGTACTTCCGCATTTTCTATTTGTTTTTTTACACAACGAAATACGGGGCTTGCCAGCACAATATCTCCAATAGAAGAAAAACGTATGATGAGTATTTTTTTATTTTGAGCCACTAATACAGGAAGTTAAAAAAGTTATACAAATATTTTTGATTACAAGCTCAAAATACAAGTTGATTTAATTCACATTTTTACAACTAAGCCAGCTACAATAGCTATACAAATGCTTAGTAATGTACCAATAACCAAATATTCTGTTTTTATTTCGGGTCTATCTTTTTCATTAAATCTAATAATACCTTTTGCTGCAAGTAGTAAACTTATTGCAGCATAATCATTTTTTAAAACAAAAATCAATACTATAATCCTTTCAATTATCCCTATCCATTTTCCTGCATTTAAAAGACTATCTGCATTTTCAATTTTATCTTGCCATTGTTTTGTAAACTGCCCTATTAAAATACCTGTGGGCGTGGTTACAAAAACAAATGCAGTAACTATTTTCCAAATATGCAAATCTTTATTTAACAACTGCCATGCACTATTCAATTTTTCACTAGATAAAAAAGTTAAATACCAACAACCTATAATTACCAATAGGTGCAACAATTGATCCACCATAAAATAAGTAAAATTTGTTTTTTGATAACTCTTCCACCCATCAATGATAATATGTGTACCAAAAATAACCAGCCCTACTTGCCAGTATGTAAAGCCAGTAATAGCAAAAGCTACTATAGCAGTAACAAAGCCATGCAGATACAGCAGTGGTGAGGCAAAATGTTTTTTCGTTCTTTCATCAACCCAACTTTTTGGCTGCAGCAAGAAGTCTGTTACAAAATGTGCTAGTATAAGTTTTGTTAACCAAATTGCTTCTATCATTATTATACTAATTTAATGATATTAAGATATTGTAGCAATAGTTTTTCTATTTGTGGCCATTGCCCGGCGGTTGTTAGCTGGTGTATGGTACTCTTTGTTTTTTTTATTTTTTTGGCTACAGCTTGTTGAGTTGCTCCTTTTAGCAATTCAAATATTACTTCTGCTTGCTTACCACTTATTTTTTCAAAAATATGATTTATTGAGTCGGTAATTACTTCTAAGCCTTGGTTTGCAAGTGGGTTGTTTATAGTAATAGCAAGCCGTTGGTTTGTCTTTGCTATTTCATCAAATCTTCTTCCAGATAATAAAAACGCTTCTCCTTTTGCGGTTGTTAATGCCCTTACAGGTTGTTTTACTTCACCAATACCAATACTTATTCTTATATCTGCCACTTGTAATTTTTGCTCTTTGTATAATTTCATTGCAGCCATTCTGCAAAGCAAGGATAATGCTAAAGCACTTTCAGGTTCTTTTATAAAAACTTGAAAACTATCCCCTCTAAAAAATTCTATTTTATGCAGTATAAATATTTCATTTATAGTTGCTATTAATTTTTTTTCTTTTGCAGGAGTAAGCTTTGTAGAATTAACTATATCACAGGTTAATATTGCCTTTATGGACATCTTTATTGATTTGTATGTAAATATACGAACTTTTCAATAATTCGTATGATTGTACGAACTTTTAAGTAATTCGTATAAATGTACGAACTTTTCAATAATTCGTATGATTGTACGAACTGATAGTTTAGCAACATTTAATATTAGTCTTCTACAAAATTTAAATCTTTACCAAAAGTTTCTTTGGTAAAATATGCTGCAGTAATGCTTATTGCCATCACAATTACACCAAGCCAAATGGCAGCATTTATATAAGTTGTAAACCCTTGAAACCAATTAAACAGCAACAACATTAAAGGCAATGAACCTCTTACCATATTTGGTGCAGTTGTAGTTGCTGTAGCTCTTAAGTTTGTACCAAACTGCTCTGCCGCCATAGTTACAAACAATGCCCAAAAACCTGTCGCAAAACCAAGAAAAGCGCATATTGCATACATAGTATCCGCAGTGCCCCCATTCTGATTAAAGTATAATATTATTCCTATTATGGTAAGAAAATAAAATATAAAAATTGCTTTTTTTCTGCTTTTTAGCCATTGGCTTAATAGACCAACAAGCACATCTGCAATAGCAATAAATATGTACGCAAACATCGTAGATTTTTTAGGGAAAACTTTTTCTGTTATCCCAAACTTTTCTGCAAAATTGTTAGAGAATGCCAATAAAATTCCAATGACATACCAAGTGGGTAAGCCAATTAAAATAGCACAAATATATTTTTTAAATCTAGCAGCATTATTAAAGAACATTAAAAAATTACCTTTTACAGCATTGCTATCTTTTACTTGCTTGTACATGCCGCTTTCAAAAACCGATACTCGTAAAAGCAATAAACAAAAGCCCATTCCACCACCAATGAAATAACAAACACGCCAGTCGAAAGCCAAAGAAATAAAATAAGCAAATACTGCACCAGTAAGACCAATACCCGCTACAAGCGATGTTACGATGCCCCTTTTTTCTTTAGCTACCAATTCGCTCACAAGTGTAATACCCGCACCTAACTCACCTGCAAGCCCTATACCTGCTACAAAGCGTACAAGCGCATATTGGTTAGATGTTTGTACAAACCCATTTACAATATTAGCAACACTATATAAAATAATAGAGCCAAACAGTACACTAAGCCTACCTTTTTTATCGCCCAGTATTCCCCATAGAATACCGCCGACAAGCAACCCAATCATTTGTATGCTAATGATAAACTCCCCTTCCGATTTTACCAATTCTTTAGATAAACCCAGCGCTTCAAGGCTTTCTACCCTTACAATATTGAATAAGAGCAAATCATATATATCTACAAAATAACCCAATGCAGCTACCAATACTGCTATACTAAAAATGGAGTTTGATTTATTGTTTTCCTGCATTTTGCTTTTTTTCTCTTTTAGATTTTATCATTTTAAAAATAATTGGTAATGTAGAAATCAATACAATTCCAATTACAATTAATTCTAACTTGGTTTGCAAAATAGGAAATGCTTTATTTAAAAAATAACCAGCACTTACCATAGTTGTTACCCATGCTATAGAACCAACAACATTATAATAAAAATATTTTTTCTTATCCATTCCTACAATACCTGCAATGATAGGTGCAAAGGTTCTTAGAAATGGCACAAAGCGAGCAACGATTATTGCAAAGCCTCCATTTTTATCATAAAAATCTTTTGCTTGGTGCAAATATTTTTGTTTGAACAATAACGTATCTTTTCGGTTATATAATGCTGGCCCTCCTTTTCGTCCAAACCAATAACCAACAGAATTTCCAATAATACCTGCAAAAGATATTAAAGTAATTAATACAACTAAATCTAACCATTGATTGTCTACACCACCAAGTCCAATTACATTTAAAAATTGATGGGCTAATCCAGGTCCGACAGTCCCATCGAGTTGTATTATTTTATTAGCATAAATACCCGTTACAAACAGTAAGGAATCTCCAGGCAAAAAGAAACCTGCAAACAAACCTGTTTCTGCAAATACTACAAATAATACCAACCATAAGCCCCCATTGGCTATGTACCATTGTGGTTGTAACAATTGTGTCCAATGAAATTCAAGCAAAATAAAATCTAACATGAAATAAATTTAAAATGGTTTTATGTAAATAAGGAAGATTAATCAAGATCTTGATTAATCTTCCTTATTCTTTTTTTGAATGGAGTTAAAACTATAAATTTTCCCTTTAAATATTCTAATTCATTTTCTTTTAAAAAATTTAAAAGTACAGGTATAATTAGACCGACTTCGTTTAGTAATTTTGAATAACGAAGTAAAATAATTGCATTTGTATTAACTTTTTTAAGAAATATTAAATCACCAAAGTCTTTATCTTCTGTTACTATAATTGAATTTGGCATCCCATATAGTCCAACAATTTCTTCATCTGAAATTCCATGATTATTATCTTGAATGCAATAAACATCATAGCCTTCATTTTGTAAAGAAGTAATGATGTTTCTATGCAAATTTTCATCAGCTATTAGTTTCATATACTTCTTCTACATCTTGATTAGAAAGTACTGCCCCTGCATAATGAAGTGCTTCTTGAATATCCTCTCTAGTAATATGAGAATATCCATCCAACAAATATTCAATAGTTGCACCTTGCGCAAATTGATCTAAAATAAAATCAACAGAAATCCTAGTGCCTTTTATACAAGGTTTGCCTCTCATTATACTGGGGTTAATAGAAATTCGATTAAACTGCATAATATTTTATTTATAAAGACAAATTTAGTAATTATTACCCATGCTCCAACGCCCCTTCCCATTTACTCACCGCAGCTGTTGCCAATGCATTGCCCAATACATTTGTCATTGTACGTCCCATATCGCAAAATACATCAATAGCTAAAATTAACCCTACACCCTCTGGCGGAATACCAAACAAAGCTCCTGTAGCCAATACCACTACCAACGAGGCTCTTGGCACGCCTGCAATACCTTTGCTCGTAATTAAAAATACCAATAGCATTAATATTTGTTGAGACACATCGCCTGTAATAGCGGTAATGTTAAATGCTTGTGCAATAAACATGCTAGCAAATGTCATGTACATCATACTACCATCTAAATTAAAAGAATAACCCAGTGGCAATACAAATGAAACTATTTTATTGTTGCAACCAAAGCGCTCCATTTCTTCTACCAATTTTGGATACACCGCTTCGCTACTTGCTGTACTAAATGCAATGGACATTGGCGATGCTATTCTCCTCAATAAAACTGGTAGCCTATTTTTTAATATCAAATAACCTACCAATAATAATAAGCCCCAAAGTATGAGTAAGCCAAAATAAAATTCGCCAATATATTTCCCAAATGTGCCCAAAATACCAATGCCATTTTTTGCAATAGCAGCTGCCATAGCGCCAAACACACCAAGCGGCGCAATGTACATTACATAGGTAACCATTTTTAAAACAATATGCGCTACTGCATCCAATGCATTAATAATGGGCTCTCCTTTTTTACCAACAGCTGTTAGAGCTATACCAAATAATACAGAGAATATAACCAATTGCAAAATTTCGTTGGTAGCCATGGCTTCTATTACGCTACGTGGTACTACATGCTCTACAAATTTTGCCAAAGAAAACCCTTTCGATTTTTCCATCAAATCGGAAACAGCTGTCATATCTGTATTGGCAATGTTAGCACCAACGCCTGGTTGAAAAATATTTACCAATACCAACCCTAAGCCTAATGATACAAGTGATGCCGTAATGAACCAAAGCATGGCTTTGCCTCCTACTCTACCCACGGTTTTCATATCGCCCAGTTTGGCAATACCAACCACCAAAGTAGAAAATACTATTGGGGCAATAATCATTTGCACCATTCGTAAGAAAATGGTAGTAAGCAATTTTACATTATCTGCAAAAGCTTTTCTTGTATCTGCTTCATAATTAGTATTTACATAATAACCAGCAATTATGCCCAATACCATGGCAATAAGAATGTATAAAGTAAGCCTGCTTTTTTTTGTTGGCTGCTGAGTAATTTCCATAAGCAAAATGATTGTAGCGCAATATAATATTTAAAACCTTATTAAACGATGTGAATTAAATATTAAAACTTAGTTATAGATTATATAAATTAATTGCTTATTTTACAATTTCATTTTCAACAAAACTATAAAACGATATGAGTTTATTTGCTAAAAAACCTATGAGTGTGCTGTTAGCTGAAGCTGCAGACAATGAAAAAGGTTTAAAGAAAACCCTGAGTGCTGGCTCGCTAGTGGCACTGGGTATTGGTGCTATTATTGGAGCAGGGTTATTTGTAAGAACGGCTGTGGCAGCTGCACAAAGCGCAGGACCATCTGTAACATTGGGTTTTATATTAGCAGCTGTTGGTTGTGCATTAGCTGGATTGTGTTATGCAGAATTATCTTCTTCTATTCCAATTTCGGGTAGTGCATATACATATACATATGCAACCATGGGCGAATTAATGGCTTGGGTTATTGGTTGGGATTTGGTACTGGAATATGCAGTAGGTGCCGCCACTGTAGGCATTGCATGGAGTGAGTACCTTAATAACTTGTTGGTGAATGTGCTGCATTACAAAGCCATTGCCTATGAATGGTGCCATTCACCTTTTCAACATTCTATACCAGATGCAAATGGAGTAATACATAGCGGTATTATGAATTTACCTGCCTTATTTATTGTTTCTTTATTGAGTTTATTATTGATAAGAGGTACGCAAGAATCTGCATTTGTAAATGGCATAATCGTTATCACAAAAGTGGCTATTGTAATTATGATAATAGTTCTTGGATGGGGTTTTGTAAATAGTGCAAACCACACGCCATATATACCAGAAGCTTCTGTTTATACAGATCATTCAGGTGTTGCGCATAGTTTTGGTGGTTTTTGGGGTATTATTGGTGCAGCAGGTACGGTTTTCTTTGCCTTTATTGGTTTTGATGCGGTAAGTACAGCAGCACAAGAAACAAAAAATCCAAAAACAGCCATGCCAATTGGTATTCTTGGTTCTTTAGCAGTTTGTACAGTATTGTATATTTTATTTGCGCATGTACTTACAGGTTTAGCTCCGGTAGATTTCTTTAGAAACGAAGGGGGTGAAGCTTCTGTAGCAGCAGCTATTAATACATTTATGCCTGGCTATGGTTGGTTAGGGAAACTTGTAACGGTAGCTATTCTTGCTGGTTTTTCATCCGTAATATTAGTAATGCTACTTGGCCAAAGCCGTGTATTTTATAGCATGAGTAGAGATGGTCTTTTACCAAAAGTATTTAGCGATGTACATCCTAAATATAAAACACCATATAAAGCAAATTTGTTTATTTTAATTATAGTAGGTGCTTTTGCTGCATTTGTACCTGGTGATGTAGTTGGAGATATGACTAGTATTGGAACCTTGTTTGCTTTTGTATTAGTTTGTATTGCCGTAATCATTTTACGCAAAACAGACCCTGATTTACCTCGTCAGTTTAAAACTCCTTGGGTGCCATTAGTACCCATATTAGGTGTAGCAGCTTGTGGTTTAATGATGGTAGGTCTTGGTTGGACAAATTGGCTACGTTTAATTGGTTGGTTAGCCTTAGGCTTTATTATTTATTTTGGTTACAGTAGAAAAAATAGCAAATTAAATAATACCAATAAAGAATAATTTTTCATATTTTATTTTGAAAAAATGCCTCAAAGAAATTTGGGGCATTTTACTATAACGTATAATTTATATTTAATGACTATACGCTATTTGGTGCAAAAAATTAGTTAGGCTTAGCTCATACTTAAATGAGCGAGAATGTAGGAAGATTAAATAAATAAATGTTGATGATACTGCAACTAATCAATAAAACATTGTACGTTTTACAAACTAAACTATGCCTCTGTGCATCTGTGGCAATAATTTTTGCCACAGATGCACAGAAAAAATGCATTTTATGAAAAATATGTGTGTGTGTTAAGCACTAATTTATTTTGTATAAGTTATACGAAAAAACTGCAGCAAATAGCGGATAGGCATTTTATATTTACAATGTAGTACGAAGTGAAAAAGTATTTAATCGAAATTTTATATGAATCAGCATAATGCTGCCTAAGATTTAAGCTTGGTCTTTTAAACAATTTTGTAAATAAAAAAGTTGTTAGAATTGTAAAAAATAATTTAAAAATAAATTCCTTAAGATTTTTTTAGCCCATGGACATAAATAGATATATGGAAATCCAATACATCTGTGAGCCTTTTTTTATTTAACCACACAAGCATACACATCTGCGAAAATCTACTACATCTGCGAGCTATTTTTATTAACCACAGCTTACAACCTCCTATAAAAATACCGTATAACTACCTGTTCAAATACCAAAATAGACCTGTAAGTTTGTATAACAAATTGCCAATGCTAACTTTAGGCACACCCAAATATGTGACTGAGGAACGGCGAAGCCCTGCAAACTTTACAAATACCTGTTACCACTTATGCCTAGCATAACATACATACCCGTAATACACAAAGGCGAGAAAAGGATTTTAATAAAGTTTGCTTATGACCAAACGCTAGCAAACAAACTACGCCAAAATACCGATGCACGTTGGAGCAAAACCCACCGTGCTTGGCATATAGCAGACAACCCAGAAAATAGAATAAAATGTAAGCTTACTATAGAAAAAGATACCCTCATTGAAAAAACAATAGTACCAATTGAAATAGAAAAAAAGACAACCCTAAAAAAGCCTATTGTTTCCCTCAGCGTACTTATAAAAAAACCTAAGCAGGAAGAAAGAATTGTACTATCTTATAAAACAAATAAAGAAATAACAACAGCCATAAGACAAATAAATGGTATAAAATGGTGTGGTATTAATAAACACTGGCACTTACCATGTACAAAAGCACACTACGAAGGACTACAAAATGCAATAGCAAATTTTGCAATAATAGAAGATGAAGCACTATCACAATATTTAATAAAGAAGAAAAACGGATTGATAATAAATAAGAACTTTTTACAAAAAGACAAAGCCAATATTTTTTTTAACATAAGCACTCACAACTTACAATTGCTCACAAAAACGGTAGAGCAACTACAACTAAAGGTGTACAGCACATCTACTATAAAAACATACAAAAATGAAATAAGTATTTTTTTACAAACACTAAAAAATAAAAAAGCAGATGGCCTACAAACCGAAGATGTGCGCCGCTATATACACTACTGCATAGAAAAACTTGCACTTACCGAAAACACAATACACAGTAGACTTAATGCCTTAAAATTTATGTATGAGCAAGTGCTTGGGCACGAAAAGTTTTTTGTAACCATACCAAGACCTAAAAAACACTTACAACTACCAAAAGTGTTGGGAGAAGAAGAACTGCGCAGACTATTTGCAGCACCCACAAACCTAAAACATAAAGCCATATTATTTATAGCCTATAGCGCAGGCTTACGAGTAAGCGAAGTAATAAACCTGCGGCTACAAGATATAGACAGAGAGCGGCAACAATTATTTATATATTGTAGCAAAGGGAAAAAGGACAGGTATGTGCGCCTTAGCCCAATGGTGCTTGATGTACTAGAGCAGTATTATAAAATGAGTACTGTAAAACCTGTAAATTATTTATTTGAAGGCCTTGTAAAAGGCGAGCCTTATACAATACGAAGTGCCCAACAAATATTTACCGATGCCAAGATAAAAGCAGGTATTATAAAAACAGTAAGCTTTCATAATTTACGACATAGTTTTGCAACTCATTTACTAGAAAAAGGTGTAGATGTAATATTTATAAAAGAAATTTTAGGTCATTTTGATATAAAAACGACAGAGCGATATTTACACGTACGAAGGAATGTGCTCATAAACATTGATAGCCCGCTAGATGACTTATACAAAGGCAAAATCATCATATAGGACAATATTTTAATACAGTAGTTAAAGTGTTGATAACAAATAAATTGATAGCTGTATAAAAAAATTGTCGATAGTTGAATAAAAATTATCCGACAATACAAACATACAGTTATTAAAAAATTGATTACAAGCAAATTAAAAATTAGGAAAATTGATGAGTTGCGTGTAATATTGTGTTACCTGCCATTAGCGACGACACAAAATTTTAAAATAAACTTAAAATAAAAATGAAAAGAAAATTGACAATATTATTCCTCTTTTTGACAGGGGTAACTTACGGACAATCATTTGAAGGAACACTTACTTACAAAACTGATTTTGAAGTTGCAGAAAAAATGGTAAAGATGGGAATGACAAAAGAAAAATTAATTGCAAGTATGAAACAAGAAGGGACTTATTCCGATACTACTAAAATTTCGTACAAACAAGGAAACTATTATTCAATACAAAATAGTAAACCGAAATCTTGGACAATTTATAAAGCAGACTCAGGTAAAATCTATACAATGCAAGACGGTGAATCAAAAGATATATGTACAGTATTAGATGCTACAATTGACCTTGAATCTAAAATGACAGGTAAAATGCCAATTGTAATGAAACTTGACACAACAATTTTAAACAATAATTCGACCTGTTATATTGTAAGTGTGAAATGGAAAAGTGGAACTTATGACTACTATTATGACCCTACAAAATTGACTGTTAAACCTTCATTATTTGAAAAACACACTTATGACGGTTGGGCAGAATTTTTGAAAATTTCAAACTCATTACCTTTCAAAATTGTGAAGACAACAAAAGGAATTAAGACTGTAACTATGACCTTGGTTTCTATAAAGACTGAAACAATTAATGAAAAGATTTTTACCATTCCTAATCTTATTCCTGACAAAAATTTGAATATAATTAAGACTGCAAATAGAGAATATATGAGAATAAAAAAAGTGAACAAAACAAAATAGCAACCACTCTAAAAATTATAACGGCAGGTAACATTGGGTTTTGCAATATTGGGGCAGAAGCAATACCCATCGGCATTGGTTCGCTATTGGGCTTTAGCTCGGGCTGAAGTTTTTCAATTTAGCTTTTTGTTCTTACCTTCATCTTCGGTTTTCAATTGGGCAGCGGTTCCGGGCGGAAGAATTTCAAATCCCCCAACATCGCAAAGCCCTATCGTTAGGCGTTACTCTTGGACTCTCTCTAATAATTCGGGGTTTTGAAAAGAGTTTCCTAAAATTTCAAACTCTGTTTCCTTGTCCATAATATGACTGCCTAAATTTTTACTTGTAAAGCAGCAACTGTTAGTATCCCAAATTATTTTAGAGATACCTTCACTTAAAACAGTTTTACTTTTGACAATATCATTTTCGTAAATATCATTACGTTTATTATCTTGCAATCCTATGTTTTGCATTATAGTTTGAGTGTTGGGGTACATATACTCACCAACTTTATAATCTTCCCAATCTTCTATCATAATAGCAAAATAGCTAAAATTGGAAGTTGTAACTGCAAAAACATCTGTTGGAATAAATACTTTTTTATAAATATCCCATACTCTAAATTTGATTTCTCTTTCCATTTTATTGTTTTTATTATGAATAATTATTTTAAGTCCCTAATTGCAACGCCTAACAACGTGTTTTACGCAAAATGGGCTTGACGTTCCGCTATCGCTATTCAGCATTTGTTTTTCAAATTCCCATTCAGCGTAAAGCACCAACGTTACCTGCAAGCGACAGACACAATCACTTCGCTTGTTATGCAGCCTTGTAAATTGTGAAGTGGACATACAAGCATTCCATTTTGTTCTACCATCATAGTTCCTAAGTGTGGACACTTTTTGCCTTTACAACTTTTGCCTATCATTGTTTCTGTCCAATTCCAAAATTCTTCTGCTTTCATTTTTCCTCTAAAATCTCTTTCATATTTTCTAGGTGGATTAATACCAGTTGTAAGTCTTTTGCATTTCCTTTTTTGTATTAAAATTCTATCAACTTGATAATATGAATTTGAAGGTGGTAGCGAACATACAGCATTTGTCTTGCCATCAATAGTTATACTTAATTTTTTTCTTTCTTTTTCCGTAACAAATCTGCCATCTATATGATAGTGTTTGTCTGTAAAACCAAATTGCTTATCGTTGTGTGGCTCACCTATTATTGGCATATAGTAATAATCTCGACCATTAGACATCATTGCACATTTAACATTATAGTATTTACCTACTTCGACAAATTCATTTTCACCTGCAAAAGAAACGCCAGCAGGTAACATTGGGTTTTGTGCTATTTGGGCGGAAGTGGTAACAATGGGCTTTGGTTCTCTGTTTGGCTTTTGCTCAAGCTTCGGTTTTTCAATTTTACTTTTGTACATATATTTTACATTTTATCTTTATTCAACATTTGTTCCGTGCTGACGGAATTCTAATTCCCAAGCAGCACAAAGCCCTACCGTTGTACGCAAACTTTTTTCAAACCTCAATCATTATTAAAATTAGAAATAAGACAATGAAATTATCTTTTGAAAAATCGGACTTGAAAATTTATGTATTTTGTTTGACTATTTTTTGTAATTATATTTCTAATGCAAATGGACAAGGTTTAATTAGCAAAGGACCTTCTTACAATAATCCAATTCAGATTGACAGTTCTGATTTCTACCTTATCCCCAAAATTGTAGATAAATCAAATGCAAATGAGTATTCACAAGATTTTAGAGATTATGGAGCTTTAATTATTACTGACGTTATAATTTACAATTCAAAAACATTTACTACAAAAAGTTTATTTTCAAAACAGCGAAGTTTTATTTATCCAATAAACGGAAGTTTTGAATCGGAAATAACAACAATTTATCCGCCTTTAAGTGATTTGACAAATAGTTTTAAATCAAGCTTAGTTTTAAGGGACAAATTAATATTTATTGCAATTACATCAGACTTTAACAAAGACGGTTTACTTTCAGAGGAAGATGCTTTATCAATTTATATTTCGGAAAAGAACGGTGAGAATATTAGACAAATTACACCGCCTAATTTGAATTTGACAGGCTTAACTTTTTCCAAAGACTTGAAAACTCTCTTCATTACATTACAGAATGATAGTAATAATGACAAAAGTTTTAAAAATGAGCAAGGAACTTTATACCAAATAAACTTAGACAAACAAATTTCAAATTTAGAACTTATGAAAATTGTGTTATAGGATAAGTCTGCGTACAACATTGCGTTTTGTACAAGTGTGGCGGAAGGAATAACAATGAACATTGGTGCATATCCAAGCTGTGGTTCGGGCAGAAGTTTTTCAAATGAGCTTTTTTACTTTTCATTTTTCTTCATATCTTTATTCAGCATTTGTTCCGGGCGAAAGGAATTCTAATTCCACACCTGCACAAAGCGCTACCGTTAGTGGCAAGCAATTTTGACACCCTACAAATTTTGGAGAAAAAATTATGACCTATATTATAGTTATCGCAATTATTTTTGTTGTAATTCTCATTGTTGGACACAGTGAGTCAGTCAAGAAGAAAGAGAAGCAACGTTTATACCAAGAAAATTTGTTAGCCCAAAAACGAATTGAAGAGGAAAGAATTGCTCAACAAAAAATCTTAGAAGAAGAACGTCTTGAACGGCAGAGAAAACTAGAAGAACAGGAAAGAGAATTAGTTAAAGAACAAATTGAAACTGTTAGAAATAAAATTGATTTCGCTTTTAGTCTAAAAGAAATTTCGTCAACACATAGAACTTTCTTGCAAAATAAACTAAACTCTGAATGGTGGACACAATACGATTTTGATAAGATGATACAAAATTGCAAGAATGTTCTTCGCCACGAAAATTCATTAATTAGTAAATACGGTAATGAAACAGCACAGAAACTAATTAATCAAGAATATTGGATTGGAATGAAACAAGAACAACTCATAGATAGCAAGGGCGAACCAGATAAAGTTGAAAAGGAAGTTCTAAAAACGAAAACAAAAGAAACATATATTTACGGAAATAAAAGCAGTGGCGATTATTTCGTCTTTGAAAATAATATAGTTACAAAATTTGTAGACCGATAATGAAAATACTTTTATATACAATTCTTATTTCACTAATTATTGCGTTAGGGTTTTCAATAAAAAATGATAAGAGAAAAAAAGAAGAATCAATAAGCAGTTCAGAAACTTCTATATATTCAAGCCCGAACACAAAAACTGATGACAATAAAAGTAACAACTATAAATATGTTGACCCATACATTACACGAAATGGAAAATTTGTAAAAGGACACGGTAGAAAACCAGTTTCGACAGACCCCAATGCTTTCAAGAATAGAGCTAAAAGTCGCTACTATTATGAAACGCATAAATATATCATTAAAGAAAGACGTAAGAGCAAAAATAAGTAATGACAAAACCGATTGAAGAAAAAGATTCACTAAGTTCCCTCAATATAATCATTGTAGTTCTGTCTGTATATGTTTTAGTTGCATTATTAGTTGATACATTCTTTAAATTACCAGTCGAAGTATCCAAGGTATTAAATTTAGCAGATAATTTTATTTGTATATTTTTCTTATTTGATTTTTGTGTAAGATTTTATAAAGCAGAAAATAAATTAGTTTTTATGAAGTGGGGTTGGATTGACCTTATTTCAAGTATTCCAACTTTCGATTTATTAAGAGCAGGTAGAACTTTAAGACTAATAAGACTACTTAGAATTTTAAGAGCCTTCCGTTCCACAAAACATTTAATAAACCACGTTTACAGAAACAAAACAAAAGGAGCTTTTACTACTGTTTCGATAATTGCAATTCTTATGTTAGTTTTTTCAGCTGTGGCAATTTTACAAGTTGAAGACGACCCTAACAGTAATATTAAAACAGCAGAAGACGCAATTTGGTGGGCTTATGTTACTATAACGACTGTAGGGTATGGGGACAAATATCCAGTTACAACGGAAGGTAGAATTATAGCAGCAGTTTTGATGACAGTTGGAGTTGGAGTTTTTGGAACTTTCACAGGTTTTTTAGCTTCTTGGTTTGTAGCCGACAAAAATGTAGAACCAAAAGACGAAGAGAATGTCGATTGACTTTGCCTGCCACTAACAGGGGGTTTGGCAAAATTTGGGCAGAAGCAATACCCATCAGCATTGGTTCGCTATTGGGCTTTGGCTCGGGCTGAAGTTTTTCAATTTGGCTTTTTGTTCTTATCTTCATCTTTTATAACAATATTGGGCAGCAGTTCCGGGCAGACGATTTTCAAATTCCCAAACTTCGCCAAGCCCTATCCGTTAGTGGCAATTTAACACGACAACCTACAAATGATAGACAACGTAAAAATATTAGACACTAAAATCTTGTCCGACAATTGGTATGTACTTAAAAAAATCACTTACGAATATTCTAAAAAGGACGGCACAAAACTGACCCAAAGTAGAGAAGCTTATGACAGAGGAAATGGTGCGACAATTTTACTTTATAACAAAGAACAAAAAACTGTTATTCTCACAAGACAGTTTCGCCTTCCGACATTTGTAAATGGGAATGAAACAGGAATGTTAATTGAAGCTTGTGCAGGTTTATTGGACAAAGACAATGCAGAAGATTGCATCAGACGAGAAACAGAAGAAGAAACAGGTTACAAAATTACAGAAGTACAGAAAATATTTGAAGCTTATATGTCGCCAGGTTCTGTTACAGAAATTCTATATTTCTTTATTGCAGAATATGCAAAAGAAATGAAAGTTACAGACGGTGGTGGAGTTGAACACGAAGAAGAAAATATAGAAGTTTTAGAAATCAATATAGAGCAAGCAATGAAAATGATTGACAATGGAGACATTAAAGATGGTAAGACAATAATGCTACTTCAACATCTAAAACTTAAAAACATACTTTGATACAAAATATTTTAAAATTATGATGATACTTATTTCAGGACCTTATCGAGGCGGAACAAATGACGACCCAATTCTAATTAAAAAGAATTTAGATAAACTTGAATCAGTTGCATTGCCATTGTTTCGTAAGGGACACATTCCTATGATTGGAGAATGGGTTGCCCTACCAATAATGCATTTAGCAGGTTCAAAGGAAATTGGTGATAATATTTGGGATGAAATCCAATACCCAGTTGCACATCGACTTCTTGAAAAATGCGATGCAGTTCTTCGCCTCGAAGGAGCATCAAAAGGTGCAGACGAAGATGTTAGAATCGCAAAAGAACGAGGGCTGAAAATTTATTATAGTTTAGACGAAATACCTGACTTGACTACAAACTAAACTGCCACTAACATTGGGTTTTGCAATATTGGGGCAGAAGCAATACCCATCAGCATTGGTTCGCTATTGGGCTGCAGTTCGGGCAGAAGAATATCTATTGGGCTTTTGTAATTTATTTTCTACATTTATTTTTCAATTGGGCAGCGGTTCCGGGCGGAAGATTTTCAAATCCCCCAACATCGCAAAGCCCTATCGTTAGCGGTCATTGTAAAGCGACACCCTACAAAATTTAAACAATCCCAAAAAAATAATTATCAAAACTTAAATTATGACGCAAGAACAAAAAACCATACCCAATTGGATATTAATTGTATCAGGACTTTTTGCTTTACTCGGACTTACGGTAAGTGCTTCACTTTGCTTTTCACCGCAATCAGTTTTGCAGACAGTTGACTTAAACGCAAAAGGCGTTGATTATTTGATTTATATGTGGGCTGCCCGACAATTTGCAGTTGGCTTTATTTTTGGTTATGCGACTTTTAAAAAATCAATTCCAATGCTGACAATTGCTTACCTGTTCTTTTTAGTTATGAACATTGCAGATTTCTTTATAGGCATTTCTCAAAAAGATAATTCACTTATTTTTGGTGCTTTGGTTATGTGTTTAATAGCCTCGACAATGGTTTATATTTTAAGTAAAAGGAAATAATTAAAAAAATGACACCAACATTTTTTCCAAAACAATCTGAATTTAGAAAGTGGTTAGACAAAAATCACAAGAAGGAAACAGAATTATTAGTTGGCTTTTATAAAGTTGACAGTGGAAAACCAAGTATGACTTGGTCTCAATCGGTTGACGAAGCACTTTGTTTTGGTTGGATAGACGGTGTACGTAAATCAATAGACAAAGACAGTTATCAAATCCGTTTTACTCAACGAAAACCTACAAGTATTTGGAGTGCGGTTAACATTCAAAAAATAGAAGAGCTAACAAAACAAGGGTTTATGCAACCAGCAGGACTTGCAAGTTTTGAAAATAGAAAAGAAGATAAATCAAAAATATATTCCTACGAAAATGAAGAAGTAAAATTTACTTCTGAATTTGAAAAACTATTTAAATCAAATAAAATAGCTTGGGACTATTTTCAATCTCTTGCACCTTCCTACCGAAAGCCTTCCACAAATTGGGTAATGAGTGCAAAGCAAGAAGCAACGAGAATAAAAAGACTAAAAGAACTTATAGACGACAGTGAATTACTGACAAACAAATGGAAGGACAACAAGTACATCAAAAAATGATACTGACGAGAAGAACAACGAACCGCTAACATTGGGTTTTGTGCAAGTTGGGCAGACGGAATAACAATCAGCATTTGTAATTCTATTTGGCATTTGTTCCAGCTTGACGGAATTCTATTTGGCTTTTTGTTGTTATCTTCATCATCAGCTTTTCAATCAGCAGCGGTTCCGGGCAGACGGAATTCTATTTCCCAACCTGCACAAAGCCCTGATCGTTAGCAGCAATTTTTTATGAACATCGAACTCCGAAAAGATATTTTAGAAAAAAGTTTAATTATCGAAAGCTCACTAAGTGGAGTACTTTCTCTATTATTTAGATTTCCTAAAGATGAAAGCAAAACTTTAGGCCATTCTTCTAATTCACTTTCTTTCAAAACAAAAACAGATTTATTACTTGACTTAAAGAGGCTTGACGACAGGCAATATAAAGAACTAATAATGTTTATGGAAATACGTAACCAACTAATCCATAATCTTGACACAGATACATTATTAAAAGCAGTCATTCGATGCCAAAAAACAAATAAACTTTTAGAACTAGATATAAATTTAAAAAAGGATTTTAACGAAACTGAAAGTATAGTTCTGAAAGAAAAAATTTTAAAAATACTAGTAGAAGAGTTAACACAACATTTGATTTCTACTTGCAAAATAATTCTTGAAGGAATTGAAAATGAAATAAAGCTAGAAGAATTAAGAAAAAAGAAAGAAACAGAATCAGAGTTTACTCTCGAATGTGTAAAATTTATGGGAGATTCTATAGACAAAGTTTCTGAAGTCTATGATGAAATTTTAGTTGGTGATAGTATAGAACACCAAAGACATAAAGGACAAATAAAGAATTTAATATGGCTGCATTTTATGAAAGAATTTAAAATAAAATACCCTGACCTTATGAAAGAATTCACCGCTGAAATAAAAAAGAGTAATGATTAAAATTAAAAATACTAAATGACTAGAGAAGTTATTTTTAACAACAAAGTAAATCAAAGTATAAAATTTGCTGTACCAGTAGTAGAAGAAGTTGTGACAAGTAAGCGTTATAAGATTTCCGAAAAATATTATAACACAAAAGGTGACATAATTGAGAGTATGGAATATAAAAAAGGACAACTTACTTTATGGGAAATTTATAAATTTAACGACACAGGTAATTTGATTGAAAAAATTTGGCACAATTGTAATGGTTATGACAAGACAAAATTCAAACACTTTTCAGAAAAGTACACTTATAGCGAAGAAAAAAATGATTCTACTGAATCAGAGATAGAATCTATAGTCTCGGAAGATGGTAAACGAATTGATACCACTTATTACTTAAACGGTAAAATTGAAAGTAAATCAACATACAGTGCAAATTCAATTATAGAAGAAATGATTGAATACAAAAAAGAAACGATTTCGAGAATTTCTAAATTTGATAATAGAGGAAACTTACTAAAGATTGACAATTTTGATGCAAAAGGTTTGCTACTAAATTTTAGCAGTTTTGAATATGACGATAAAAATAATCAAATAAGAATAACTAAAACGAGTAGAACAGGGTATTTAACACAAGACAGAAAACTTTCTTATGACAACAATAACAATTTAATTGAAGATGTAGATGCTTCTAGGGAATTTATCAAAATTCATAATGACTTTAATCAAACATTAATCGGAGAGCCTGACTTTGAAAGCAAGGAAAGTTATAAACATCAATACAAATATTCAGACAAACAACTTTTACAAGAAGAAAAGCTATTTCTTTCAGAAAAGCTCATAATGATTTATCAATTTGAATACAAACATTTCGAGAAATAAAACTGCTGCTAACATTGCGTTTGGCAATATGGTGGCAGAAGGAAAAACAATGAGCATTTAGTTCGCTATTGGGCTTTTGTTTCGGCTTGACAAACATCGCTGAACATTGGTAAGTTATATTTATCTTTGGTACAAAGCCAAGCAGCGGTTCCGGGCGGAAGAATTTCAAATTCCACCACATCGCCAAGCGCTACCGTTGGCTGCTATTTTTGCAGACCACTCTTAATTTCAAACCAGACAAAAAAATAAACATCACAATTATGCTAAAGAAAACAACACTTGCATTGTTCCTTTTATGTGGGACAACAACTATTTATGCTCAAGACATAAAAAAAGAAGCTAAGACAATAGAAACAAAAATGGACGCTTTTGCTTCCAAGACAGGAATAATTACAAAATTTACAGATACTAAATTAGGTGGACTGAAATTATCCTATGGCGGAGTAGCAGAAACTCGTATTCGTAAAATTAATAGCGGAACTGCAAGTAGTTATTTTTATCAAATTGAAAAAGAAGGAAAGTATAGTAATTCAACTGCTTCAATTGAATACTCTGACTTATTAGAAGTAATTAAAGCACTTAAAACTTTAAGAGCAGAAGTTGACAAAGACATTGCAGCAAACCCAGATTATTTGGAAAATAAATTTGTTACTGTTGACGGATTTCAAGTTGGATATTACGTTTCAAAGGGAAAAAGTAGTTGGTATTTAAAACTTGAAAAATACGGTTCAGACAATACAATATTTGTAGAAAATGGAGATAGTATTGAAACTGCCTTTAACGAAGCAAAAACAAAAATCGAAGACCTAAAAAAATAAAATTAAAAATGAAACTATTTTTACCAGTATTAACAATTGCAGTTTTTATAATTAGTTGCAGCCAAACCGCAAAACAAAAAGTAGATGAAAATAAGTTAAAAACCTATTTCAAATCTAACGTCAAGAAATATGATAGCACAATGACACTTGAGACATTCACCTTTGTAAAACTTGATACTACCACTTTAAAAAATCAATACTATCAATTTTATAACGGAATACTTGACAAATTAGATGAAGATACTTACGACTTTGACAGACTACTTGAAAAAATTAAGTCAAATAGAAAATTACAAAGTCTTTCAAGTGGTTTATCATATTCACTATACAAAAACTATAAAGACGATGCAGATGATGATACGAAAAAAGCAAAGGACTTACTTGCAGCAGATAGTTTATTCAGAGTTGATTTAAACAAAATTGATACGTTATTAAAATCAGTTGACAGTATAAAACCCGTTGCATATTTAGCGAAATGTTTTTACACTTTAAAAAAACAAGACCAATCAATAACTAAAGACACAACAACAATAAGGTTAGATTTAGACTTTAATATACTTGACAAAGATGAATATAGCAAACAAATAAATAAACTTTACAAGCCTGTTTCTAACTTTAAATATGAGTAGCTTGACAAAACTCACGACAGCTTATGGACAAAGAAAATCTTAGCATATCATTTCAGGAAATTGAAAAGAAAATTTTCTTATCAGACTATTTACGAGAAATATGTTTTGCAATTGTTAACAAATCAATTTCTAAGGAAAGTATTGACGAAATACTAAAACTCAATAACGTAAATTATTCTATTGCAAAAGTTGACTTTTTGCATTTGATAATTGAATACATCAAAAATATTTTAGAAGATGATATTTTGACAATAACTGAAAAAGAAAATGTCAAATTTCTTAAAATCTTGTTTCGTATTCAAACAGGTGATTTTTATTATCACAACAAAGCGGATATTGAAGCAACAATAGCTTCTCAATTATCAAGAATCTATCAGGACAATTATATCAATGATGAAGAAGCCCTTTTAAAAGTGGATTTACAAGAAATATTTGATTTAAGTTTTGACCAAATGAATGATTATGCAAAAGTAGAAGCAGTTATTTCTATTCAAAAAGGTGCAGACCCAAAAAGTTTAGATGTATTTTTTTCACATAAAGAATTTTTCAAATTAAAATAGATAATAATGAAAACAAAGTTTAAAAGAATCATTCTTCTTCTTACTTTATTACTAACATTTGGGATAACGCAAATATTTGCCCAGAAAAGTAAAAGCAAACCAAAAACACACAAGTCGCATAAAATGAAAAGTAGTTCTTCTAATAATGGAGATTATTACAATGGACACAAAATTTATACAGGCCCTCGTGGCGGTAGATATTATATTAACAGTAATGGAAACAAAACTTACATTTAGTAGTCCTTAAAATAAAAATTATAAAAAAAAAATCAATCTTGTTGGGACTATTTATTTATTTGCTATTTGTTTTGTCTGCGACAAATGTATCTGCTCAAAAAAAGTATTCAGGTAGTCGTCATTCTTCAAGTCACGGTGGACGTTATTCAGGTGGACGTGGAAGCTCTCACAAAGGGGGAAGTTTTAAGCATTCAAGTACAAGCAATCGATACGCCAGACACAAACATTGGCCTTTATGATTGAAAACAGCAGCCAACAGGGGGTTTGGCAAAATTTGGGCA
>JANNVW010000023.1:0-9051 GCA_031408295.1 Ferruginibacter sp.
TTGCCAATGCAACAACTGTTAATCGTAAAATTCAAGGCACAAAAGCAAATGGAGCTGCAAAAATTGTTGGTACACCTACAGCCCCAAATGCTCCAGAACCTAGCGCAAAAACAATTTCTACAAGTCAACAGAGCTACGATAGCTTAATTGACCATTTTACAAAAATTATAGAAACGGTTTCACAAGAAAGTAATTACAAGCCAAATGAAACAGAACTGAAAACGGCTACACTCCAAACAAAACTATCCACTTTAAAAACGACTAATACTAATCTCATAAATGGGTACACAAATTGGAGCAATACAAGAATACAAAGAAACAGCACTTTGTACAATCCACTTTCAGGTTTGGTACAAACAGCTTTAGATGTTAAAAAATATGTGAAGTCTGTTTTTGGTGCTACAAGTCCAGAATACAAACAAATAAGCGGTCTCGAATTTAAGGTGCAAAAAACACAATAATCAAAGCATTGTAGGTAGGTAGTTTTAGCAATAAGCATAAAACTACCTACCTATTTTCTAATGTTAGCGACATTTTTTATACTTTTCGTGGTAGCAAATATGATATTGATCTTAGCATTAACAATACTAGCTTTAGAAGTTGTATTTTTTCTTTTAGAAAGTTCGATATTTTAGTTAGCATTAACAAAATTTATAATAGCGTTTATACTTTTTTGTTTAGAGAGTATAGAAATAGGCTTAGCATTCATACATTTTCTTTTAGCAAGTATAATTTTATCGTTAGCAATAATAAAGTCGTTTACTGTATTCATAAAACTACAGATACCTATGATGGAATTTTAAAGTACAGTCATATTTTTATTTGCTGACAGTTTAGAATTTGCAACAATATTTATAATCTTTATTACTAAATGGACAGTTTTTATTACATCACTAACACTTTTACATTTGCATAGCACAAACCTTGACAGTTTGAACATAAAACGGCACTGCTACCTATAGCAATTAACTAGGGGAAAGTATAAAATAAGCTCTGCTGCAAGTCAGGCACATTGGCAGGCGCACAAACCCACGCCGCAAAAGCTAACCTACCAAAGAGCCTGCCTTGCCCCACCCACCTCTACCCTCTTTTCACCTCGACACTAAACAATACGAAGAACAATAAAGTAAGATGGGGTGTTCTTACAACAGGGGGTTTGGCTAAATTTGGGCAGAAGCAATACCTATCAGCATTGGTTCGCTATTGGGCTTTAGCTCGGGCAGAAGTTTTTCAATTTGGCTTTTAGTTCTTATCTTCATCATAAGTATTTCAATTGGGCAGCGGTTCCGGGCAGACGATTTTCAAATTCCCAAACTTCGCCAAGCCCTATCCGTTGTAAGAAACCCCTCTGCACCACAAATAATAATTTCGCTCAAGTTAGTGCGGACAACAAACAGCAGTAATACTAATGAACAGTAACAAAAATAATCAACATGTTTGCAGCACACTTGCAAGGCGCACAAAGCCAACACACAGAAGCCAACCTTGCAAGAGAGCTGCAAACACAGCTCCATTCAACATTTAAAGCGAGGAGTACCAATTATGCAACTATTAAAAACGTAGAGAAGAAAATATTTTTTAGGTAAAACTACCTGAAAAAAACAGGTATTTATACCTGTTCGTTTATTAAATAAATAAACTTTATTTGTAGAATAATTTCTTGTCCAAATTATAGTATCTATAAAAATCGTTTTGTTTTTTAAATACCAAAACAGCACACATTGAGAATTTTTAAGATTATCGTTATACATTTATTGCTTACATTACAAATTGTTTTTTGTTATGGACAGCAAGACAGTATTATACATACCATTACCGAAGTACCCATAAAGTTCCTCAAACAAACAAACGAAAAAATAGACAAGTACACAAGTAGAATAACATCCAAGACCGGAAAAACTTTAACCAAGCTTAGTAAATGGGAAAATAAAATACATGCTCAGTTAAAAAGATTTTCACCAGAAACCGCCAACCAATTATTTGGAACTGGCAAACTAACTTTTGCCAGCATGCTACAAAAAATACAAGAGGGAAAATCGCTGGTAGAAAATGCTAAGGCACGTTATACAGAATATAACGACAAGCTAATAACCAACATCAAATTTATAGAAACCCAAAAAGCCCAGTTAGAAAATAAATACATAAAACCACTGCAAGCGGCAAAAGAAAAAGCAAAACAATTAGAAGAAGATGTAACAGAAACAGAAACTGCTGAAAAGCTCATAAAAGAACGAAAGAAAGAATTGCTTAACGAAGCATACAAAGTGTTAGGCAAGAGTAAATATTTTAATAAGATAAATGCAGAAACCTCAACCTATGTAGAAACTTTAAAAAACTATAAAGAAATTTTCTCTGAGCCGGGCAAGGCAGAGAAAGTAGCATTTGAAATACTAAACAAAATACCAGCAGTAAGAGATTTTGTACAAAACAATAGTATGCTGGCTAGTTTATTTGGTAGCCCGAGTGCAGGAGGGGCAAATGTAGCTTCGCTTGCAGGTTTACAAACCCGAGCAAGTGTAAATAGCATTGTACAGGGGCGTATAGCCGCAGGTGGGCCAAATGCTAGTGCATTAGTAAGTGCAAACATACAGCAAGCACAAGCAGAACTTGGTAAATTAAAAGATAAGCTTATGAAAGCAGGCGGTGATATGAATGCTGCTTCAAACGAAGCGGAAGATAAGTTTGCCAGTTTTCGAAAGAAAGATGTAAAAAGTAAAACTTTTAAACAACGCTTAGAATTTGGTAGCGATTTTCAATTTGGACGCCCTAACCGAGTGGTACCATCTCAAGCAAATATTGCCATAAGCCTAGGCTACAAAATATCAGATACCAAAACGGCAGGGCTTAGTGTGGCCTATGCTTTAAACTATGGCAGTATAGATAATTTTTACTTACAGCATGGTGGCATTGGTATAAGAAGTTTTATGGATTGGAAATTGAAAAAGCAGTTTTTTGTTTCTGGTGGCTTGGAGGTTAATTATAATCAGAGCTTTAAGAGTTTTAGTCAAGTTTTTACAGGGTATAAACAACAAGGTTTAGGTAATGCATGGCAAAGTTCTGCGCTTTTTGGGATTAGTAAAAAGATAAAATTCCCTTCTTCAAGTATAGGAAAAAAAGCAGGCCTGGTAAAGGGTACAAAGATTTCGGTGTTGTACGATTTTTTGTATAACACACATCCAGTTTCAAGACAGCCTGTGGTTTTTAGGGTGGGTTACAATTTTTAGAAAAATGAAAAAATGGTTTTTATGCAAAAAATAAAACAGTTAATTTTTATTATTGGTATTTCAATTTTGACTTCAAATGTTTTTGCACAAAGCATTGCCCCAGGTAGTGGAAATGCAAGTGCTGCCTCTAGAGCAGAGGCTACATCTGTTAATCATTATACAGGTATTCCATCCATATCTGTTCCAATATATAGTTACTCACATCATAATGGTTTAAACTTTGGCATTTCATTAGATTATTTTGCAGGTGGTGTAAAATTAGAAGAAGCTCCTTCTACTGTTGGTCTGGGTTGGAATTTAAGTATGGGAGGGGTAATTACAAGGACCGTAAATGGGATACCCGATGATTTTTATCCTGCTGGATTTATGTTTGCTGCTGCCATTAAAACAAATGCTCCGCTAAATGGTCTACATTATTATCAAAATAGGGTTGATGCTGAACCAGATGTATTTCAATATAATTTTAATGGTAGGGCTGGTAAGTTTTATATTGGCAAAGATTCAAGCATTTTACAGGTACCATCATCCAAAATGAGTATTCGTATAAACAAAATGGAACTTACAGACGATCCACCTATTGGTGGAATCAATTGCAGATTTGGTCATCTACATTCAATGACTACAACTTCCATTACTAGCATAGAGCTAAAGGCAGAAGATGGGGTAAAATATTTTTTTGAAGATTTGGAGTATAGTTGGACATATTACAACTCAGGTATTGGATATGCAGGTACAATGGCGTTAGGGTTTCCAAGTGCATGGTATTTAACTAAAATATTATCTGCATCGGGTAGAGATAGTATAAAAATAAAATATGAACTTGGAGGCAACGTAGACTACCTACAAAAGCCAAACCAATATGCAAGTATTGTTAATGGCATAACAATACATCCAGATACTTTAGGAGGGGCAGATGGACCTGAGCATTTTTTACTTCCAATGCCTAGTAGCACCAGAATACCAGTAGAAGTTACATTGCCAAATAGTAAGAAAGTAGAATTCAATTACGGTTATGGTGCTCAAAATATCAACTTTAAATTTTTGAATACGAATGACAGAGTATTAAGAAGAATACAAATAAAAGATTCTATACTAAGATATGGCTATTTACTTAACTGGGATACAACTGAAATTGGTAAAGATAGCCGTGGTTTTCTAACAGGAGTAGATTACTACAATAGTACGACAATAAAAAAAGGATATCGCTTTGGTTATAATGGACCTTTTTTTAAAAGTCGAAGCTACATAACTTCTGGCTTTAATAGTGAAGCATTGATTTATTTGAACAAGCAAGATCACTGGGGCTACTACAACGGCGCTAATAATAGCCAAAACTATGTACCTACTGTATCAGGTTTATATACAGGTGCTAATAGAGAACCAAACGCATTAGCAATAGCTAGCAGCTTATCTTACATAAAAGATCCAACTGGAGGTACTACCTTTTATGATTTTGAGAACAATGATATTTATCCATTTTCTAGTACTTTACAAGAAAAAATAGTAGATCCTCTATTAAATATTAACAACTACATCTACATTGCTAAAGCACTTGGTGCAAACACTTATTTTAAAGTACATTTTGATGCAAGCTATGTATCTACTTCTGGCTTTCCAATAACGGGTAATGCTAATGCTGTTTTTCAAATAACAGATGTAGGAGGCGGCATAACCTACAGCATAGATACCATAAGCCTAAAGGATTTGTATTACACGGGCATTACTACTTTTTATACCAAAGTACCCGCATCTGGCAATTATGTTATAAAAGCATATTTGGCAGCAGGCAATACATCTACATCTAACTTGCCATTAAAATTGAGTTGGTATAACCAGAGTACTAATATGAGTACTGGCAATACCATTGGTGGTATACGAATAAAACGAATGAGGCATTATAATCCGTTTACAAATAAAATGGATACCCTTAGTACCTATAAATATATAAGAGAAGATGGCAAAAGTTCTGGCTTTATAGGAAAAGAATTAATTTATGATTATTGGTTTTGCCAATGGGATGGTACTTGGCCAAACTATGAAAACCTACATAATATTTCTTCTAACTTGGGAAACAATTTAGATTTTTCTGAAGGTGGTGCTGTAGGCTATAGCAGGGTAGAAGTTATAAAAGGAACAAACGAAAGAAACTTAGGTAAGCAAGTGTATGAGTATACCAATATAAATGACGAAGGTTATGATAATGCCCCAGCAAAGCTCCCTCAAACATATGTAGCCAGAAAAGATTGGACATGGGGGCTGCCAAAAAAAATAAGCATTTTCGATAATACAGGTAAACTCATACAAACCACAAAAAATGTTTTTGACTATCTGTATATACAAAAAGCAAACGATACAAATTATGCAGCGCTAAAAACTTATAGGGTTTGTAATAACCCAACAGGATGGTCAGCATACAGTTCACAAAAATATGCGCCAAGTAGCGGCAGGGCTAACCTTGTAGCAACAATAGATACATTTTACCATCCAAATAATAGTGTTACAACCAGCAGAAAAGATCTTACCTATGATAATTATTTTAATGTAACCAAAGTTGTATCTCCCTATGATTTAAATAAAAATTTGAACCTCGAAAAGCGAATTTATTATCCATATAATTATACAGTGGGTGGTGCTGTAGGTATAATGAGGGATAGCGGTATTTTAGTACCTGTATCTAACGAAACATGGATAATGGGTGATGGTAATCCACGTTTATTATCTGCTGCTGTTACAGACTTTATAAGCATAGGAAGAAGGAATGTGGTGAATAAAGGGGTAAGGGTAAAACCATCAGTTAGCTATGCTTTAGAAACCAATAAACCTATACTACAAGCAGCAATTGGTGTTTTTAACCCTGCTGTATTGGTGAGAGATACAAACCTAATAAAACCACAACAAAAAATTACGTACAACAATTATGATATGGTGCTGGAAACGCAGAGCCCAATTACTAATATTAGCAATACCAGTATTTATGGGTATAATAATACGGAGGTTATTGCACAAGTATCCAATGCAAAAAATATAGATGTAGCGTATACCAGTTTTGAACCTTTTTCTGATGGCTCTTGGTTCTATAATAATACTGCCGTAGATAGTACTACAGCCATTACAGGCAAATATGCTTACAACTTATCTGGTGCCAATAATATTTTTAGAAATAATCTTACGCAAACAATTACTTATTTAATAACCTACTGGACAAAAGGAAGCGTAAATATAGCTAATGCCACCACAGCAGCCACATTACTAGACCAGAGAAACGGATGGAATCTATATTCGCAAAAAATAAGCAATCTATCGGAAGTGTATGTTTATGGCAGTGGGCTTATAGACGAACTTAGGCTACACCCTATAGATGCAAACATGACTACTACATGCTACCTACCTATAGGGCAAGTAAGCTGTGCTAGCGATGCTAATAATAATATAGTATATAACGAGTATGACCCAATAGGGGCTTTAAAAATAGTAAGAGATAAAGATAAAAATATTGTAAAAAAATATGAAACCTCCGATTCGCTTTTTGCTGTAAACCTAGCGCCAATATGGGTAAACGATTCCTCACCTTATGGCCAGTTTAATTGTGAGTTAGATTCTACTGGACAAAGAACAGGAAATGTACTACGCAGGCAGGTAGATACAAACCCTTATAGCCTTACTATTGGAGAATATAGGTACGTTTTTGATCGTGTAGATGCTACCTATTGCCCTTTTTTACCTCCAAGCTGCCCTTACGGTCCACAATGGAAGCTTATAAATAATATTTGCCAGCAAGGGGCAAAAATAGTAACAGCAAGTGTGTACAAACTAGTAGTAAGGCCAGATGGAAGCCAAGGTTACATGTGGGTATGCACGTACCATTATCAATGGACAGATGGATCTATTAGTGTAGACTTTACTGAACAAAGCCAAAGCTCATGTACAATAATAGCTGGAGAAGAGCCATAATTTTAAAACTGAATGCTTAAACAAATTATATGAATACAACAACTCTTTTATTAAAATTTTTGATACCTACGCTCGTATCGTTTTATACCTTAAAGGCCGATAAGCCCAATGGCGGCGTTATAAATTTTTCTGCCTTTGCAGGCAAAAAAGTACTGCTAGTAAATACCGCTACCAACACGCCAGATACAGTGCAGTACCGCAAGCTAGAGCAGCTATACCAGTTGCATAAAGATAGCTTGGTAATTATAGTTTTCCCTAGCAATGATTTTGGCAATACACCTGGCAATAGCATAGCCACCCGAAATTTTATAAATACAAATTACAATGTACACTACATTATAGCCGATAAAACAAATGTAAAGGGCCCTAACAAATGTGAAGTGTATAAATGGCTACACAATTTTCTAAAAAACGGAACGATGCAAGTAAAGGTGAAGGAAGATTTTTGCAAATACCTAATAAATAAACAAGGTGTACTTATAGGTGCATTTAGTAAAACAGAAGACCCAATGGGTACAAATATTAGAGGAGCGGTGGAAGCAGGGAATTAGTTGAAGGTTGTGCAACCCCGTCAGCGGCTTTAAGCCCTGGCGGCGGTTTAGCAGAGCGATTGAAAAGTAGAAAATTTGTTTATGATTTACTATTTATCATTGAGGTTCTGTGGTCTGTAGTCAGTGGTTATGGTTGTAGAAAAGTATAAGGGTTAAAACATTTTGCGAAGCAAAAAACCTTCCCGCCTTTTTACAATAAAACGCCTTACTGCCTTTTCGGCAAAAAAATAAAATACTCAGTACAACGCCTGCGTTCGTGTCCCACGAATGAGAGCCGCTAATTTTTTATAAGTTTTGAATAATTAATGATTATGAAAAAATATTTATCGTTTGTAAGTTTCATTTTACTAGCACTACAAGTACAAGCCCAAGTAAAGCCTAATGGCAGCACTATGCCAGCAGCTACAGTAGTAGTAAAGCAATTACCACCTGCATACACAAGCACACCTACCAACTACCTGCGTACCTATAGCCCACAGATACCCATGCAAGATGCTAGCTTGGTAAACATGGCTGCAGCTGTAGATGATGTGCAAACAAGTATAACCTATACTGATGGCTATGGTAGAGCCATACAATCTGTAGCAAAACAACTTAGCCCCAATAAAAAAGATAATGTAGGTGTAGCCAATTACGATGCCTTTGGCAGGGCAGGTACACAAGCGTATATGCCCTACGCATCCACTACCAACGATGGGTTGTTTAAACAAAACGCTTTTCAGCAAGATTCTATTTTTTACAAAACCCTATACCCAGCCGAGCAAGTAATATACAGCCAAACCCAATACGATGGCAGCCCAATGAATATGGCAGTAAAAAGCATGGCAGCGGGCAATGAGTGGGGCGGTGCTAACAGGGGTAAAACAATGAACCATCGCAGCAGCACTGCAGCAGATAGTGTGCGTTATTGGGATATAAATATTGTAACCGAAAATGATAGGCCAACCACTTCGGAATATTATATTGATGGTAGCCTAAGTGTAAAAGAAATAACCAACGAGCAGGGCATAAAAAGCATAAGCTATACCGACCTTGCAGGGCGAACAATACTTACGAAAACACAAGAAAGCAATACCCCAAGCACAGGGCATACAGGTTGGTTATGCACCTACTATGTGTATGATGAAATGGGAATGCTGCGGGTAGTAATCCCACCAAAAGCAACCAATTTAACAATAACCGACAACTGGTTTATAACAATTTCCAACTTTAACGGCTTATGCTATAGCTACTTTTACGATAAGCGTGGCAGGCAAATAACCAAGAGCATACCTGGCAAGGGCAAGAGCTTTATAATTTACGACCAGCTAGACCGCCCAGTAATG
>JANNVW010000024.1:0-6370 GCA_031408295.1 Ferruginibacter sp.
TGCAAACATACAGCAAGCACAAGCAGAGTTAGGTAAGTTAAAAGACAAGCTGATGAAAGCGGCTGGTGGAGGTTCTTACAATTCCACAAGTGGAGAGGCCGAAGACGAGTTTGCTAGTTTTCGAAAGCAAAATGTAAAAAGCAAAACCCTTAAACAACGCTTAGAATTTGGTAGCGATTTCCAATTTGGACGCCCTAACCGAGTGGTGCCATCTCAAGCAAATATAGCCATAAGCCTAGGCTACAAAATATCAGATACCAAAACGGCAGGGCTTAGTGTGGCCTATGCTTTAAACTATGGCAGTATAAATAATTTTTACTTACAGCATGGTGGCATTGGTATAAGAAGTTTTATGGATTGGAAATTGAAAAAGCAGTTTTTTGTCTCTGGTGGCTTGGAGGTTAATTATAATCAGAGCTTTAAGAGTTTTAGTCAAGTTTTTACAGGGTATAAACAACAAGGTTTAGGTAATCCGTGGCAAAGTTCTGCGCTTTTTGGCATTAGTAAAAAGATAAAATTCCCTTCTTCAAGTATAGGAAAAAAAGCGGGTTTAGTAAAAGGTACAAAAATTTCGTTGTTGTACGATTTTTTGTACAACACACATCCAGTTTTAAGACAGCCTGTGGTTTTTAGGGTGGGTTACAATTTTTAGAAAAATGAAAAAATGGTTTTTATGCAAAAAATAAAACAATTAATTTTTATTATTGGAGGTTTAATTTTGGGTTCAAATGGTTTTGCACAAAGCATTGCACCAGCTAGTGGAAATGTAAGTGCCGCATCTAAAGCAGAAGCTACCTCTGTTAATAACTATACGGGCATTCCATCTATATCTGTTCCTATTTATAATTACTCACATCAGAGTGGTTTAAATATGAACATTTCTTTAGATTATTTTGCAGGAGGTATTAAAGTTGCTGATGCACCTTCTTCAGTTGGAATGTCGTGGAATTTAAATGTAGGAGGTATAATAACAAGAACAGTTAGAGGAATACCAGATGATTGTCCATCGTTGGGATATTTTTATACCCCAGTTTTAAAAAATGATGAGCGCTCTTTTGCTGGGTATTATCATAATAACTGTTTAGATGCAGAACAAGATATTTTCCAGTTTTCATTTGCAGGCAAATCGGGAAAGTTTTATATAGGCAAAGATTCTGTTTGCTATGTTTCACCTCAATCTAAAATGAAAGTAGAATTAACAAAGAGGGTAATTGACGATGATGTTATTCTACTACCACCTGTACCATTACCGCTCAATTATTTTGATGGACAATATGCTACGCTTCAAAAATTCACCATTACAGCCGAAGATGGTACAAAATTTATTTTCGATGAAATAGAAGTGCAGAAGACTGTTGTTTACTCCTGCCAAAATGGGGGAAATGAAATTCAATCTTGTAGAAGATTAGAATATGGTACGACTTGGCATCTTAGCAAAATAATTTCTTATTCTGGAAAAGATAGCATTAAAATTAATTACAAATCTCAACTACAAATTAGCTTTACCGAAATATACCAGACCGCCAGCATAGATGCTAATGGTGCAGTTACACATAATGATATGTCTTACCCATCACCTTCATCTTGCGACAATCCTTTTGTAATCAAAAACAAAATTCCTACAGAAATAATATTACCAGACAGTAAAAAAGTTCAACTATACTATAGTCAAAGTGGACAATTTAGATATAATGAATATCCAATATTGCAAAGAATAAAAATAATGGATTCTGTTTTTAGATATGGCTATATACTAAATTGGGATACTACAAACCTTGGTACAAGTTCTAGAGGTTTCTTATCTGGTATCAATTATTATACACAAAATACAATTAAACAAGGGTATCAATTTACCTACAATTCACCAATTTTTAACTTCGCTAATTCTGATGTGTTATATAAAAAAGATCATTGGGGCTATTATAATGGAGCAAATAATGTTCCTAATATAGTACCAACAGTTACAGGATTATATAATGGTGCAAATAGAAACCCAAATGCTTTAGCAATAGCAAGCAGCATTAATTCTATAAAAGACCCAACGGGTGCTATTACATATTATGAATTTGAAAACAATGATTCCTACCCATTTGAAAACACAAAACAGACACTTAGTTTAGACCTAACGACCAATACAAATGCTTATGCTACTATTACAAAAATAGTTGGCAAAAAAATGCATTTCAAAATAGTACTAACCAGTTCTAGAGTTGCAGCTTTACCAATTACAGGTAATGGAAACTTAATTGTAAATTTTACCAATCTATCTAACAATAGTGTTTTTTCGACAAGTGTAAACCTTAAGAATTTATACTATAATGGCTTTACTAATTTTTCTTGCCAATTACCCAATGGTAATTATTTAATGAACACTAATATGGAATCGGGTACTGCTTCTTCTGCGCCATTACAATCAAATATTAGTTGGTATAACCAAACAGAAGGTAGTGGCATTGGTAATATATCGGCAGGTATTAGAATAAAACAAATTAGAAAATTTGAACCAATATCAAACAAAATAGATACGATAAGCACATTCAAGTACATTAAAGAAAATGGCAAAAGCTCTGGATTTTTGGGTGCAATTCCAATCTATAATTATTTTTTACATGGCAAAACCAATATTACTTCTCGAATGATTAGTGATAACGACTATGTTGGAAATGCAGAAAGAGGTTATAGTAGAGTAGAAGTTATAAAAGGTAGCGAAACTAATAATTTAGGTAAACAAGTTTTTGAGTATACAAACATTGACGATTTTGATTTTGATAATGCGCCAATGGAGTATCCTTATTTTTCGCCTAAGCAAACTCAACAAGCTTTTGGACTCCCAAAAAAAGTTTCTGTATTTGATAACACAGGAAGACTTATACAAACAACAAAAAATATTTTTAATTATATTCCAAAAAATAGTCTAGGAGATTCTGTCTATTGTTCTATGAAAATAGCAAAAGTTGCCTTTATTAGTATTGATGGGTTTATTGCACAAAAATACTATCCCGAAATTGGAAGAGTGGAATTGACAACTACAATCGATACCTTCTACCATACGAACAATAGTATTACTACAAACCGAAAGGATGTATTCTACGATACAAATTACAATGTAAAAAAAATAACAACTCCTTATGACATAAACAAAAGCCTTTCTTTGGAAAAAAGATTTTATTATCCATATGATTACACACTTGGGGGGAGAATTGGAGAATTAAGAAATAGTGGTATACATGTTCCCGTTTCTACAGAATCTTGGATTATGGGCGATGGAAACCCAAGATTAGTGAGTACTTCCATCATCGACTTTAAAAGGAAAACAACAATTAACATTAGTGCGTATGCTATTATGCCTGCTATAAAATATTCGCTAGAGTCTAATAAACCAATTTTGCAAAATAATATTGGCACTTTTAATCCAGCAATACTTGTGAGAGATACTAATTTGATTGTTCCGCAACAAAGTTTTGAATATTCTATTAACGATAAATTAATTCAAACTACACAACCAAAAACCAATATAAGCAAAAGCATCATTTATGGCTATAATGACAACCATATAATTGCAGAAGTTTCTAACGCAAAATATAACGATATAGCTTACACAAGTTTTGAATTAAAATCTGCTAATTCTTGGGAAATCACTTATTATAGCAATAATGGCTTTGATTCTTTAAATGCTATAACTGGAAAAAGCTCTTTTAACCTCACTGGTAATTCTCTTTCTAAAAATAATTTAAATGCAAATGAAACATATTTTTTAAGTTTTTGGACAAAGGGAAATGCATCTTTATCAGGTGCAACTACAAATATAATTTTGCTTGACCAACGCAGTGGCTGGTCTTTATATTCTTATAAAATTAGCAACTTCACAAACGTTACATTATGGGGCAATGGCCTAATAGATGAGGTGCGCTTGTATCCGATAGGCGCAAATATGACAACTTCTACTTATGAGCCTTTTGGAGAATTAAATAGTGTTTGTGATGCCAATAGCAATATTATCTATTATGAATATGACAATGTTAATAGGATAAAAATTATTAGGGATAAAGACAAAAATATTATTAAAAAATATGACTATTCCGATGTGTATAATACCATAGACCAAACACCAAATTGGATAGTAAGAGACTCTGTTTATTGGGTATGTGAGAGAGATTCTATTAATGGTTTTTATAATACCAGAGTACTTAGAACAGAGCTAGATATTAACCCATACAGCGAAACACACCTTGCCGAAAGAGTAGGTTCATTTAGCCACATTGATCCAACTAGGTGCGGATATCCTAATATGTATTGTAACCAGTTCAATCCTCAAATAAGGCAAGTGGGGGCAGTTTGCGAAACTGGCCAAAAAATTTATACAAGCAGTACCTATAAAATAACGGTATTACCTGATGGTAGTAGTGCTTATAGATGGGTTTGTATATACCATTATATGTGGTCGGACGGAGTAATATCTGCCAATTTTCAAGAAATAAGTTTTACAGCTTGTACCAATGGAGCAATCCTTATTGATTAAATTTTAAATTAAAACACTATATGCAAAGCATTTCCATTTTATCAAAATTTGTGGCTTTTTACTTAATCTCATTTTATTCCCTTTCGGCAAAAAAAATAGATAGTAACAATACCATTGCTTTCAGTTCTTTTGCTGGTAAAAAAGTACTTCTAGTTAATGCTGCCATTAATACAGCCGATACAATACAATATCGACAGCTAGAGCTACTTCATCAAAAATATAAAGACAGCTTAATTATTATTGTTTTTCCTAGTAACACTTTTGGAAATACACCAATGAATGATAATGCCATCAAAAATTTTATAATCAGCAAATACAATGCTCATTATTTAATAGCCACAAAAACTAAAGTAAGGGGTAATAATATTTCACCTGTATATAGCTGGTTAGCCACTATGGCAAAAAATGGAATGATGGATAGCCAAGTAAGAAATGATTTTAATAAATACTTGATAGATAAGAATGGAAAATTAGTTGGTTTTTTCGGTCGCTCAGAAGACCCAATGGGTATCAATATTAAAAATGCTATTGAAAGTGGATATTAGTGGTAGGTTGAAGGTTCAAGGTTCAAGGTTGAAAAACTTCCACCAACCCTAACGGCGGCTATAAGCCCCGTTAGCGGTTGAGAAAAGAAAGTTAAAAGTTATTGAAGTGTAGAAGGTTGAAAATTGTTAATTAGTTGCGGGTTTAAAACATTTTGCAAAGCAAAAAACCTTCCCGCCTTTTTACAATAAAACGCCTTACCGCCTTTTAGGCAAAAAAATAATACAACGCCTGCGTTCGTGTCCCACGAATGCGAGCCGCTAATTTTTTATAAGTTTTGAATAATTAATGATTATGAAAAAATATTTATCGTTTGTAAGTTTCATTTTACTAGCACTACAAGTACAAGCCCAAGTAAAGCCCAATGGCAGCACTATGCCAGCAGCTACAGCAGTAGTAAAACAATTACCACCTGCATATACAAACACACCTACCAACTACCTGCGTACCTATAGCCCACAGATACCCATGCAAGATGCTGGCTTGGTAAATATGGCAGCAGCAGTAGAAGATGTGCAAACAAGTATAACCTATACTGATGGCTATGGGAGAGCCATACAATCTGTAGCAAAACAACTTAGCCCCAATAAAAAAGATAATGTAGGTGTAGCCAATTACGATGCCTTTGGTAGAGCAGGTACACAAGCATATATGCCTTACGCCGCTACTACTAACGATGGTATGTTTAAGCAAAATGCTTTTCAGCAAGATTCTATTTTTTACAAAACCCTATACCCAGCCGAGCAAGTAATATACAGCCAAACCCAGTACGATGGCAGCCCAATGAACATAGCAGTAAAAAGCATGGCAGCGGGTAATGAGTGGGGCGGTGCAAACAGAGGCAAAACATTAAACCACCGCAGCAATACTGAGGCAGATAGTGTGCGTTATTGGAATATAAGTATTGTAACCGAAAATGATAGGCCAACAACTTCGGAATATTATATTGATGGCAGCCTAAGTGTAAAAGAAATAAGCAACGAGCAGGGCATAAAAAGCATAAGCTATACCGATATAGCGGGGCGAACCATACTTACCAAAACACAAGAAAGCAATACCCCAAGCACAGGGCATACAGGTTGGTTATGCACCTACTATGTGTATGATGAAATGGGAATGCTGCGGGTAGTAATCCCACCAAAAGCAACCAATTTAACAATAACCGATAACTGGTTTATAACAATTTCCAACTTTAACGGCTTATGCTATAGCTACTTTTACGATAAGCGTGGCAGGCAAATAACCAAGAGCATACCTGGCAAGGGCAAGAGCTTTATAATTTACGACCAGCTAGACCGCCCAGTAATG
>JANNVW010000025.1:0-17291 GCA_031408295.1 Ferruginibacter sp.
TATGAATTGCTTCGTGCTTTATGAATTGCTTCGTGCTTTATGAATTGCTTCGTGCTTTATGAATTGCTTCGTGCTTTATGAATTGCTTCGTGCTTTATGAATTGCTTCGTGCTTTATGAATTGCTTCGTGCTTAAGCACGAGGATAAGAAATTAAAATCTGTATTTTGGTTAAAGCCTATACCACATTATATATTTCTCTCCGACCTAAAGGTCGGAGCTATTCAAATCAAATTTTATAAATTCCAATCCTTTATTGAACTGTATATTTTTACAATCATTAACAATATTGATTTGCATCATTTTTAGAAAATACTTACACTTCTATTTTTACGGCAGTTTTCATAGGGTACGGATAAAAAACAGGGCTGAATTTTTATTCGGCCCTCATTATTAGAATTTGCAAAGCGATTTTATTTCAGCCATTACATTTGTCATTCTACTTTGCCCAATACCAATTTTGCTAAGCAATGTTTCATTTTGCAAAAGCGAAGAACACAATACAGTACCCGCAACTAGTACATTTTCTTTTTCTTTATTGGTAAGCGTTGTTAGGCATGTTATGGGATACAGCCCCGATTTATCTATAAGGTTGCACAAACTTTTTTTAGTGGGATAATCCCAACCTAGCAATTTTATGCCTATACAGTTTCCGTATGTAACGGCATCGCTAGAAAATTTTGTGTTGGTAACCAAGCAGCAATTGAGTGGCTTTGTAGAAGATGTTTTATCCCAATTTTTCAAAACATCTTGGTAACGTGAATGTATGTAGAGTGGTATTTTCACATCGCTAACAATACCTACGCTATTATGAAATTTACATTCTATCAATAAAAAGTTTTGTTCATTTTCTGCCAGCACATCTATTTCGTGTGTTACACATGCGCCTTTTAAAAAAAGTTGGGTTTGTACTTTATACCCTTCCCATTGAAAAATAGCAGCTATGTATTTTTCAAAAGGAAAACCCGAAGGACCCAAAGCCATGATGGCTCTTTTTAAATTGTATCGCCCAGCATTGCTTCTAGAGCCACGTTTCAACATATTAAATGCGGCTTGGTATATTTTTTTTGTAGAAATACCATCGTATAATGTAGATTCTATTTCGAAAAGAATATTATCAATTGTTGCTTGATTGGCACCAGATTTTGCCAACGAATGTCTTAGTTTTTCAGAAGAAAAAGTTTCTTGTGTGCCAGAGGCTTTTGTGATGATAAAAGTTTTATGCTTCATACTTTTTCATTTTTTACGCAATAGTAATATGCTCTTGCAAATACACATCTTGCACAGCATTTAGCAACGAAAGCCCTTCTGACATTGGTTTTTGAAAAGCTTTTCTACCAGTTATAAGCCCCATACCCCCAGCACGTTTATTTATGATGGCTGTTATTACGGCTTCTTTCAAATCTGATTCCCCTTTAGATTCGCCACCAGAATTTATCAAGCCAGCCCTGCCCATAAAACAATTGGCCACCTGGTATCTGCATAAATCTATTGGATGATCAGACGATAATTTGCTGTACATTCTCTCATCCATTTTACCGTACTTTACTTTCTCTGTATTTAAAAATTTATAGCCGCCATTATTTATTGGCAGTTTTTGTTTAATAATATCTGCTTGTATGGTTACGCCTAAATAATTGGCTTGCCCAGTAAGGTCTGCCGATAAATGATAATCAATATCCTTAGTTTTAAAAGCATTGTTTCTTACATAACACCACAATATGGTTGCCATACCAAGTGCATGTGCTTCCTCAAACATTTTTGATACTGCTACAATTTGTCTGCTCGATTCTTCTGAACCAAAATATATTGTTGCACCCACTGCTGTAGCCCCAAGGTTCCAAGCATCTTTTACAGAGCCGAATTGTATTTGGTCAAATTTATTAGGGTAAGTAAGCAGTTCGTTGTGATTTAATTTTACAATAAATGGAATTTTGTGTGCATACTTTCTTGATAGCATTGCCAAACCACCCATAGTACTTGCAACAGCATTGCAATTGCCTTCTATGGCAAGTTTAATAATATTTTCAGGGTCAAAATAAATTGGATTGGCAGCAAAAGATGCTCCTGCACAGTGTTCTACACCTTGGTCCACAGGCAAGATGGATAAATACCCAGTACCAGAAAGCCGACCTGTGTTGTATAATTTTGCTAAACTGCAAAGTGTTTGGTTGTTTTTGTTTGATATACAAAATACATCATCAATAAAAGTGGGTGATGGCAAATGCAACAAATCTTTTGGTATTGTCTCGCATGTATGTGATAATAAGTCTCCATTTTCTTCTCCTATCAATGCATATATATTGCTCGTTGTCATATTCGTATTTTTTAAATTTGTAGCAACTCTTTAATTTTTTAAACCATTAAAAAATAAGTTACATAACCAACACTTCGTCTATAGCAATACGTTTTCTATTTCTCAAACTTTTAAATTGCGATGGCGAAAGACCAGTTACTTTTTTAAACTGATTACTCAAATGTGCTGCGCTACTATAATTCATTTTCCAAGCTATTTCAGCAAAATTTAGTTCGTCATAAGTTATGAGTTCTTTTATATGTTCCACTTTTTGCGCTATTGTGTATTGTTCAATTGTAGTTCCACTATATTCAGAAAAAACATTAGCCAAGTAAGTGTAATCATACCCTAACTTCTCACTTAGATAATGAGAAAAATTAATTCTTTTATCTTCTTCTCTATTATGAACCACATTTATAATGGTGCATTTTATTTTTTCTAGCAAAATGGCTCGCTTATCTTCCATAAGCTCTAGTCCTACATCTTGCAATTCTGTTCGCAAATGTTCTTTTTGTGTAGGTGTAATATTTTCCATTATATCAACTTCGCCAAGTTCTAATATAACAAAGTGTAATCCCATTGCTTTCAATACATTTTTAACGAATATTTTGCAACGAGTGCTTATCATATATTTTATATGAACTTTCATAAAATAAAGTTTAAGGTCAAGTTTTTTTATTGCGTTTTTAGTACCCTATATCTCCAGCATTACTTCATTTAAAATTATTTTATATAATTTATCAGCATCATCTTTTTTGCACAATTCAGTACCACTGTTCATGGCAGCGGCAGTACCACATGCCACACCATATTTTGTAGCTTCCAAAATATTTTTTCCTATAGATAAATAATATACAATACCAGCCACCATACTATCGCCTGCTCCTACTGTGCTTTTTCTTTCTACTTGTGGTGGCTTTATTGTTTCAGCCAAATTTTTTGTAACCAAAATAGCACCATCGGCACCTATAGATATTACCATAACCTCGCATTTTCCGTTTGCTATAATTCCCTTTGCTACTTTTATTGAATCTGTTACTGATAATTTTTCTTTACCAGCAAGCATACTCAATTCTCCAATATTTGGTTTTACTAAATACAGCCCTTCATTTAAAGCTTCTTTCAAGGCTTCGCTGGCAGTATCCACGATAAATTTTGCATTTTTATTTTTTGCTATTATTGCCAGTTGGGCAAAAATATTTAGTGGAACCCCAGGAGGTAAACTGCCACTTGCTACAATAAATTCTACATCCTCTATTTCTTGCACAGCTGCTACACAACGCTGCCACTCTACTATCATCAATTCCGTGCCCGGCATTCCAAAGCGATATTGGTTGTTATTCAACTCATCTAACACAATAATATTTTCTCTAGTTTCGTGTAATGCATTAATGATAATTGTAGTAATATTTTCATTTTCCATTAAATGATTAAAAAATTTTCCTGTATAACCGCCCGAAGGAAAAATGGCAATAGACTCTCCACCCAATTTTTTTATAGCCCTCGATACATTTATACCTCCACCACCAGGCTCTAGTTTTGGAGTGGCACATTTTAATTTTTTTTCAGGCATTAAAGATGCTATAGATGTACTTTTATCAATACATGGGCTAAATGTTATGGTTACTATTTTTGACATACATTCTTTAATTAATTATTGCCATTGCCAGCTATTTCATCTTCTACTAAAATAGAAGTGAGTACATTTTTTGATTGTTTATTTGTTAACATACAATCAATATTATAAAAAGTAGTATCAGCAATATTTGTGAGTGCTTGCACCGTTGCAAAAGCTTGGTGTGGTGTTATGAGTACATTAGGCATTGATAATAATTTTTTCAATATTTCATCTTTCAATTCTTTACCAGTAAGGTCGCAGAAAAAAACACCTCTTTCATTTTCATACACATCCGCTCCATAATAACCAATCTGTCCGTTTTCTAAACCTTCTACAACATCTGCCGTATTTACACAACCGCCTCTACCCGTATTAATAAGCATTGTACCCGGTTTCATTAAATCAATTAATTTTTTGTTTATCAGGTATTTTGTATCGGGGGTAAAAGATGTATGAATGCTAATAATATCTGCTTCTGCACAAAGCGTTTCTTTATCGGTATATTCTACTCCATATTGTGTTTTGAGCAAATCATTTTCTTTTAAATCGCAACCCAATATTTTACAACCAAAGCCATGCATTATTTTTACCAATACACTACCAATTATACCAACGCCAATTATACCAACTGTTTTTCCATGAAGGTCAAATCCAATTAATTTATCGGTGGTAAAATTTTGTTGTTGCCCTTGTTTGTATGCAGTTATAATTTTTCTATTGAGGGCCAATATCAATGCTACCACATGTTCTGCAATGGCATAAGGAGAATAGGCAGGTACATTGGTAACGGTTATACCATATTCATTTGCTTTTTCAATGTCAATATTATCATGACCAGCAGCTCTTGTCGTAATATATTTCACATCAATATTGTGTAGTATTTCTATTACTTCTGCGGATGCATCATCAGCAGTAAAAATGCTTACCATATCAAAACCTGTTGCCAGATGAGCTGTTTCTAACGATAAAGGTTTTTTTAGAAAAACTATTTCTGCATGTTGTTTATTGGCAGTTTCCAAAAAAAGTTGTTCATAAGGTTTTGTACTGTAAAAAAGTGTCTTCATCATTTAATTTATTTATGTAATGCCAATATAGGCACATGACTATGCAATACCATTTGCTTGGCATGGCTTTTAAAAAATATTTTTTCTAACAAGCTGTGATACTTCGGCATCACAATCAACAAATCAATGTCATTTTTATCGGCAAAATCTATAATACCTTGGTTCACATTATCACTTGCTATAAAATGATATTTTACAGTAAAAGGAGCAAGCATTTTTTCTAACCTGTGAGATAGTATCACAAAATCTGCGTCAAATTCATCTTCTCTAGCTGCATTTAACACGTGTATGGTTGCATCAAAATCATGTGCCAATAATTTAATTTCATCAATAAAATTGCTATCCAATTCTTTTTCAAAATCGTACGCCAAGCCTAGTTTTTTTATACTAGAAAAAGTAGCCGTAGCAGGCACTGTTATTAATGGCCAAGGCAAATGTTTCATAGCATGCAATGCATGTGTACCAAACAATATCCGCTCTGTTGCTGTTCTTCCTTGGCTTCCCATAATAACTGCGTATGGATTTACCCTTTCGCAAAGCACATTTAATTCTCCTGAAAATACACCCAATCTTACATCGGAAGTAATATTTACTTTTGTGCCAGTATTTCTTATCAATTCCTTTTTTAATTCCTCCATATCATTCACCGCATCTTTCTTCAAATTCTCTACATTTAAATCAATAACTATTTCGCCATAGTTAGCTAGTACTTCAAATACATTAAATAGCATCACATCAGCTTTCACTGCTTCTGCCATTTTAATACCATAGGTAGCCGCATTCATGGCTGCTGTAGAAAAGTCTGTTGCAATTATTATTGTTTTCATTTGTTTTTTTTTATGATTAGTGGCTTGTAATTTTTTAGTGTATAAAATATATGTATGCACATAATATTTTCTATAACAAAACTATTAGTAACTATAGCTTTAGATACTGATAACTGTTATCAATACAATTGATTTTAGTCATAAAACTAGTTATACTTCTAACAGCATAAAATTGTCCACTATTTTAAAGCATGATTTTAAAACAGCGAAGTGATTAAGATTCTTTAAATGTATCAGATACAACAAACCTTAACATATTTGTAAAGAATAAAGGATTACTCAAACTAAAAAAAAGCTACCCGTGTCTGACACCTGTATAATAAGCTAACAAGTTTAATACTACTTGCAGGTGTCTGACACATTTATTGTAGCGCCACGTCTATATTTATTAGAGCCATTCTTTAAAAGTGTCAGACACCTACAAACTCTCTGAAAGCACAAGCTGTCCATTTTAGGTGTCAGACACAACAAACTCTAAAAAATTTGTAGAAATAATTCATTAGTAACATCTCCACCTGCCCTAATAATATTTCACCAATGCTATATGGTCAAAATCTTTTAGTACACCCTCATCTACAAACTCTACATCACCATCATTTTCTAATACTTTCTCTATCACATCATCCACCGCATCTTTTATGTAAGAAAAATTACTGTATGGCTCTATGGCTTTATAAATAATTTCTTCGCTACTTCCATGCTCCGCAGCATACATGTAATTTTTTTCTACCAATAATAATTTCCCTTTGCGCCCCATGGCTTCTCGCCACACATCTCTCATGCCAACAGCAAGTTTTTTCGTATTAGCCGCTTTTTCTATTTCATTCAATATTTCTTTTTGCTTTACTTGCCTCCAATCGGCTACGTGTGGTTGTAATAATTGCAATAATTCTATCGGCGATAATTCTTCATAATTGCCATGCACATAATCAATAATAGATGAACTGTGTTTCGTAAATTTTTTAAAATGTCCCAATATTTTATCTGTACCCAATACAAATAATGGGATGTGATACGCATTCAAAATGTTATCCAATGCATTATCTACATAACGCAAAAATTTATCTATCAATATTTCTTTGTGGGCAGTAGCGTCGGAAAAATTGGCCACTTGCTCAGGAGCGTCAATAATATAATCGCTTACAGACTCGGGTGTATTGGAAACTATTTTTACAAAGCTTTCCGTATTGCCTATATAAATTTGGCTCCCATTGCCGCTCAACAGCAATACCAAATATTTATGTATTTGTTTTTTGCTATACAGCAAATCTCTTATTTCAAAAGATTCATCTACGATCACTTTTTCTTCTACCTCTATGCCCAAGTACAATACTTTTTCAAACACAGGCGATACATAAATGGCAATGCTTTTTTTGTGGGTGCTAAAGTTCAAACTGTTGTAAATTATTCTCAGTTTACTCATCACTATCTTGCCCATTTCGTCAGGATAATTTTCTATCAACTCCCGCTCTACTTTGTCTGCGGCTTTATTTAGCAATAAAGTAATGGCAGATTTGGAAGTCATTTTAGGTTCAAAGGGAAGTATGATAGATACTGCAGGGCGGTAATGTACTGCCTCCATCAGCTCTCGTATTTCGGGTGTTAATAGTGCGTGCATAGTTTAGTCTTTAGATGACAAAACTACTTTTATGCATAATTAAAAATAATGACAAGCATCACTAATAACATTGACAGCACTCACTTAAAATATATCAATTACCCTTTATTCTTTGCAGAAGAGAAGTAGCTGTTTGCCAATCCCATCCCTCAAACCTACCTCGTTGTACTACAAGTGTATTATCATTAGGATGTTGTAAATAATAATGAAATACAAAGTTTCCTTTTGGATTTTGCCAGCCTATAATTTGACCAAAACGTAGATCGTTAAACAACAATGTATCGTTTACATTTTCTATGGTATAAAACTCTTTAGAAAAACGAATTAATTTCTGTAAGTCTTCATGATTATTTATAGAATCTAACATTACTTTATTTCTTGGAAAATATTGAAAATCTATTTGCTTCTTGCTATCAAATATGGAGCGAAAGCCAACATAATACCCGCTATCATTTCCTGCCACTACATACCATAATAGGCTTTGCAAAGGAGTGGGTGTGGTAAAATACCTTGTATAATTAATTTCTTGCTTTTGTAAAATCGTTTTTACATCTGCATTTATTTTTGTTTTTATACCTACGCACATTAACAAATAAATAGCCGTAATACCAAGCCCTAGTCGCCATATCTTATTACGGTAAATAGTATTTTTTCTAAAATAAATAAATGCCACACAAGCCAAGCCAGGCCATATAGAAAACAATGGGTCTGCCACATAAATGGTATTAAAAGAAATACGCTTATGGCTAAAAGGTTCAAACCAACCTACACCATAATTATTAAATGCATCTAAAAAAATATGAATAAAAATAACGCTGCCAAAAAATACCACCCAACGCCTCAAACTAATATTGTGTGGCCTATGCCAATATTCCGCCAGCAAGGCAAGTAATGGTGTAATGATAATACAAAACAAAAACGAGTGTGTAAACCCTCGGTGGGCTAGCAAATTAGAAGAAGTATCCATCCAAAAAGATGCTACAAAATCTATATCAGGCGCACTCTGTGCAAGCGCACCCCAAAGCATGGCTTTTTTACCAAGTTGCTTTCCTGCAAAAGCTTCGCCCATGCAGGCGCCGAGGGCTATATGTGTGAGCGAGTCCATCGTTTAAGAAATAATTAATGCTTAATGTAAAATTAAGTCTTAATAAAATGATTAAGGAGAAATTAATACTTCATGAATTTAACTATGTTGCAAAAATCTATATGCTATGCCAGAAAGAATTATAATAAAAAAGGTTGTATAAATGACCTTGTTGTATTTTGCTAACCAGTTAGGCAAATAAATATCAAAGTTAGCTTTTTCAGAATCAGAATATTTACGAGCCATTATGGTAAGCGGGCACATTTTTTTAAAAAGAATTAACACAACCCCTTCCCCTAAAATAAGTGCAATGCCTATCCAAACATATTTATCAATTTTATTTACGATTACTGCGTAGGCCATATAGAATAATACTGCATTAAAAAATAGCCAAATGATGCTGTGGATAATTTTAATAATTATAAGATTAGACTTTACACTCATCCTTTATTAATTATTTTATAGTAAGCCAAGTTATTTATTATGCGCAATAAACAAAGGCAATTTCAAATTTCGCATCAGTATATCTGCCATGCTTTCTCTAAACCATCTGCTCACGGCTCCTCTTCTATACGCCCCCAAAATTATCAGTGTATTTTCTTCTTGTAGTTTTAAATGAGAAACTATTTCTTCTTCTGCCCAACCTTTCATAATGGTATATTTTGCTTTAGGATAATGCCTTTTCATAAACTCCTTCATCAATTTATTGTTGTGCAAATGCGAATCTTCATCTAAATGCTTCACAGATATTACTTCTGTATCTAAATATTTTAACTGAGGCAATAAATAACTAAACATTTTCATAGCATATACCGATGTGGGTTCACCATCATACAATAAAATTATTTTTTCTATGGTTTTAAATTTATGTGGTACTACAATTACAGGGCATTGTGTATCTGCTAATAAATCTCTAATAAAACGTGTGGGTGCTTTTTCTTCATAGTGGGTAAGGGTTTCATTGGCACCAATCATTACCAAATCAGCATACACAGTTTCTTGTTTTAAATCTTGCAAGGCAATTTTATGGTCGTGGTGTACCGAAAATTCCAACTTAGCATGCTCACAAGCTTTTGTAAAATTTGCGGATGCTTCATATCTAGTAGCTTTATCTTTTTCTTCTAGCTTATTTATTTTATTTATGGTAAAACCATCGCCTTCTACTACTTCATTAATTTTAAAACTATTGTACGTAGCATCATCCAAAAAAACACCTACCAAATGTGTATTGGTTTGCTTGGCAATATTAATAGCATATTGTTCGGTACTCTCAGCATATTTTAACCCATCAAAAGCGGCAATAATATTTTTCATACGTATTTATTTTATGAATGTGTAACAAAAATGGGCAACTCATGCTGTGCTATTACATCTTTTATAAAACTCTTTTTAAAAAGCTGAGATAAGCCAGAGCGTTTGTAGGAGCCACTTACAAGCAAGGTAGATTTCTTATCAGAAATCCAAGTACTAAAAAACTTTGTTGGATTTATTTCTAACTTAAATAATGTAAGGTTACTAAAATGCCTAGCGGCTAATTCTTCCATTTCTATTTTATCAGGAAAATCTGCCTCCTCATCTTCGCTTGCATAAACTAGTAGGACTTCTTTATTACACAATTCAGGAAACAAATACGCAAATTGTTTTATGGCAAATACAGAATTATCGCTACCATCATAAGCAAGTACAATACTTTCAGGGAAATCAAATTTTTCAGGCACTAACACTGCGGCACATTTTATATTGTGCAATGCATCTTCCAAATAACTATTGGGCGATTGTGTACCCAAATTCTCAAAGAAAATTTCTGTGCCAATTATAAGTAAGTCAGCATAAATACATTCTTTTTCTAAGTCTGATAGCGCATAATCGGTAAAGCCCTTGTGCACTCTATAATCAATACCATTACTTTGGCAGCGTTTTTCAAATTGTAGGATATTTTTTTCCATCATTTCTGTATCGTCTTCATCAATCATTGGTGCAAAAATGCCAGCATTGGCATCGGGGTATGTCCACATATTAGAAAATACAGAAGAAGGTAAAAAAACACCTGTAAGTAAAATGGGCTGCAACTCATTTAGTTTTTGGGCAAATTGAAAAGCACCTTCGGAAAAGTTTTTTTCATCAAATGCAAGAAGTACCTTTTTCATACAAAATAATTTTAAGTAATAAAGAAATTATTGTGTAAAAGTATTTCAGCGAAAGTTTATAAAAGATGACGAAAAAGTTGTTTCTATATGTTTTTAGTCAGCTATAAAGACATACACATTACCTCTACACTAATTAATGTGTAACAATAAAATGTAAATTGAATAAACCAAAATAGGATAGCTTCAATATTTATTTAGGGAAAAGTATGTATGCCATTTCTAACTGTAAAATAAAGAATAAGCTACAAAATAGAGGCTCTTTACTTAAAAAGATGCTACTCATTAATTCCTTTATAATAATTCATTAGCTTAATCCTGAAAATGTAATCATATTTAGTTTGGGTAAAGTTTATATTGGCTCTATCCAAATTATTTTTGCTGATTAGGTATTCGGCAACATTGGTTACTCCATTTGCAAACCTTACCTCGGCTGCACGAAAAGATTCTTCAAAGTCTTTTACTTGCTCCTTTAATATACTATATTTTTCTAACGAAGCTGTCATATTTAGATAAGCTTGTTCAATATTTTGCTTAAGTAAAAGGTTTGCACCAGCAGATTCTAATTGTACCGTTTTTAAATTTATGGCGGCGGTTTTTACTCGGTTCTTTGTTTGAAACCCGTTAAACAATGGGATTGAAACATTAAGCCCTACAAACGTGCCAAGGTTATTGTTTAATTGTTTTGCAAACCCAGTTTTTGTAGCATTGTAATTTTGTTGTTGCCTAAATACAAATGTCTGGTTTCCGCCCACCGTTACATAAGCATCTGTTTGCTCTTGCGTGGTATTTGCAAGCGACAATTTTTTTGCAAGGCTCGAATAATTGCTACCTAAGTTGGCGTTCAAACTTAGCGTAGGGTAAAATCCAGCTCTAGAAATTGCCATAGCTTTAGCAGCACTTTTTATTTTTAAATTATTAGCCTTTACTAAAGAAAAGTTTTGCAAAGCCTCCTTATATACTTCTGCACTGCTACTCTCATATTTTGTATCAGAAAAATCTTCCGTATTTTTTTCCAATTGCAGTGCTGCATTATAATCCACATTCATTAATTGACACAAACTTAATATGGCTTGTTGTAAAGCATTTGTAGCGTTAACTATAGATATAGCCTCATTGGCAAGTTGACCTTTTAAATCTGATAGTAAATAATTGGCAGCCGCCCCTTCTTTTACCAATATACCCATACGCTCTACCTGTTTTTTTGTTACCAAGCTTTGTGCCTTTGCTACAAGCAATACATCATCATTGCTTAATACCTGCAAATAAGCCAATATTACATTTAGTGCAAGGTTATCTTTTGCTTGCTGCAAATCCATTTTATTTGCTTCATAAATAAGTTTGTTTTGCTTTATAAGATTTTGCAATCGCATACCATTGTACAATACCACATTGCTGCTCAAGCTTGAGGTTGCAGAAGTGAGTTGCTGGTTAATATAACTATTGGTAATAGGATCTACTGACCTGCCTTCGTTAAAGCCATACGAAAAATTTCCATTTACATTTGGCAAAAGATTAGCCTTAGCTTGCTTAATATTTACATTAGCAGTTTCACTTTGCAAGTCTGATTGCTTTACTAGAATATTATTTTTAATAGCATTATCTATGCATTGTTTCAATGTCATCTTAGTTTCTTGTGCAAATACAGTTGCTGAAAAAAACAACATCGCAAAACTTATTATTCTACTCTTCATTTTTATTTATTTATTATCATTTTGCATTCTGCCATCTAACAGGTTTATAATTCTAGAACCATACTCAGCATTTTTTTCTGAATGAGTAACTTGTATAATGGCAACCCCTGTTCTATTAAGTTCTTTAAATAATTCCATAATCTCTTCTCCCTGTTTTGAATTTAGATTGCCAGTAGGTTCATCTGCCAATAATAATTTTGGCTTTGCTATGAGCGCCCTTGCAATGCCAACCAACTGCTGCTGCCCACCAGAGAGTTGCGACGGAAATAAATCTTTTTTTCCTACAATATTAAAACGATCCAGCATATCTGCTACCATCGCTTTTCTTTCAGATGATTTTAAATTTTGATAGATAAGAGGCGTTTCTATATTTTCATACACTGTTAATTCATCAATTAAATGGTATTGCTGAAAAACAAAACCGATGTATTGTTTGTATAATTGCGCTCGTTGTTTTTCTTTAAGCTTGTGTACACTTTCATTAAGAAAATCATATTCACCTTCATCAAAACCATCCAGCATGCCAATTACATTTAGCAAGGTAGATTTGCCGGAGCCTGAGGGTCCCATAATGGAAATAAATTCTCCTTCTTGTACTTCGAGATTAATATCTTTCAATAAAAATGTTCTGTTACCGCCTACGGTTACCCATTTAAAAATATTTTTCAAGTTTAATAGCATAGTTGTTGTTTTAGTTTTTATTAAATACAGTTTTCTTATTCATTTTCAAACAAAATAATTTTCTTTTTATCACCCTTATTAATTAGCAATTTTCCTTCGCCAACATTATTGCTATTATCGCTGTATTTCCAATTGTATTTCCCTGGCAAAAGTTTGGCTGCATACACAAAAAAATGTGTATCTTTTTCCATCGTAAAAGTGTAAGTAGATGTAGATGTACTATTGCTATTTTCTCCATTAATTTTTAGCACCCCACTTCCTCCACACATATTGCATTTAAAAGTTATCAAGCCCTTTTCAGTATCACCTACCTCGGAAGTTAATATCTGTAGTTCCTTATCCTCAAAAGATGAAAAAGTACTAGCATTTGTACTAATACTATTTGATTTACTACTACTGGTTTTAGAGGTCGCTGCAAGATTAGAAGCTTCATCTCCACACGGTTTATTGGTATTCCCCGAATTGCAGAACATAATAGTTTGTACTTCTTCAGCAGTATACATAACGGTATCTTTGGTTCGGGCAAGGCATATTAAACCGTCATCTATTTTAAATATTTTGCCTGAAACAGTTTTACCATTTTTAAGGGTAATATTATCTACATTTTTTTGCGCCAATAAACTAATTGGCAATGCTCCAAATAGGAGAAAAAAATATTTTTTCATAATTTTATATTTACATTTTTGAAAAATTACAATTGTTACGCTTCAATCATAAAGCGTTTTAATTTCGATAATTTATTCTGTCCTTAAACTTTTTACAGGGTTTGCCAATGCCGCTTTAATAGCATGAAAACTTATTGCAAGCATAGCAATACAAGTGGTAACACATACCGTAACTAGAAATATCCACCAACTAATATTTATACGATAAGCAAAATCTTTTAGCCAATCGTTCATAATATACCAAGCAATAGGCGATGCAATAAGTAGCGAAATAAAAACCAATTTTAAAAAGTCTTTTGAAACCAAACTAGCAATACCAACCACCGAAGCACCCAACACTTTTCTAATGCCAATTTCTTTTACCCGCTGCTGAATGGCAAGCGTGCTTAATGCAAATAACCCCAAGCAAGAAAGTACAATGGCAGTGATAGCAGCAAAAAAAACGATTTGTTTCCAAAGGGCCTCTTGTTTATACCAACCTTCGTTCCAGTCTTGCATATACTGTGCATCTAAGACTGCATAAGGCACAATGGCTTTATACGTTTTTGAAATATCCTCCATTGCTTTTTTTTCTTCACCAGATTTATAATTGATCAGCATGTTAAGTGCATCGCCTGTTTTATCTAAAGAAAAATAAATAGGTTCTATTTTATTTTTAAATGATGCAGAGTGATAATTTTTTACAACCCCAACAACAGTGATACCAGGCTCTCCCTTTGCCATATCTAAGGTTTGCCCAATGGGGTCTTTAGACTTATCCAAATATGCTGCTACAAAGGCTTCGTTTACCACACAATTAGAAATCGTATCTGCCTTATTAGAATAACTTAAATAACGACCTTTCTGTAGTGGAATTTGCAAAACTTGTAAATAATTATCATCTACATTTTCATAATAAGTCCAATCGGTAGTTTTACCATTTATAACAAAATTTGTTTTATTCCAATCGCCACTTTTAGCACCTACGGAAATGATGGATGCATTTTTTACCAATTCATTTTTAAAAGTTTGCATTTGCGCAGCACCTTTGTTCCAAGGAAATTGTACCCTAATTATGTTTTGTTTGCTAAAACCTGCATCGCTCTTTGTCATGTAATTAAACTGACTATTGTACACAATGGTGCAAATGATTAATGCAGCAGCTATACCAAACTGTAGTACCAGTAAAGCTTTTCCCAATACATTTTTTCCAGAAAGTTTCATGTTGCCGTAAAGCACTTGTACAGGTTTAAACTTGGAAGCCACTATAGCAGGATAAAAGCCAGCCAATAATGATACAACAACCAACAGCATACAATACAAAAAGATAACAGCAGGTTGCAATAAATAATTGGTATCGTAATGCCGCTCTGTAAAATTGCTAAAGACTGGTAGCAATATTTGCATAATTATAACGGCTGGTATAAAAGAGATGGCTGTTATTAAAAATGATTCGCTCAAAAACTGTCCTACCAGTTGGCTGCGTGAGCTACCCGAAACTTTTCTGATACCAATTTCTTTGCTTCGCTGTAAAGATTTTGCGAGCATGATATTTATAAAATTAATACAAGCAATAAGCAGAATCAGAAGAGCTAATCCAGAAAGGATATAAGCATATTTAGAATCGCTCCAATCACTTATTCCATTTGATGCAAAGAAAAGAGGGTCTAAATGCATTTGTAAAAAAGGTTGTAATGTATATTTTCTGCTTACAATGCCGCTTCTTGCTTTTGTTTTGTTCCAGCCTGCTTCGTTAAATTTTAAAAATGCAGGCCATACTTTTGCTTGTGCAGCTTTTATGGTTGTCTTCTTTTTTAGTAGCAAAAATGTATTTAGAAAAAGTGTATTCCAATTATCCTCATCTCTTGTAGCTCCTGCTGGCCCAATTGGAATGCGTCTTTGAAATGGAATAAGCATATCAAATTTTATAGACGAATTGATGGGCGCTTTCTTTACGACGCCCGCAACAATGAATGGTTCGAAATCTTCATCAACTTCTATCTCAACTGTTTTACCAATTACATCAAGATTACCAAAATATTTTTGCGCAGTTTCATCTGTAAGCACAACCGAATTACGCCCTCCCAACATTTTGGTTGGATTGCCTGATAATATACTGAACGAAAAAACAGAGAAGAAGGAAGTGTCTGCATACAAAACTTTAGCCTTAATGCCATCATTAGCTTTTTTTGTAAGCATATCCCAACCTTGTATGCGGCAAAATGCTTCTACCTCTGGTATTGCTGAGGCAAATGATGGTCCTTGTGGCATACCACTATTACCGTTTCTTCTTTCTTTACCGGATGTATCTACATCAGTTTGTACTACCCTCACAATGCGGTCGGCATTTTTATGAAACTTATCAAAACTAAATTCATCATTTACAAATAGCACAATCAACATTACACAGGCAAGCCCAATACTCAGCCCAATAATATTTATAAATGAGAGCAATTTGTTTTGCCTCAAATTTCGCCAGGTTATTTTGAAATAATTTTTTATCATAATAATAATTTTATTCTGTTCGTAAACTTTTTACAGGATTCTGCATAGCAGCCTTTACCGTGTTTATCCCAATCGTCATCAATGCAATTGCCAAAGCAACCAAAGCTACTAAGCCAAACATCCACCATTGTATTTGTATGCGATATGGAAATTCTTGCAACCACTTGTTCATGGCAAACCAAGCAATAGGCGTAGCAATGAGTACGGCAATGAGCACCAACATTAAAAAATCTTTTGAAATAAGTATGGAAATATTCCGTACACTCGCACCCAATACTTTTCTTACACCAATTTCTTTTACCCGCTGCTGGATAATTAAAAGCACCATGGCCAATAATCCCATACAGGAAAGTATTATGGCAATGCTAGCAGCAATGCTGAATAAAATAGACATCAATCTTTCTTGTGCATACCAATTGTTTATATTTTCATCTACAAAAGACCCTTTAAATTCTCGACCAGGTTCTATCAATGCCATTTCGCTTTTTATTGTTTCCATGGTGGCCAATGCATTTTGTGCATTTACTTTTATAAAGCAATAATTTATTCCTGCATTTTTATCCATCACCAGTGTAAGGGGCTCTATTTCTTCGTGCATAGAGTACATATGAAAATCTGGGAATATGCCAATGATATTCCAACGTGGAAATGCACTATCGACTAATATTTGTTGCCCTATCAAGTTCTTTTCGCCAAATTGTTTTGCTACACTTTCCGAAACTATCACATTGTAAAGTGTATCGTCTGATGGAAAAGATTTATCGAAATCCCTTCCTGCAATAGGTTTTAGCCCAAAAGTTTTTAAATAATCATAATCTATGGTAGCAATATTTGTTGTTATCTTTTTCTCTTTGTAATCAAAACCACTTGTGCTTTTGGAGCTACTCTTGTCTTTGCCAAGTCCTATGTTTACACCACTACCTGTTATTGAAATAATATTAGGATTCGTAGCAAGGCGGGTTCTAAGTTTTTCAATTGTTTCTCTTCCTTTGCCTGCTTTAAAAATGGGCACACTAATAATGTGGTCTTTGTTGATGCCCAAATCTGCTTGTTGCAAATGTTTAAACTGTTTGTAAATAATATATGTACTGCTAATCATAATGCATGCAATTACAAAT
>JANNVW010000026.1:0-11370 GCA_031408295.1 Ferruginibacter sp.
AATAGAAAATGTTTTTCATTAATTGAAAGTTTAACAAAACCCAATAGCACAGGAATTATTGCAGAGTTTAAAAGAAAATCGCCCAGCAAAGGTTTTATTAACGAACATGCAGATGTAGTAGATGTTACAAGAGGATACACAAAAGCAGGAGCAGCATGTTTATCAGTATTAACAGATACAAATTTCTTTGGAGGCAGCACAGCAGATTTGGTAGCAGCAAGAGTGAATAATATCCCCATTTTAAGAAAAGATTTTATCATAGATGAATATCAAATAGCAGAAGCAAAAGCCATGGGTGCTGATGTTATTTTGTTGATAGCAGCTTGTCTTACTCCAGAAGAAGTACAATCATTAGCAAAATATGCTGTGTCTATTGGGTTAGAAGTTTTATTGGAATTGCATGATGAGTCTGAATTGGCACACATCTGTTACGAAACAATTTTAGTAGGTATAAACAACCGAAACCTAAAAGATTTTAAAGTTGATATTGATGCATCACTGCGAATGGCAAAATTAATATCAAATGACAAAATAAAAATTGCAGAAAGCGGTATCAGTGAGGTTTCTATGATACACACTTTTAAAAATGCAGGGTTTAAAGGGTTTTTAATTGGAGAAATATTTATGAAAGAAGCTAATCCTGCCGGGGCTTTTAATAACTTTGTACAAAATATAACACTATGATGAATATTAAAGTTTGTGGAATTACTTCTAAAAAGCAATTACAACAACTCGAAGGATTAAATATTGCTTATGCAGGATTTATTTTTGTAGAAGACTCTCCTCGTTTTGCAGGCGATAAAATGGCCGAAGAAGATTTAACTGGAATGGATTTGGATATAAAAAAAGTAGGCGTTTTTGTAGATAAAGATTACGAAGATGTAATGGAAATGGTAGAGAAATTTGAATTGGATATGGTGCAGCTGCATGGCAATGAAAGCCCGGCTTTATGTGCAGAAATTTCCGAAGATACCGAGGTTATTAAAGTATTTAGCATTGGTGATGAAACAAGCTCCATAGATGAATTGATAGCACCGTACGATGATGTATGTGATTACTATTTATTTGATACAGCTACAAAAGATGCTAAAGGTGGTACAGGTAAAAAATTTGATTGGAAAAAATTAACAGAAGCTAAAATAGAAAAACCATTTTTCTTGAGCGGAGGTATTGGGCCAGAAGATGTGGCGATGGTAAAGAAATTTAAACACCCCGATTTCTTTGGAATAGATGTGAATAGTAAATTTGAAAAAGAACCTGGAGTGAAGGATATGGGATTGGTATTGGGTTTTATTAAGGATTTGAAATAAGTGCTTTAACAATAATATTGTCAGCCTGACCTTTTTGAAGGCGAGTTGGTTTTATTTTAAAGCTTCGTTTAGAATGAAGCCGCCTTCGACAAGCTCAGGCTGACATCGAAATAGTTTGATGATTTTATTGACTGTAGTATTTAAAATGAATATGCAAATACAACCTTATTCAGAAAAATATAAAGGAGACATTGCTTCTTTAATTTTGAATATACAAAATAATGAATTTAATGTGCCCGTAACATTAAATGACCAGCCAGATTTATTAGATATAGAAAATTTCTATTGTAAAGATAGTGGCGGTTTTTGGTTGGCTATTGAAAATGAAAAGCTAATTGGCACAATTGCTTTAATTGATATTGGTAGCGGACAAGCGGCTTTAAGAAAAATGTTTGTGCATGCAGATTATAGAGGCAAAGAGAAAGCTGTTGGACAATCTTTATTGAATTTTTTAATAAATTGGTGCAAGCAAAAAAGCATTACAGAAATATATTTAGGTACAATAGAACAATTGCATGCAGCAAAAAGATTTTATGTGAAAAATGGATTTGAGAAAATAGAAAAAAACAACTTGCCTAAAAATTTCCCTTTGATGCAAGTAGATACTGAATTTTTTAAATTAAAATTTTTAAGTGAAAAATAACAAACAACAAATATTCTCTCAACCCGATGAACACGGTTACTACGGTGAGTTTGGCGGTGCATTTATTCCTGAAATGTTACATGCTAACATTGAAACATTAAGAGAGAATTATCTAAAAATTTCTGCTACAAAAAAGTTCAAGCAAGAATTTGATTTGCTCCTAAAAGATTTTGCAGGCAGACCCACGCCATTATATTTTGCAGAAAATTTAAGCAAGCAGTACAACACAAATATTTATTTAAAGAGAGAAGATTTGTGCCACACAGGAGCGCACAAAGTAAATAATACCATTGGGCAAGTATTGGTAGCATTGGCTTTGGGTAAAAAAAGAATTATTGCTGAAACAGGTGCAGGGCAACACGGGGTAGCCACAGCAACGGTTTGTGCACTCAAAGGGCTAGAGTGTATTGTGTATATGGGCGAAAAAGATATTGAACGCCAAGCACCCAATGTAGCCCGTATGCAAATGCTTGGTGCAACAGTTATCCCTGCAACTAGTGGTAGCAAAACGCTGAAGGACGCTACCAACGAAGCTATAAGAGATTGGATAAATAACCCAACTGATACACATTATATTATTGGCAGTGTTGTCGGTCCGCATCCTTATCCAGATATGGTGGCTCGTTTTCAAAGTGTGATAAGCAAAGAAATAAAGCAACAACTTAAAAAACAAACGGGCAATGAATTGCCTACACACGTGATAGCTTGCGTAGGTGGTGGCAGTAATGCAGCAGGAGCTTTCTATCATTTTTTAGAAGATAAGAAAGTAAAAATAATAGCAGTAGAAGCTGCAGGTTGTGGTGTAAATAGTGGTATGAGTGCGGCAACAACTGCATTGGGTACTACAGGTATTTTGCATGGTAGTAAAAGTTTGCTTATGCAAACAGCAGATGGGCAAGTTGTAGAACCACACAGCATTTCTGCAGGATTGGATTACCCAGGTATCGGACCAATGCATGCAAATTTATTTGCAAGCAAGCGTGCAAGTTTTGTAAGTGTTACAGATGATGATGCCTTAAAAGCAGCTTTTCATTTATCAAAAACAGAAGGGATTATTCCTGCATTGGAAACGGCACATGCGTTTGCAGTATTGGATGATATGAAGTTTAAAAAGAATGATGTAGTTGTTATAAATTTGAGTGGGAGGGGAGATAAGGATTTGAGTACGTATATGAAGTTCTTGTAAGAGTTTTATGCAATTGAATTATTTAAAAAAATGTTCAATAATCAATTTTCAATGTTCAATTCTCAAATGCTAGCCCTTTTTTAGTTTTCCTATTTATTTAGGTAAAGTAGATTTTAATAAAATAAATAATGAACAATAAATTAACAGCACTTTTTCAAACCAAGAATAAAAATCTGCTAAACGTTTATTGTACGGCAGGCTTTCCAAAAAAAGAAAGTACTACTGAAGTATTGCTAGCACTACAGAAAAGTGGCGTAGATATGATAGAATTAGGTATGCCCTACAGCGACCCAATTGCTGATGGTCCAGTAATACAAGACAGTAACATGATTGCAATTTCAAATGGCATGACGATTGAGTTGTTATTTAAACAATTAAAAGCCATAAAAAAAGATGTACAGGTACCGTTGATTTTAATGGGTTATTTAAACCCTGTAATGCAATATGGCATTGAAAAATTTTGCTTAGACGCATCATCAGCGGGAGTAGCAGGACTTATTTTACCAGATTTACCTATGTATGAATACGAGCATATCTATAAGAAATACTTTACGCAAAACAAACTTTCACTCGTTTTTTTAATAACACCACAAACATCTGTAGAGAGAATAAAAAAAGCAGATGCTTTAAGTTCAGGTTTTTTATACGCTGTTTCTTCAAACTCTGTAACTGGTAGCACGCTTAGTAATGGAGGTCAAAATGAATATTTTGTTAAACTTGCTGCTATGAAGTTGAAAAATCCCTTAATGATTGGCTTTGGGATAAATAGCAAAGAAACCTTTGATAATGCTTGTAAATATGCAGCAGGTGCTATTGTTGGTAGTGCTTTTATAAAAGCTCTAAGCAAAACAAAGAACATAGAATCAGCTATAAAGGCATTTATAAAAACAATAAGATAGCATTTTGTGTACATATTTTGATTGAATAAACTAAATTGCAATATCTAAACCAATAAAATGAAACGTTTTCTATTTTTAATACTAGTTGTACCTGTATTTGCTAACGCTCAAGCAAAAAAAGTAAAAGCTAAAACTCCAGTAAAAGCTGTTGCAAAAAAAGCTGCTACAGTTAAAACTCCAACGCTTACAAAAATTGTAGATGGATTTCTCATTACAGCAAATGTGACTGGCTTAGCAGATGGTAGCACAATTAAAATGCTAAATGGTAGCTCGGGAGCAGAAGAGCAAACTACAACTGTACAAAAAGGTAAATTTTCATTTACTGGAAAAACAACCAATCCAGATTTTAAATTATTAGGTTTAAATGGACAACCTCCATTTATAACCATCTTTTTAGATAACAGCAACGTAAGTGTAAATGTAAAAGCTGGAGCATTTGAAACAGCGGAAATTACTGGCTCTTCATCACACAATGATTTTGCAGCTTTTACTAGCGCTACAACAAAGTACCAAGATTTGTTTAACGGCAAGGGTCAATACGATGTAGCGTTTATGAATGAGGCTGCTGATGTAGTAGAAAAATTTGTTAGTGCACATCCATCTTCTTATATTTCTCCTTTAGCTATTTACAGGCATAACCAAATTACTGGCGATTTTACAAAACAAGCGCAAATGTATAACACACTTGCTGCACCAATAAAATCATCGCAAATAGGAAATTATATTGCACAGCAAATAGAGCAAAATAATGCAGCTGGGTACGGTAAACCATTGGCAGATTTTTCTCAAGCAGATACAAGTGGAAAAGAAATTACGCTTGCTTCATTTAAAGGAAAGTATGTACTAGTGGACTTTTGGGCTAGTTGGTGTGGGCCATGCAGAGCAGAAAATCCTAATGTGGTAAGAACATTTGAAACATATAAAAATAAAAATTTTACAGTGCTAGGTATTTCGCTTGATAGAGATAAGCAAAAGTGGATAGATGCCATTGCTGCTGATGGGTTGAATTGGACACAATTAAGCGACCTTAAATTTTGGAGCAATTCCGTAGCACAACAATTCGGTATTCAAAGTATTCCGCAAAATTTTTTAATAGATCCTCAAGGTAATTTAATTGCTAAAAATTTAAGAGGTGCAGCGTTGGAGTATAAGTTGATGCAGGTGATAAAATAGTTGAATTGTTGAATTATTGAATTGTTGAATTGTTGAATTGTTGAATTGTTGAATTGTTGAATTGTTGAATTGTTGAAAAGAGTTTTGAACTTACAAAATTATTAATTATAGAATTATTATTTATTAATTATTCAACTGCCTTTTATACATCTGCACCGCATTTTCTAAACCTAAATAAAGCGCATCGCATATTAGCGCATGGCCAATAGAAACTTCTAATAAATTTGGCATATGTTGAGCAAAGTATTGTAGATTTTGCAAATCTAAATCATGCCCTGCATTAATGCCAAGCCCAAGCTGAATAGCCTTCTTAGCTGCAATTATAAAGGGATCTATTGCCAATTGCCTATTGCTTACTGCCCACTGCTTAGCGTAACTTTCTGTATATAATTCTATTCTATCTGTGCCAGTTTCTTTAGCGCCTTCTATCATTTTTACATCAGCATCTACAAATATTGAAACCCGTATTCCTTCTCTTTTAAAAATAGCAATTATGTCTTTTAAATATTGTTGATGTGTTATGGTATCCCAACCATGGTTGCTCGTTAATTGTCCAATAGCATCGGGTACAAGTGTTACTTGTGTGGGTTTATTTTCTAATACCAATTTTACAAAACTATCTTCTGTCGGGTTGCCTTCAATATTAAATTCAGTAGTTAATACTTTTTTTAAATCATACACATCTTGGTAAGTAATATGTCTTTTATCGGGCCTTGGGTGCACCGTAATGCCATATGCACCAAAACGTTCAATGTCTAAAGCAGCTTTTATTACATCAGGATTGTTGCCACCACGAGCATTGCGAAGGGTGGCTATTTTATTTATGTTTACGGAGAGATTTGTCATTTGCATCAAAAATAATACAAATAGTTGTTTATTTTGTAATGTTGTGTTTAATTCTAATGCACAATAAAGTTATTAGTGAAATACAGCAATAAAATATTTAATCTAAGAAATCTAATTGTAATTGGACATATTTTATCTATTTTGTTCTGTTACTACATCATTTCAGGAGTTTCAGTATGGTTATTTAATATTTCAATTCTATTTCCAGAAATCCTTGAAATAGGCTTTGTAATAGTTGGTAGTATCTTCTTACTACCTTTATTTTCTATCTCACTTTTTATTTATGACAAAAATTTAGTTAATCGGCTTTTTGCAATATTTTATTTTTTTGTGTGGATGTTGGGCATGTACAACCTTTTGTTTTGTAATTGTTGAAAATATCAAAAATAATCTACTCTGCTATCATCAAACCACAACCCCTAATATCACTGTTCTTTAATCTTCCAAGCACTTCAAAACTACCATCAGCATAAAGTTTTCCAGCATCGTCCGTGGCTATAAATGAACAACTGTAGAGATTTGCAAGATCTATAATATTAATGCCTCCTTTAGTAAATCCCTTTTCTTTTTCTACTAAAGCTGAAATTTTAAACGGGTCGTCTTCATCTCTAATAAGTACACGCATACTCAATGAACAATTAAAAATACCATCAGCTTTGGAGTAGGCTTGCGATAATAATTCTGTCATGCCATATTCGGAATGTATTTTTTTTACGCCAAGCTTTGTAGAAAGAATATTGTGTACTGCTGCTCTAGTAAGTTCTTTTTTACGCCCCTTCATACCGCCAGTTTCCATAATGATTGTGTGTTGCAATTGCAATTCGTTTTGTTCAGCAAAATCAATAAGAGCATATGTTACACCAATTAGTAAAGTAGGTTGTTTTGCAGTTTCGTTTTCCAATAAAATTTCTTTAAGCTTATCGTATTCATATAAATAAAACCCGCTGTTTTTATGTGTAGATTTTTTTATTAAATCGTCCACCATATACACTAACGAAGAGCCTTGTCTTTCTAAATAGGAGGGAAGCAGACCAATAATACAATAATCTTTTTCATTGCCATAAAATTGCCTAAAGTCCTTTAAATAACTTTCTTCGTACATTTTTTTTTCTTTTACAAAATGCTTACTATTTATGAATCCTGTTGTACCACTACTTTCAAAAATTATTTCTTCTTCAAATTGTGTAGTTTTTATTATTTTATTTTTGAAAAAGGCAATAGGTAAAAAGGGGATTTCATCAATATAATTCACGCTATTTGGCATTTTTCTTAGCAAAATGCAATATTCTTTGTACAATGGATTGTTTTCGTACTGAAAATTAAAAACTTGTAAGGCAATTTGTTCAAAATTACCTGTCGTAGTTTTTAGTACTTCATTTCTTAATATCGCCCCTAAACTTATTTGCATTTATTTAATATATTCTGTTAATGTGCATGCAAAGCTAGAATTTTAATTCGTTTTTACATTTGTAATCATTAAATTTGGGTATAAAATTGTTAATATGCGCTATTTATTTTTATTTGTTTTATCTTGTGTCTGTGTTATTTCTTGCAAAAAAGATAAATATACTTCTGCTCCACAGATAAGTTACAAATCTATCGAAAACAATTTCATAAGTTCTACTGTTACTAATAGCGGGCCAGCATTTGTAAATTTTGAATTGACAGATGCTGAAGGTGATATAGGTTTTAAAGGAAAAGATACGGCTTTCATTTTTATTAAAAACCTGCTTACTGGACTGTCTGATTCTCTTATATTTCCTGACCTTAATAAAATTGCTAGCAAAAATTTTCTAGGAGTTGTTAATGCATCCTTAGATAAAGTAACAAAATGTAAATCACTTCCAGGAAATATAATTCATACCGATACTATTTACTACGAAATTTATGTAAAAGATTTTGCAAAAAATAAAAGCAATATTATAAAAACGGGTGACCCAGTTTATTTTCGATGTCAATAATACGTTTTCTTCATTTTATTTTAGCCCATTCCATTTTTATAGCATTTTGTGCAGTTGGTTTATGTTACCAAACCTATTTTTTGCTTAACATTAAGCCTGATTCAAATATCCTTGCTTTTGTATTTTTTTCTACAATCTGTAGTTATAATTTTTATTGGCTACTGAGTAAGTTTTATTTTTCTAAAAGTGTTTTAAGCGTTGCTTTTGTAAAAACACATTTCAGCTTTATTTTTATTTTTTTAGTTGGCTCAGTTGGTACTATTTACTTTTTATTTTTTCTGCAAAATATTTTCCTTTTTGCTGTTATCGGTTTAGTACTTACACTGCTGTATTCATTGCCACTGTGGCCATTTAATCTTGCTAAAAAAGTGCGAAATGTTGGGTATTTAAAAACAGTTTTACTAGCGTTTACTTGGGCATTTGTAACCACTATTTTGCCTAGTAGTACTTTAATTGATACAAATGTAGCCGCTGTATTGCTCTTATTACTGGTACGTTTTACTTTTATGTTGTTGTTGTGTATTTTGTTCGATATGAGAGATGTTTCTATCGACAAAGTTCATGGGCTACATAGCCTAGTAACAGATATAAGCAAAAAGGGCGTAGTAAATTTACTTTTAATGTCGCTTGTTATTTTTATGATTTCAGCATTTGTATTTTGTTTCCAATTTTCTAATCCAAATCAGGCAATTGCGTTTCTTTTTACAGCTATTATTTTTTGGTTTATTTACAAATTATCGTTAAAACCCAAAGGGTATATTTTCTATTATTTTTTTGTAGATGGCTTAATGTTATTATCTGCCGCTGCCACTTATTTTGTTAGTTTTAGCTAAATATCTAGTGCTAATTTTTGGTACTACTTATTTAGCCAGTTAAGTTTTATACGCTACCTTTGTGGCTACAAAAAAATGGTATGGCAAAAGCAACAAAAGCGAAAAGTATTTTAACAGAAAATTCTTATAGTTTCTTAGAAAAATACATCAATAACCCATCTCCAACAGGGTTTGAGAGTGGTGGGCAAAAATTATGGATGGAGTATTTAAAGCCATATGCAGATGAGTTTTTTACTGATGCATACGGCACAGCTGTTGCCGTAATAAATCCCACTGCAGCTTTTAAAGTAGTAATAGAAGCCCATGCAGACGAAATAAGTTGGTTTGTAAATTATATTTCTGCCGAAGGATTAATTTACTTGAAAAGAAATGGCGGTGTAGATCATCAAATAGCACCAAGCATGCGTGTAGCTATACATGGAAAAAAAGGAAAAGTGAGGGCAGTTTTTGGATGGCCAGCTATACATACTCGCATGAGTAATAATGATAATAAAGAACCACAGCCAAAAGTAGAAACACTATTTTTAGACTGTGGTGCTCGTACAAAAAAAGAAGTAGAAGCCTTAGGTATACATATAGGTGCTATAGCTGTGTATGAGGAATGTTATGAAGAGCTTGCACATGGTTACATTGTAGGGCGTGCTTTTGATAATAGGGTAGGCGGTTTTATGATAGCCGAAGTAGCCCGTTTGCTCAAAGAAAATAAAAAGAAGCTACCTTTTGCTTTATACATTGTAAATGCAGTACAAGAAGAAATAGGCTTGCGTGGTGCAGAAATGATAGCCCGAAGAATAAAACCCGATGTAGCAATAATTACAGATGTAACACACGACAGCACAACTCCTATGATTAACAAAATGATCGAGGGAGATTGCGCATGTGGTAAAGGTCCATCTTTATGCTATGGCCCAGCAGTACATAATAAATTATTATATTTTGTACAAACTACAGCAGATAAGAATAAAATCCCATATCAACTAAGAGCAGTAAGCCGCAGTACAGGTACGGATACCGAATCGTTTGCGTATGCAAATGATGGTTGCCCATCTGTACTAATATCCATACCACTACGCTATATGCATACAACGGTGGAAATGTTACATAAAAATGATATAGAAAACACTGTAAAATTGATGTATGAGACATTGTTAGCACTTACACCAAAAACAAACCTTAGTTATTTTAAATAAGCATGAGCAATACTGATAAATATATCCGACTTTTTGGCACCATCTTATTTGCATTTGTGGGTTTTATAATTTTACTGGCACTGATATTATTTGGACTCAAATATTTTTTTAGAGTACTTGATCACATCTCTTGGTTTTCTACCATGTTTTCTTTATTTATTATGTGTGTGCCAGCAGTTTTATTTATTACTGTTTATTTAATTTACATAAAACATACAAAGCCCCATCCATCTAAGGCAGCAAAGATTTTTTCTTATATTATTTTTGCTATTGCATTATCGGCTTGGGCAATTTTTTGGGTGCAAGATTTTATCATTTTTGCAAAACATCAATACAATACCATAGATAAATACAACTGCTATAACCTAGCATTTCTTTCTGCTAATGTAGGCATCATATTTTTGGTAGGCATTGTGCAAGCATTAAGTACCAAAAAAGAAGTAGATTGGATGGAAAAAAGTAGAAACAGAGAGCAATCTTTGGGCGGCGAGCAATAGTGCATAAATCAAAAGTGGCTCGGGCTATCCGTTACAAGCCTTCACTCGTGCCTCGTTCAGGGCTTTCCACTGCTATCCCGCCGCTCTTCAGCTACATACCATTGTTCAACATTTATAGCAGCGTATAAAAAATGAAAAATTACTTTAGTATTTTTCTATACCCTGTTTTCTCATTATCCTAGTAGTATCATTGGTAAGTTTAAATCCAAATTTTTCGTACAACCCATGTGCATCTTTTGTACCCAGCATCCAACCTCTAAAACCTTGTAATTCTTCATGGTCTAAAATAGTTTGCATAAGCCATTTGCTCAATCCTCTGCCACGGTGTGCTTCTATAATAAATACATCTGCTAAATAACCAAAGGTAGCTTTGTCGGTAATTACTCTTGCAAAACCAATTTGCTCTTCTTTATAAAATACACTGAAGCAAACGGAGTTTTCAATGCCTATTTTTACAATATCTAAAGGAATATTTTTTGACCAATAACTTTCGTTGCATAAATAATTGTGCACAAGTGGAACATCTATTTTTGCTTTGTCGGTGGAAATGATATAATCGGAAAACATAAAATCGATTTAAAAAAATGCATAATCTATTGCATGATAAAAGATGAATAATGGTATGTCGATGAAGTGAGTGACATCCCGAAATTTTGGGAATGACCATAGCCGCTTCTTTGTCTGGACAAAAAATAAAAAAATAATCTTCGCAGTTCTGTCTAAATACTCAATACTAAGTACTCAATACTGCTAAAAAAATAACAACATATTCTTCGCAGTTCTGTCTAAATACTCAATACTAAGTACTAAATAATGCTAAAAAAATAACAAC
>JANNVW010000027.1:0-118828 GCA_031408295.1 Ferruginibacter sp.
AGAGTTATTGTAACGGAGATTGATCCAATTTGTGCATTGCAAGCTGCCATGGATGGTTTTGAAGTAAAGAAAATGATTGATGCAGTAAAAGAAGCAGACATTATTGTAACTGCATCTGGCTGTAGAGATTTGATTACTGAAGCTCATTTCCGTAGCATGAAAGACAAAGCAATTGTTTGTAACATTGGTCACTTTGATATTGAGATAGACATGGCTTGGTTAAATGCAAACTATGGTGCTAGCAAAAATACCATCAAACCACAGGTAGATTTATATACCATCGAAGGTAAAGATATCATCGTATTGGCAGAAGGTCGTTTGGTAAACTTAGGTTGTGCTACTGGTCACCCAAGTTTTGTAATGAGTAATTCATTTACTAACCAAACCTTGGCTCAGCTTGAGTTGTGGCAGAACAGTGCTAACTATGAAAACAAAGTTTATGTGCTTCCAAAGCATTTAGATGAAAAAGTTGCACGTCTTCACCTTGCAAAAATAAATGTAGTGTTAGATGAATTAACTACTGCACAATCTGAATACTTAGGCATACCAAAAGTTGGTCCGTTTAAGAGTGATATGTATAGATACTAGAACTGCCTCCCTAAATTCTCCGCCTTTGGAGGAGGACTTTAGTCTTGGATACTTTATAGCTTATTATTTATTCAAAGCCATCAATCTTTTTTTTCAAAAAAGTTTGATGGCTTTTTTAGTGGGCAAAGAAGCAGCTATGGGCATCATAGTTGTGTCACTCACTTCATCGGCATACCATTATTCATCTTTTATTATGGATTAGATTGTGCATTAGATTGAATTGTAGATTATGCAATATTTTTTTACTAATTTTATAAAAAATTAATAACATGACAGCAACATACAGCCTTTCCAAAGCGGAATTAAATGCTGAATTTATTGAGTCTATAAAAAAAACTTTTAAATCAGAACGCATTTCTATTTCAATTGAAGAAGAAATTGATGAAACAGAAAGGATTCTTGAAAATAAAGCATTGTATGAAAAAATTATGAATGCCGAAGAGGAAGCCAAAGAAAAAAAGAATATAGTTCGTTTTGAAGAAAATGAGTTTATTGAAAAATTTGGTACAATATGAGGAGTATAGAGTTTTGCAATGATGCATTTAATGAATTTTCTGAATGGGCTACTTTAGATAAAACTATATTTAGACGTTTAGTTAGAATAATAGAAGAAACTAAAAGAGAACCATTTGGAGGAATAGGAAAACCCGAACCGCTCAAAGGAAATTTATCAGGCAAATGGTCTAAAAGAATAACCGATGAACATAGACTAGTTTATGCAGTAACAGAAAATTCAATTGTTATTTTCTCATGTAGAGACCATTATTAATTATCTACTTTAAACTACTATATTGGCTAATTATTACATGATAAGCCTCTCCACAAACATAAATAAAATAGCTACCCTTAGCAATGAACGTGGCGGCAATAATTGAGATATAATGAAGGCTGCGCTTGTTTGATTTCGTATGCGAAATTTCTCCTATCTCGCTTTGCCTGGTCTCATTGTGGTCTACCAATCCAGTATAAAAAAAATTAGCAAATATTTTATTGGATATTTTAATTAAATAAAGCAGTATGCTTAAGAAAAAAAAATATCCTTCAAAATATATTCACCACAGATGCATTCCTACTTCCCAAAAACCTTTTTCAAAATATCCGTAACCTGTGCTGCTGGGTTCTTTCTTATTTTTTGTTCTTCTAGTGCAATTTTATAAAACATACCATCCAAAGCTTTGCCAGTAACATAAGCCGTAAGGTCTGTTTGTATTTTTTGTTGGGAGAACATATTATACTTAGAAAAAACGGCTGCCCAATACTGCTCTGCATTTACTTTTTTTAGCGATGCTTGTATTACTGGTCGCATTCTTTCGGTTAAAATTGCAGTAGTTGTTTTGTTTAAATAATCTGTTGCCGCATGGTCATTCCCTCTCAGAATATTAAGACCATCAGTAAGTGTCATTTGCTTTATAGCCGTTAAAAATATTCCGCCTACTTGCCCAGCCGCATCTTCGGCAGCAGCATTCATAGAAAGGATAGCCTTATCTACTAATGCACCAGCACCTACAGTACGGAGCGTTTTTTCTACCTTAACGGCCTCTGCTGGCATCACAATTTTTATAGCTTGGTTCTTTAAGTATCCTCCAGCAGCGCTCAATGTTTTTGAAGTAGAATCTGTAGCTACCCTCAAGGCTTCTCTAAGCCCACTTACAATATCGTCGTTACTCAAAACGTTGCCTGATGAACCTTTTACTGTGTTTAAAATATTTTTACTGCTATCTGTTTGTACAGCTTTCTTTATTTTATCGAATACACTTTGTGCAAATGACTTTTGTGTAGCAATAGAAATAAGAATAAAGAGGATAAGTTTTTTCATAAGATTATTTAATTATGCCGCAAATTAGGGAATGAGATGCTAATAATGGGTTAAAATAAAAATTACAAAGCTAATTAAAGCATATTTATAGTTTAATTTGTATTCAAACTAGCAGCTCCATTTAATACCAAAAATACTAATCTACAATAAATGAAAGCAACTTTACAAATTTTTCAAAAAAGACATATTATTGGCTTATTAATTTTATTCTATTCAATTACAATGCCAGTAAATTTATTTGCACAAGATAGTTTACCAAAAAAAATAAAATTTGAGCTTGGTGGTAAAGTTTGGATGCAATGGAATAACAATTTATTTTCTAAAGTTTCTATGCCAGCAAACATAAAGGAATTTAGAAGACAAACAACCTATAGTGTTCCAACTAATTTCGATAGCCTTACTGACAACCCATTAAGACATGGTGCTACTTACTTTGCCATAAAATCTTCCGCAACATTTAAAAATAAAGTAAAGCTTAATCTTGATTTATATGCTGAGCATAGAGGCGTTTCGTATGGAATCTTCAATAGGAAAAGCATATTGCTTTATCCAGTTTTTAGTGTAGAAGGAATGGATACGTTTAAGTTATTCAAAAATGATTTTCAGTTTTATGGAAAAGTTGGAATGTTTTTAGATGAAAAAATGGATGAAGGGCTTACGATTTACAACGTAGATGCACAAGGTTTCAAATTAGGTATTAGTAAAAATAAATGGTCTTTTTTATACACGATTTATGGCGATTTCTATGGCGGAATTGGTTTAAACATTGATGACATAGATGCATTTTCTTTTAAAAGAAAAATTGGTAAAACGGACAGTACTGAGCTTGGTGTTTCTATTAACTACAACAAAAGGGTTAGAGAAGGAAATGTAGATAATATGCTATTTAATTTTTTTGGTCATAAATATTTTAAACATTCAAAAGTTTATTTTCAAATTGGCTACAGACCAATGAGCAACAATTATTCATCGTTTAGAATAAAAAATGGTATTGATAAAAAGATAGCTGCTGTGGTAGGTGTTGAAAAAATATATTCAAAAAGAAAATTTTCTATTACCAATATTCTTGAAGTAAGATATTATGGAGCTATGTTTAATGAGGCAAATTTTGACATTGGCGCACGATACAGAGAGCCAGCACAAAATGATTATGAACTTTATGGGAATACGGTGGGGAAATATTTATATCCATTAAGAAAATATGAAACCCCCTTTAGCCAGTGGGCAGTTTATACTGAATACCAAGGAAACAGTGTTTTTGCCATAAATATGAGGGGTAAAATAAACGAAGAATTGAGTAAAAAAATAGCCGTTAATGTAGCCTATGATTTAAACTATATAAACGCAAAAAATAATTTTGTATACCCTTTCATCAGCCAACCAGTTGCCTCATCATTTTTTTATCCTTTTTTTACAGCTTCGCTTAATTACAAAATAATTGAAAATGTAGAAACAAGTGTTATCTTAACAAACCAGTCAATGAATCTTGATTTATCTTATCCAACCCAGTATTTATTATCTAGACCGAAATTTGGAATACGCTTGGTTGCTAATTTCTAAAATAAAATTTCTCCTTATCTATTTATATAATTAATTTTCCAGAAAATATATACAATGAAAATAGCAGTATTGGGTGCAGGTATGGTGGGCAGAACAATAGCTACAGATTTAGCTACAAATTTTGATGTGACAAGTTTTGATATTAGCGAAAGTAATTTAGCCATATTAAAAAGCAAGGCAAATGTGACTTGTGTAGTTGCTAATTTATCGGCTTATGAAAATTACACCACTATGCTTGCAGGCTTTGATATGGTGGTATGCGCTGTGCCAGGTTTTATGGGTTACAAAGCATTGGAAGCTATTATTAATGCAGGAAAAAATGTAGCAGACATTTCCTTCTTTCCCGAAGATGGATTGCAACTGGACGCACTTGCAAAAGAAAAAAATGTAACGGCTATTATAGATTGTGGCGTAGCACCAGGCATGAGCAATTTAATTTTGGGCTATTATAATGCTCAAATGAAAATAGATAGTTTTGAGTGTATGGTAGGCGGACTTCCTAAAAAAAGAGTAAAGCCTTTTGAATACAAAGCACCTTTTTCGCCAATAGATGTAATAGAAGAATACACACGCCCTGCAAGGTATGTAGAGAATGGGCATGTGGTTACAAAGCCTGCACTAAGTGATGCAGAGTTGATAAATTTTGAATACGTAGGCACATTAGAATCTTTCAACACCGATGGACTTCGCAGCATTTTATTTACGATGAAGCATATACCAGATATGAAAGAAAAAACGCTTCGTTATCCTGGGCATATTGCACTCATACAATCATTACAACAGGCAGGTTTTTTTAGTGAAGAGGAGATAAATGTAAAGGGTAAAATTGTTCGTCCACTAGATGTAACCACTGCAATTTTATTTGACCAATGGAAACTCGGGGCAGATGAAGCAGAGTTTACCATTATGAAAATAATTATAAAGGGCGAGGGGAAAACAATTGATTATTTATTGTACGATGAATATGACACTGCTACCCAAACAGCTTCTATGAGCCGCACTACGGGCTATGCATGTAATGCTTTTGCCAATATGATTGCAAATAAAATGTTTGAAGAAAAAGGTGTTTTTCCGCCAGAATTGGTGGGGAAACATTCTTCATGTTTTGAATTTGTAATGGCGTATTTGAAGGAGAGGAATGTGATTTATCGTCTTTCACCGCAGAGTGAATGAGTTAAAGAAGTTTTCGCAGAGATTATTTTATAATTTCATTACAATAGATTACGAAACTGGTTCCCTATTTTTGCAAACACATTTATACATTATGAGAAATAAAATTATACTTATTGTACTAGGACTTTTAGTTGGCGTTTTTATTTATAAATCTTGTAAACCAGAAGATACAACAACAGATGATCCAGCAATACCAACAGTTTCTTCTAGCGTAAAAGTGATTCCTTATACTATCATTTCTCAATACCCACACGATACAGCAAGTTATACCGAAGGGCTGGAATTTTACAACGGCAAATTGTATGAAAGTGGTGGCGATTTTAAAAACTCTTTATTACAATTTGGTGATGCTAAAACTGGTAAAATTGATAAAACCCACAAAATGGGTACAGATAAAATATTTGGAGAAGGCATTACCATTTTAAATGGGAAATTATATCAACTCACTTGGCAAACAAATAATGTATTTGTGTATGACCCAAAAAACATTACCAAAGTGATACAACAATTTAATTGGCCATACGAAGGTTGGGGAATGACGAATAATGGAATCGATTTAATTATTACAACTGGGGGTACTGATTTATACTTTGTAAATCCTGCAACATTTAAAGTAAAAAACACGGTACACATACACGACAATAGAGGTCCAGTGGATAGTGTGAACGAATTGGAATACGTGGACGGATTTGTTTGGGGAAATGTTTATCAAACAAATGACATCGTAAAAATAAATCCACAAAATGGTGAAATAGTTGGTAAAATGAATTTCGATAATTTGCTAGACCCACAATTAAGGCTACAAAGCAGAGCAGAATATTTTAATGGCATAGCGTATGACAGCACATCAAAAACATTTTTTATAACAGGTAAAAGATGGCCTAAGATATTTGAGATGAGGGTGAATTAATATCTGAAAATTTTATTGATTAAAATGTGAAATTGGCTAAAGCCGAAATACAAAATGGGCTAAAGCCCAAATTTTCTACTATTTGTAATCCCTGCCATAAATGGCAGGGCAATTCATATATTGCCTCGATTTTTATGGTTTACCTCGGTCTTTATAAATCACCTCGGTCTTTATAGATTACCTCGGTCTTTATAGATTACCTCGGTCTTTATAGATTACCTCGGTCTTTATAGATTGCCTCGGTCTTTATAGATTACCTCGGTCTTTATAGATTACCTCGGTCTTTATGGATTGCCTCGGTCTTTATAGATTACCTCGGTCTTTATAGATTGCCTCGGTCTTTATGGATTGCCTCGGTCTTTAGACCGAGGATAAAATACTATGTGGATACTGGGCTTCAGCCCTTTTTTTTTGCTTTAGCACCTACTACAAATAAGCTAATCCTTCCCTATCACATAAATCAACGAACTACATTTTTCTTTATTAAAAACTGTTTTAAGGTTCGACATAAAGCCAATAAAAAAAGCTTTTACAATATTGCCTTTCCCATTTTGGTATTGCTCACTCAGCATACTCACATAAAAACTATCAAACCACATAGGTTTTATTTTTCTTATAGTTAAGCCATGTTGCTCAACCAAATTTTTCATACTTGCAGGCGAAAAATGATATAAGTGCCTAGGCACATCGTATGCTGCCCAATGTGCTCCGTAATACTGTGCATCGTAGCTTGTATAATTTGGAACAGCAATAAATATTTTGCCATTTGATGTAAGCATATTTTTTAACTGAGCAATATACTCGTGCAACTGGTGTACATGCTCTAGCACGTGCCACATGGTTATGGCATTGTAAGTATTGTGTGGCATATCAAATATTTCATGCGAAGGCAGCGGAGTAATATTGTATAATTCCAGTGCTTTTTTTCTTGCTACATCATCTGGCTCTAATCCTGTAATCTGCCAGCTTGCTTGTTTCATAGTATTTAAAAATGCACCAGTACCGCAACCTATATCCAATACTTTCCCTTGTTGTTTTCCGGTCTCTTGCTGTACCAAATTTTTCTTACCAGCAAGTGTACGCTTGCGTACCGTATGATACAATTTGTTTACGATACCTTCTTGCGTATCGCTATGCGAAATATAATTTTCCGATTGATAATATTTTCCAATCTCGTTTTGCGAAGCTACATGTTGTGTAAACATATGTGTACAAGCAGCACATTTTACTATGGTAAACATTTCGTTGGAAACGGTATAATCTTTGGCAGAAAATACTTCTTTAATCTTTTCGCTATGGCAAACAGGGCATTGTTTATACGTTATCATCTAATAATATTGTTTGGCAAAAGTAAAGATTTATAATATTGTATTGAAAGGCAATTCATAATAGCAGCAATAAAACAGTTTGCAATTACTTATTATTTTTGTTATTTACCAACATCCATTTTGCCGTTTCGTATATAGCGGTGGTAAGTTTTGCCATTTCTTTTTTTACAGAATCTTTTTGAATACTAGTTAAATTTATTGGCTCGTTAGTTACAGTTACCAATTCATCGCTAGCCATATGTATATTTTTTCTGTAAAAGTATTTTTCGTTTACAACCCCTATCCAACCTGGAGCGTGGTAAATAATAAAAGCCGCATGCTCTTTTTTTGTAGGGTCTAATAAATCTCTGCCGAGTGTAGAGTTTGTATATGGCTGTTGAATCATGCTGGCTATTGTAGGCAACACATCTATCTGCGATACTGGCTCATTGTGCACCTGCGGCAAAAGTAAAGCGGGGGCATAAAACAATAATGGTATATGCTCATCTGCCAGTCTTTGTTCATCCCATGCTTTAGGGTAAACTGCATTGGAGTTGCCCTCCAAACCATGGTCGCCCATAAAAATAAATATGGTATTATTAAAATAGGTTTCCTTTTTAGCAGCTTCTATATATTTTTGAAAACAATAATCAGAATATAAAAATGCGTTGTATTCTTTTAAAGACTCAAATCCATTTTTCTTTAATTCCTCTTCCGAAATATTTTTTGGAATAAAATCTTTATCCTCTTCTGGTATATTAAATGGACGGTGATTATCTGCCGTTTGAATAATTGTAAAAAATGGTTTTGTTTGTTTAGCCATTTCTGCATTAGCAGCTAGAAATAAATTTTTATCGCTAATGCCCCACACATTTAATTTTGGCACATTGTATTTTCCTTCTTCAAAAATATTTATGCTATCAATATTTTGAACAAGCCCTTTAAAATTGTTAAACTCACTTCGTCCGCCAATAAAATAATACTTATCGTAGCCTTCAAAATCGTTGATAATGGTTCGTTGGTTTACGGCAGCCTCATTGCGTGTAGAGAATTTAGCTAACTGTACATCTGGTATGCCCGATATGGTAGCAAATACACCACGAGCTGTGCCAAAAGTGGGTGAAAAACAACGATTAAAAAAAATACCTTCTTTACACATTTGATTAAAGTAAGGCGTAGCGTTTAATACATTACCACTCATACTACTCTTATACATGCTAAAGCTTTCGCAAATTACCAATACTACGTTTGGCCTGCTTTCTAGCGCTTTGCTATTGGGGCAAACAAGTCTCGTATAATTATCTACCACATTATTGCCTAGCCCAAGAAAAGTTTTTATTTGTGGATAATTTTCTTTGGCTTTTGTGTCATATTGTGGCTTTCTAAAGCGAAGTGTGGTAAAAAAATTTTGCATAGGATTTAAAGCCAAATTACTTTTAAACCCATCGTTTAAATTAAATGCTCTAAAAAAATTAAGTGGACTAAATGTTATAAACCCATACATAAACCAACCCAAAAATAGTAATGCAACGGTATGCCAAATTCTACGATAACTAAATTTATGAATGCTAATATTTCTATCCTCTACACCCACATGTGTGCGCCTAAACATCCATATAACCATTATTACCGCACCAAAAAGTGCTACCAAAATCCAAACGATTGGATAGCTCTGCCAAATCATTTGCAAGCTTTCCTTGGGATCTTCTGCAAAAATTAATGCATCAGCATTTAGCCTTGCATTAATGTAAGCAAACTGCCCAAAATCTGCTCCATAAAAAAACAAAACCAATAAGGTAACGATGCCTAAATAACCTGTCCATACTTTTTTAGAAGTCTCATTATAAAATGGTGAAAACTTTTTGTATAATGACAATACAGCAATCGGGGTAAGTATAAAAGAAATCCACCGCAAATCATATTTTAAGCCCAACCAAAAAGATGTGGCAAGCTGAGACCATGCAATATTATTTGGCTTAAAAAAAACTACTGTAGCTACCCTAAAAGCCGTAAATATAAATAGATAAATGAGGAATAACTTAATAACCCATTGAATAGTTTTTGGTACAAGTAATTTTGTAAACATAGAGAAATTACATTTGTTAGAGATTGTTGTTAGATGATAGTTATTAAATGATACACTTAAATTGTGTGGTGCTACTGCTTTTGTGCACGGTAATCTCTCACATAATAATTATCATTAAATGTATCCTACTTAAGAACTTTTAAAAAGACCATACTTTAAAATACAGTACAATGCTCTTACGCCATCTTTCCATCCAATTTTTTTTCCTTCTTCATACGTACGCCCATAATAAGAAATACCAACCTCATAAATTCTAATATTTTTTATACGAGCAATTTTTTGTGTTACTTCAGGCTCAAAACCAAATCTTTTTTCTTTTAGATTTATTGATTTTATTATTTCGGCTCTAAAAACTTTATAACAAGTTTCCATATCTGACAAATTTAAATTGGCAAACATATTTGAAAACTGTGTGAGAAATTTATTGCCTATGGTATGCCAAAAGAAAAGAATTCTATGCGGTCTGCCTCCCATAAATCTGCTGCCGTATACCACATCTGCCGCACCATCGAGTATTGGTTGCAATAAAATTTTATACTCCTCGGGGTTGTATTCCAAATCAGCATCTTGTATTACTATAAAATCTCCATCTGCAGCTGCTATGCCAGTATGCAATGCTGCGCCCTTTCCTTTATTTATGGGATGGCTGTATATTTTTATGGCTACATCAGGATTATTATTTCTATATAGTTCCACTACAGCCAAAGAGTTATCGGTAGAGCAATCGTTTACAATTACCAGTTGTTTGATAATGTCGTTTTGAAGATTTACCGATTTTATTTTATCCAATGTTATTGCAATCGTTTTAGCCTCATTGTACAAAGGAATGACTATAGATAGTGTGTTCATTAATAAAAAACAGTTTTAGGTGTAGAGTATAAATCTCCATGAGCTTCAAAAATACATAAAACCTAGCAAGCAATACCATTCTTATGCTAACATCAAAAACTTTATAAACAATTTTACTAAATTGTATATTTGCTGCATAACGACAACAACGTCTTAAAATGCTGCAAAAAATCATAGAAATAGACCAATATCTTTTCTTAAAAATAAATCAAGGCTGTAGAAATGCATTTTTCGATACCGTTTTACCTTTTGTAAGAGCGGCAAATTTTTGGGCACCCTTATACATTTTTATATTGCTATTTGTAGCTATCAATTTCGGTAAAAAGGCTATTTGGTGGGTTATTTTAGCACTTATAACTTTTGCTTACACAGAACTTATTAGCAGCAATATTTTAAAACCACTTTTTGCAAGACCTCGCCCCTGTACAGACCCTATATTTTCTGACAAAGTGCGTTTATTAGCAAATTATTGTGGTGGCAATGGGAGCTTTACATCGTCTCACGCAGCAAATCATTTTGGACTTGCTATGTTTTTTTATATTACTTTCAAACATATATCTCCCCAATATAGCAAATTGTTTTTTGTGTGGGCATCTTTTGTATGTTTTGCACAAGTGTATGTAGGAGTACATTATCCTACAGATGTTATGGGAGGTGCATTACTAGGCATATTCACTGGTTGGCTTACTGGAAATTTTCACAACAAAAAAAAGGGACTACTATAAAACAATAAATATGCAGAAAAACTATTTGTACATTTTTGGTACACTTATACTCGTTTACATGCTTGGCCTAGGTATAGATATGATGGATATTGATGCAAGCCAGTATGCTGAAATGAGTAGAGAAATGGGTGAAACATCTAGCTATTTGCAGGTATATGAGCTTGGCAAAGATTACTTAGATAAACCTCCATTTTTATTTTGGATAAGTGCATTGAGTATAAAATTATTTGGGGTACATAATTTTGCATACAAACTACCATCCCTCTTATTTTCGTTACTGGCCTTGTATGCTACTTTTAAATTTGCTTTACTTTTTTACAAGAAAGAGATTGCCATTTTAGCTGCAATTGTACTAGGCTCTTGCCAAGCATTTTTTTTAATGACCAACGATGTACGAACAGATACCATTCTTATGGGCTGGGTTATTTTTAGCATTTGGCAATTACTAGCCTGGCTTAAAAACAATAAAGCCATGCATTTTATTTTAGGTTTTGTAGCTATTGGGGCTGGCATGCTCACAAAGGGCCCAATAGCATTAATAGTGCCAGTACTAGCCATAGGTTCACATTTGCTTATAACCCGCAATTTTAAAGATATTTTCAAATGGCAATATTTATTTGGGCTGGCTATTATTGGGCTTGTGTTATTACCCATGTGTTATGGTTTATACCAACAATTTGATGTACAACCTACTAAAATTGTAAATGGAAAAACGGGCGTATCTGGACTGAGGTTTTTCTTTTGGACACAAAGTTTTGGGCGCATAACTGGAGAGTCTGTGTGGAACAACAATGCAAATATTTTTTTCTTATTTCAAAATTTATTATGGGCGTTTTTACCATGGATAATTATTTTTATGGTAGCATTTTGTGTAGAAATAAAATTGTTTATACTTCAAAAATGTAAACTTTCGGTAGATGCTGAATGGATAACCATGGGAGGTTTTATACTTAGCTATCTGGCACTAGGCTCTAGCAAATACCAACTACCACATTATATTTTTGTAGCACTACCTTTTGCTGCTATTATTACCGCAAAATTTTTATACAAACTCGCCGTTGAAAATGAATTTCCAAAAACAAAAAAGGTATTAGAGAAAAGTCATTTTATAATTTTTACGTTGCTTTGGATTGTATTAATTGTACTACTTGCATACAGCTTTCCTGCTGCGCTTTGGGTAATTGTATTAGCGGCAATTTGTTTTATTGTTTTCTTAATTTTATTTTTACGAAAAAATGTACAGCATTATTTAATATATATTTCTTTGTATACCATTATTGGCATAAATGTATTTTTAAGTTATGCAGTATATCCAAGTCTACTAAAGTACCAAGCTGGCACTAATATGGGTAATTGGATAAATGAGCATAATGTAGACAAGCATAATATTTTCATTTTTAAAACCCTAATTTGGCATTCTTTACATTTTAAAACGAATATTATAATTCCGCATAAAGACGATTTAAATACTATCGTAAAAGATAATATAATCATAACACCAAAGATGAATTTGGCGTTTTTTGATACGGAAAATAGGAAATATGATATCCTTTATGCCACAGAAACTTTTGAAGTATCTATGCTATCGCTAAACTTTTTGAACCCAAAAAAGCGAGAAAAAGTAACTTTTCCATATGTAATTATAAAAATTAAATAGCTTTTACGTACATTTTATATCTTTACAGTTGGATTTTATTTTTCATGTAACTAAACCTAATGATTGAAGTTTTTGTACTACTGCTTTTAATATTGCTAACTGGGCTATTTGTAATGAGCGAAATTGCACTGGTAAGTGCCCGAAAAGGGCGCTTAGAAGCTATGGCTGCTAAAGGCGATGATAAAGCCAAAGCAGCTTTGGAGCTTGCCAACAACCCAGAAAAATTTTTAAGTACTGCCACCATTGGTATCACATTAATTTCTATTTTAGTGGGTGTTTTTGCTGAAGATAAATTCAGTAAAATGCTTACCCCATATTTTGAAAAATTTACCCTAACCCATAAATATGCGGAGAGCATAGCCACCATCGTTGTGGTGTTAATAGTAACTTTTCTTACTATTATTTTTGGTGAGCTAATACCTAAAAAAATAGGATTGCTACGTGCCGAAAAAATAGCAAGAGCCGTAGCCATACCCATGAATTTTTTGTCTACTATTGTACATCCTTTAGTATGGTTTTTATCGAGTATTACAAATGGCATTTTTAAAATATTTAATATAAAAAAACCAACAGATAGCGCCGTTACCGAAGAAGAAATAAAAGCCATGATTTCGGAAGGTAGTGAGCATGGGTCTATTGAAGAAGATGAAAAAGATATTATAGAAAGGGTTTTTCATTTAGGAGATAGAAATATTACTTCGCTTATGACACATCGTACAGATATTATATGGTACGATATGAAAGAAACGGTGAATGATATGAAAAATAAAACTGGGGAAATTATATACAGTACTTTTCCCGTGTGTGAAGAAACGGTAGATAACATAAAAGGTATTGTTTACATAAAGGATTTACTAAAAGCAGACCCCAATAAACCTTTGGCAGATATAGCAAAGCCAGCCTTATTTGTACCAGAAAACAATTCAGCATATCAATTATTAGAAAAATTTAAAGAAACAAAAATACACTCTGCTTTTATTGTAAATGAATATGGCACGCTTGAAGGGATGATAACCCTAAATGATATTTTAGAAGCTATAATAGGAGATGTACCACAAACAGGGCAAGACGAATATGAAATTATTAAAAGAGAAGATGGTAGCTTTTTGGTGGATGCGCAAATACAGTTTTATGATTTTTTAAGTTATTTTGAAAGGGCAGATTGGATGAACGAAGGTGAACATGAATTTGATACACTGGCAGGGTTTGTTTTACATGAATTGGAACATATACCCGCCACTGGCGAAAAATTTGATTGGAAAGACTTTGGCTTTGAAATAATAGATATGGATGGACAAAGAATAGATAAAATTTTGCTTACTTTATCAGAAGAATTGAAGGAAGAGATGATGGAGGAAGAGTAATCCCATTTATTATTTATTATTTGCTGTTTATCCTAGATAAGCCATTATTGAACTGCTAAAATGATAAATACTGACCTTTTAAAACTTCATCTCCACCAACTTCTCAGGGTTACCCATTTTTGTACTCTGCCTTTTACCTCCTACGGTTACGTGTAATAAACTAAACTGTTCTTTTTTGTATTCATACAAAATATCATCGGTGATAGATATTTTTTTAGGAGTTACAATATTATCTATTTCAAAATAACTATAAATAGCTTCCTCTATTTTTTCATACCCAATAAACTTTAGTATACAAACTTTGCCATCTACAGTAATTACTAAATGTTTTTGTACATAATTACTAACCAATTTATCCATTGTTGGCTTTGTACTCACATTCAATAAATCTATTTTTGTTTTATAAGCCATACGCAATGCTTTTTCAAAATCGTCTGTAAAAATCTTACAACTTATTTCCAAAGATTTCTCTTTTGCATTGTGTTCTATTTCTGTTACACTTACAAATATTGGGTGATAGCCCACCTCTTTGTTTACGGAAAAACTACAAAACGAAATAAAAAATAATTTTAATAAAAAAACTTTCATAGTAGCAATAAATGATGTTTAACTCTATATTTGATATTAACAGCTGACAAACTTACTACAAAGTAGACCAGTAAATATTTTTTATGAACGATTTAGCATTTTATTTTAAAGAAGGTTGGAGGCATATCATTAGTATAGATGCACTAGACCATCAACTTTTTATTGTGGCGCTTACAGCCATTTACCTACTAAAAGACTGGCAAAAAGTATTGGTATTGGTAACTGCATTTACAATAGGGCACTCCCTTACACTGGCATTAAGTGCGCTTAATGTAATACGAGTACATGATGCATGGGTAGAATTTTTAATACCTTGTACCATAGCATTAACGGCAATTATTAATATATTTCAAAAAAATACCCTACACAAAAACATTAGCTCAAATTATTTTTTGGCATTATTCTTTGGGCTCATACATGGGCTAGGCTTTGCCAATACCATACGCTTTATGCTTGCCAAAAACCAAACAATTGGTTGGAGTTTGTTTGGTTTTAATGTAGGGCTAGAAGTTGGGCAAATTGCAATTGTAATTATCATTTTATTATGCAGTTACTTACTTGTAGGTATTTTAAAACTAAAACATAAGTACTGGATTTATACTTTAAGCGCTATAACTTTTACATGGGCGGTAAAATTTGCGTTGGAAAGAATACCTTAAAATTGTAACTTTATCGCTCAATGATAAAAGATAATTCCATATTGTTTGAACGTATAAAGAAAACTGTGCAAAACATAGAGCCAAGTGCTGATATTATTTTGTATGGGTCTTATGCACGTGGAGAACAGAAAGAGGAAAGTGATATTGATTTACTCATATTGGTAAGTAATAACAGCCTATCATATCAAGAAAGAAAAAAAATAAGTTACCCATTGTTTAATATAGATAGAGAAGTAGGTATAAATATTAGCCCATTAATATACGATAAAAATACTTGGGAAAATAAGCACTATGTTACCTCATTTTATAAAAATGTAAAAGAAGACGGAATTCTTTTATGAAAAATGAAAAGGCAGATATTGAAAAATATATTTCTTATAAAATAGGAAAATCTAATAGGTCATTAAGAGCTGCAAGCCTTATGATTGAGAATGGTTTTTATAACGAAGCTATAAATAGAATTTATTACGCCTGTTTTTATGTAGCAACTGCAATACTTTTTAAAAATAATATTGATACTAAAACCCACGCAGGCGTTAGAACAATGATGCACAAACATTTTATTCAAAATAATTTAATAAGCCAAAGTGATGGAGCGTTTTATTCAGATATTTTTGAATAGAGACACTCATCTGATTACGACGATTATGTGGAGTTTGAAAAAGATGTGGCAGAAAGATTATTTATAGAAGCAGAAAGATTTACTAAAAACTTAAATATTTTATTAACCCAATAATATTTTTCATCACAAACCATCATTCAAAATAATAATTTCATGAAGAAATTTCTTTCCCTCCTTTTAAGCTTTATTGCAACTACTACAAGCTTTGCGCAAGACATAAAAAACAACCCTGGTAGCAACCATGGCAACCGCTTTGAACAATTGGGTACTATTTTGCCTACGCCAAATGAGTATCGTACAGCAAGTGGAGCACCAGGCCCAAAATATTGGCAGCAGCGTTGCGACTATGATATTGTGTGCGAAATAGATGAACCAAATAGGAAACTAATTGGCAAAGAAAAAATTACCTACATCAATAACTCTCCAGATGTACTTACTTATTTGTGGTTGCAGTTAGATGAAAACGAGCATAGCTCAGTAAATAACTCAGGTTATCAGAACAGCAATACAATGCAAAAAAACTTAACAGAAACTGAAATTACAAGGCTTACTACTGGCAAGCTTGATAAAGAATATGGTCATAATATTACCAAAGTAACTACCGCACTTGGAGCATCATTAAAATATACCATCAACAAAACAATGATGCGTGTAGAGCTACCACAACCACTTAAACCTGGGCAGCAGTTTGCCTTTAATGTAGACTGGAATTATTTTATAATAGAAAGAACCAAATATGGTGGTCGTGGTGGTTTTGAAAATTTTCCAGAAGATGGCAACGACTTGTACACTATGACACAGTGGTTTCCACGCCTATGTGTGTATAGCGATAACCAAGGCTGGCAAAACCACCAGTTTGTAGGCACGGGTGAGTTTACGCTTACTTTTGGAAACTACAAAGTAGCCATGACGGTGCCTGCAGACCATGTGGTAATGGCCACTGGCGAATGCCAAAATTATGCAGCCGTACTTACACCAGCACAACAAGCACGCTGGAAAATAGCACAAAATGCAAAAGAACCTACAGAAGTTGTAACCTTAGACGAAGCTAAGGCAAGAGAAAAAACAAAGTCTACACAAAAGAAAACATGGATTTTTAAAGCAGATATGGTACGTGATTTTGCTTGGGGCAGTAGCCGCAAATTTGTATGGGATGCTATGCCAACTTATGTAGAGGGCAAAAAAATAATGTGTATGAGTGCTTATGGCAAAGAAGCTTATGGATTGTACAATAAATTAAGTACAAGAGCTGTGGCGCATACCATAAAAACCTACTCAAAATTTACCATACCATACCCTTACCCAGTAGCACAAAGCTTAGAAGCAGCTAACGGTATGGAGTACCCAATGATATGTTTTAATTTTGGCCGTACCGAAAAAGATGGCACCTATAGCGAAGGCACAAAAAATGGAATGCTTGGCGTAGTAATACACGAAGTAGGGCACAACTTTTTTCCGATGATTATAAATAGCGACGAGCGCCAATGGAGTTGGATGGACGAAGGGCTTAATACATTTGTAGAATACCTTACCGAAGAATTGTGGGACAATAAATTTCCGAGTGGTCGTGGCCCAGCATATAAAATTACAGATTATATGAAGCTACCAAAAGATCAGTTAGAGCCAATAATGACCAATAGCGAAAATATAATTCAATTTGGCCCTAATGCTTACAGCAAGCCATGTACAGGATTAAATATTTTGAGAGAAACCATAATGGGAAGAGAAAATTTTGATTATGCATTTAAAGAATATGCACGCCGTTGGGCATTTAAACACCCTACGCCAGCAGATTTGTTTAGAACAATGGAAGATGCAAGTGCAGAAGATTTAGATTGGTTTTGGCGTGGTTGGTTTTACAATACCGACCCTGTAGATATTTCGTTGGATACTGTAAAATGGGCAAACCTAAGTACAGAAGCGAGCACTACTACGCCAAGAACGACCACATCTACCACTAGGCAAAATGTGGCTAAGCCTACGTTAAATACCTTCGAAGATATTTCTAAAATAAGAAACAGAGAAGATAAGAAAATAGTATTTGCTACAGATGCTGACGTAAAAGCAAGAGATTTTTATTGGAGCTATGCACGTGGATTAGCCAAGGTAGACGAAACACCATTTACCATTACATCTCCACCACCTGTAATAGACACACTTACTACAGAGCAAAAAATACAAATAGCAGGCGGTAAAACTTTATACGAACTTACCTTTAGCAACAAAGGCGGTTTGGTAATGCCAATAATTATAGAATGGACTTATGAAGATGGCACCAAAGAAGTAGACAGAATTGGCGTAAACGTTTGGCGCAAAAACGAAAATAAAGTAATAAAAACCTTTATGAAAAATAAAAAGGTAGCCGCTATAAAATTAGACCCAATGCGTGAAACAGCAGATATAAATGAAAAAAATCAAAGTTGGAATGTAACAGAAGAGCCTAGCAAATTTCAATTATTTAAAGCTAGAGCTGGCGGCGGAAGAGGCACTAGCACAGGGCAGGGAAATGCTATGCAAAAAGAAATAAAATAATAAGGTAAAAACTATTTTTCAAAAAGCGGCTTCCAATTTTGGGGAGCCGTTTTTTTTGAGACTATTCAAATATATATTTCTGTCTCATCGAATAAACTGCCGTTTGCAAACTGCCTTCTGCTCTTTGCCAACTGCCTTCTGCCGTTTGTCAACTGCCTTCTGCCCTTTGCCAACTGAAAAACTGCCAACTGCAAATTGTTTTTTTGGAGCATGAGCATAAGAATATATTTGAACATTTGTAACGGGCTATTCGTTGCAATCTTTTTTGCCTCAAAGGCAGGCAAAAAGGATTTTCACTTCTATCCCTGCTACGCTCAGCATAAAATCTTTTCTCAACTTTTTTAGAAGCGTAGATTGTAGCGATAGATTTACATTTAAAAGCTTAAACGAAACACAATAAGATAATTTACTTTATCGCCACTGCCAACACTTTTATTTTAGCACCCATTGGCAAAGCTGCTGCTTGGTAAATAGTTCTTGCAGGTTTTCTATTTGCAGCAAATAGGCTATCAAAATATGGGTTTACTATAGCAATATCTTTTAAATCTATAAAAGCAATATCAACAAATACAATATCATCCTTACTAAACTTTGCTTCTGCTAATACAGCAAATAAATTACCAAATGCCATTGTAGCTTGCTCTTCAGTAGTACCATTCACAAAATCCCCTTCTTTATTTATGGCTAGTTGCCCGCTTACGTGGCAATAATTTCCTGCTACTACCGCTTGGCTTATAGGTGCTGTAGTTGGTGGAATATTTGTACCTTTTATTATATATTTCTTATCTGACATTATATAAAATTACACGCTATTCTTGTAGCAAAATAAAAAATCTAGAGACTTATATTTAATACTATTTATGGTAGTTCAAAATAGTTGAGTTTATAAAACGAACTGCTTCGCTCACTCCATTTTCCTTCCTCAATTCCACACCCAACTTTTCCGCATTTAGAACAATCGCAGGTTGCAAAGCAAATAAAATAGTAGAAGCTAATTTATCCACTGTCAATTTTGTTTTTTTAATTGGCTTAGCGCCCACACCTAACTCATATACACGTAATCCCCAAGCAGGTTGGTCTGCATTATGCGGAATAATGATGGTGGGTTTACCTGCCGTAAGCCCCGCCGCTGTAGTACCTACGCCACCATGGTGTATCAGCATTTTCATTTTTGGGAAGAGCCAAGAGTGCGGAATAGATTCTATTAAAAAAATATTATCAGGAATGGGTTCATCATTATTTAATGTACTCCAACCCAAGGCCACCACTGCTCTTTGTTTGGTAATAGCCAATGCTTCGGCAATCATTTTAAAAGTTACATTAAAACTTTCTACATCTTTCATACTCCCAAAGCCAATGTAAATGGGCGGTTCAGCTTTTTCTATAAATTGAACCAAATCAATAGGTGGTATAAAATTTGCCTCTGTTTCTACCAACCAACTACCTGTGGTATGAATATTTTTTCCCCATTTGTCATCATGCGAAAACAATAATTCACTGTATCCATTCAACACAGGCATACCACTTTCTATTTGTTGTTGTATAGGCGAAATAGAAAAATTCATGTTGGTTTTTACATTTGCATCCCAAAATTCTTTAATGGCAGATTTAGACAAAGCCCAAAATAATTTTTGAAAAATAAAATGTGTAAATACATTAAACGCCTTACCCAACCTAGGCATTGTATAAAATAAAATAGAAGGATAAAGACTTGTACCCACCATCGGAAAAGGGTTTGCAAGAATACTCACCTTGCCCAATTGTTTTGCAATAAAAAAACCAATAGGCATACCCGGATGAAAAATAATAGCATCAGCATCTTGGCAAGCAGTCCAAATCTCTGCTTGTGTAGCCACCAATTTTTGTTTCATTTTTTTAGAACCCTTTAAATGGCTTACAATAAATTTTATCGGATTATTTCCTTTGGCCATTCCTTTTACATCGTCGCTTTCCATTATTTTTTGTATGTCCACATCCAAAGGAAAAAAATCTAATCCATAATGCTGCACAAACGCCGCTTCATTTTTTGCAGAAACAATAAGCACGTCGTGCCCTGCGGCTTTCAGCCCAATACCAAGTGCAATGTATGGTTGCAAGTCTCCTCTAGTGCCTACTGTTGTTATGGCTATTTTCATTTTGTAAAAGTCGGTTATAGAAAAGTAAATGTGATTAACATTTGTTAGATAAGCCACCTAAAACTCCACAATAAACCCAAAACTCGGTTGAATATTAAATGTCTGTTTCAAATTGGCTTGATTTAATTTATACCTTGTAGGGTCGGTAGGGTTGGTAATAATATTGTTGTTGGCATCTCTTTCCGCATAAATAACAGGCGGTTGTTTTAACGAGCCATTGGTCATATTTTGAATATCTATAAAAGCATTAAAATTCCACTTTTTAAAATACCATTTCTTATCAACCCTCGTATCTATTTGAAAAAAATCTCCTACACGTTTTGTGTTGGTTTGTGTGGGGTCGGGCACGCCTTGCCCAAAAGCATCCCACACATTTTTTAAAGAAGTAACACTTAAATTAGCAGGCGTGTACGGCGCACCGGATGCGTAACGAATTTTTGTACCTACCTCCCAATTTTTCTTTAGTCTTTTACCAACCGTAAGCACCGCTATATGATTGTAATCCCAAGCAGATGCTATGTATCTATTATCTTTTTCAAATTCACTCTTCATTAATGTGTAGGAAAATATGCCATAAATACCTTTCCACAATTTTTGTTGAGCCATAAATTCGAGGCCATAGCTGCGCCCTTTAGAGTTAGAGTTTACAGGCTCATTACCTATTACACCAAAGTTGCTACCCACATTTGCAAGCGATACATTTTGATTAATGAGGTAAGGGTAGTTGCTGTATTTTTTATAAAAACCTTCTACGGTAATTTTTAAATTATTTTTAAAATTATATTCTAAGCCACCAATAATATGGTCGGACTGTATGTACTTTAATCCATTATTTTTATTTACTAAAATATTATTTGTGTCTTTATAACCTAAAGAAGTATAAGGCGGTAATTGATAATAACGCCCAGTGTTAAAATTAAAACTAAGTGCATTGGTAATATTGTAAGTAGCCGCAAACCTTGGCGAAAATTGTTCTAATGGGTTTGATGTTTTACTAGAATAATCAGTAGCATCTAGCCTTGCACCAAAAGCTAAAATTAATTTTTCATCAAAAAAACCTTTGTTGATATTTCCAAAAATGGCATATTTATTTAAGCCCAGTGTAGTGCTGTAACTATCGTTTACAATGCCTGTAGATGTAGTGCGTTGGTTTTTTGTATTGTTACTATACTGTGCATTTTCATAACCGGCACCTGCTATTATTTTGTAGCCACTTGCAGAATTGTAATTGTACTCATACCTAAGCTTGGCTTCGTTTTCGGTACTTTTATAATCAAAGATTTTATTGGCTTCGGTGCTTTCATCTCCATCTTTATACTTTTTATACACGTTGTTAAAATAACTATTACTTACCACTATTTGGTGAAATCCATTTTTTATAAAGTGTTTATAATTTGCACCCAGCGTAAAATTGTATTGCGTATTTATAGGCAACGTATTTCTAAAACTTTTATACACTAATTTATTAATGTCGTCACTATTCTTATATGCAGAGCCCGTTCTAAAATCTTTATTTAATGTAGATACATCATAAGCACCAAGCCCAATAAAAGAAATTTCATCTTTAGCACCAAGCTTTGTTCTTGTTTTAAATTGAAAATCGTTGTACACAGGAATAATAGGCGCACCAAATGCTTTTGCAAATACTTTTGTATTACTTTGCCTAAGGGAACTATTGAAAGTTGTTTTTTTACCTATTGGTCCATTGGCCATAAATGCGACATCTATTAAACCTGCAATAACTGTAAAATGCATTTTATCTTTACTACCATCTTTTTGTTTAAACTCAAATAACGAACTCAATGTATTGCCCCTGCTTGCAGGAAAAGCACCTGCTAAAAAATTCACTTCCCTAATCATATTTACATTTATCATTCCAAAAGCGCCGCCGGTAGCACCTTGTGTAGTAAAATGATTAATGGTAGGCACTTCCACACCATCTAAATAAAATTTATTTTCGCTTGGTGCACCACCTCTAATAATTAAATCGTTTCTAAAACTTACCGATGATGCCACACCAGGAAAAGATTGAATGGCTTTTGTAATATCTCTATTACCGCCAGGGTTTCGTTCTATTTCACTAGCACTAATTGTTTTTAACGATACAGGACTTTCTCTTGTTTTGTTAAACGGACTAGATTTTATAGTTACAGTACTCAAAGACATTTCTTTGTCTAAAGCAATATCCAGATACGTAATAATTGTTGCAGGAATGGCTAATTCAAAAACTGTTTTTTGTTTGTGCCCTGCAAAAGAGCCTGTAATATTGTAAGTACTTGCAGGAATATTTGTAATAGTATAATTGCCTACGCTATCGCAAGTAGCGCCAAGTGCCGTGCCTTGCAATTGCACACTTGCAAAAGGCAATGGTTCATTGTTAATAGCGGAAAATATTTTTCCCTTTAGTGTTCCTGTTTGTGCAGTAGCCGAAATGCAATAAAAGAATATTGCTAAAAATAGGGCTATGGATTTTCTAATTGTTGTATTTGTTTTCATGCTGCAAAATTCTGCTAGCAAAATTTAGTTGCACTTGACAATTGTTAGTTATTCAATTTTTGCAGTTAACATTTGTTAGTTAATTTTCTTTTAGGTATTTTTTTGGAGCATCGGCAGTAGAAACACAGATGTGCATTTGTAATCGGGCTATCCGCTGCAAGTCCTCGCCTTCGTTCCTCAGGCTGTGGGCTTTTCGCTTCTATCCCTGCTAGACTCAGCAAGAACTCTTTTTTCATCTTTTATTGAAGCGTAGTTTAAGCACTAGCTTTTAATGGTAGCAATTTGCATTTAACACTAAAACCAATAAAAAATAAGATTTTAGTCAAAAATGAATTTCGATTAAAAGTAAATATTTCTTAAGTATTCATCTGTCTTCTAATCCTACTGAGGCTTTCGGGTTTCATACCCAAGTAAGAAGCTATATATTGTATGGGTACGTTTTGCAGAATATCCGCACTTGTTTCTATCAACTTTTTGTACCGCTGCTCAGCACTTAATGTAGCCAAGTCATTTGCTCTTGTTTGTATATTGCTAAATGCTTCTTGGAAAATTAACAGACTGTAATTTTTAAAATTATCGTTTTTATCAACAAGCTCTTTAAATTTTAATTTATGAATTTTTAGTAAAATACAGTCAGTAATACATTCTACATTTTCTACGGCTTTTGTTTCGTGTATTAGGCTTAAATAGGAAGCTATAAAACCCGAAGGTGTAACAAAATGTGTAGTTACTTCATCTCCATTTTCATCATAATAAAACAAACGCATATAACCTGAGTTAATAAAATACAAATACTCAGGTATTTTATCTTGTTCTTCTACTATTTCATTTTTTGTAAATGAAATAGGCTCAAAATAACTTTCAATTAATGTAATGTCTGCTACACTTAAGTTTACTTTTGAGGAAATCGTTTCTATTAGTTTTGTTTGCATAATTTTATTCATTCAAAAGTAAAGTAAGTATTTTATTATTTGTTATAAAAAATTCTATATCACTTCACCCTCCTCGCATACATATACCAATTCCACTCCCTAGTTTTTCCATTGTTGTTAGAAAATGCTTGGCTCCAAATGGGATTGTACTCTGGCGTACATATGCAGCATAGAAAAAGTGCGGAAGGGTCTATGTGCCTTGCATAAGTTTTATTATACTTTGCCGTACGGAAAGCCAATGCACAAAACCCTTCCATCATTTCTCAATTAATGTAGACGTTCAATCTTAATGAAAACCATCCTTTCCATTATCACGAGCCTTTGCTTGGTCTTTGACCTGAAAAGCCTACTTGTAAAAACGTTACAAATAAAAAAATATTTTGTAGTCTATATTTTATGAAAAATAATTTATTGAGTTTTATTATTGTTTGGTCGGCTGGTCAAAAGACCATGCCTCGTCGACTCACGGATGGTTGCGATGGGCGCTTATGAATGTACGAGGTGACCAACACAGGCGAAAAGCCTATTTGTAAAAAAGTTACAGGTAAAATTTTATTTTGGAGTCTTTCTTTTAAAGAAAAAATAATTTATTGCCTTTTATTATTTTTTGGTCGGCTGGTCGAAGACCATGCCTCGGCACTCACGGATGGTTGCGATGGGTGCTCACGAATGTATGAGGTGACCAACACAGGCGAAAAATCTTCATTTACTATACCTACTTGCCCTCTTTCACTTTCTAATTTATGATTGCCATGCCCTGCAAATGCGTGACGAATACCGCTAGCTGTTAAAATTTTTTCAAGCCCTTTTATATTTACACCTGTATGCATTTATTTGCTGAGCCTGAAAACTAGGAGTTGTACCCAAACTTATTTCTTTATAAATATTTGTAGTATCCTCTTTAGCGAAAATGACTAACGTTTTAATTTGAATCATATAGCTTGGTAAAAATAGAACATAAATATAGGGCATTTATGCAGCATAGCTAAAGTACGGAAAGCCTCATTGACCTGCAAAGCCTATTTGTAAAAGCGTTACAAGTAAAATAATAATTTAGAATTTACAGGTTTATAAAATCAATTTATTGAGTTTTATAATTGTTTGGTCAGCTGGCCGAAGAGACTACGCCTTGACGACTAATGGGTGGGAGTGTGGTTGCTTACGAATGTATGGGGTGATTAACGCAGGCGAACACAAAGCTTTTTCATCATTTCTGCTTTAGTTTAGGTATATCTGCACTATTAGGAGGGGTTTTACTTAAAGTTGTATCAATGGCTATCCAACTATTTCTGGTGGTTGCTTCTAGCCAGGTGTTTTGAAATTGTAATTCTCTATCTTTTTTCCTTTTATTAAATTGTACAAATTTTGGCTTAGCAGTGTCAGAAGTTACTATACTGCCTAAATATTTCCATTTGTCGTTTAAATGATTTACATAAAATGCCAAATACGATTTGGTACTATCTATTACTCTGTTAAAATAAAATCTAATTGTGTCTACAATTTTTGGCAAATTGGGATGGGAACTTAAAACATATTCTAATAATCCATTACGTTCTTTATGCTGTCCAACATTAACTCTAAAGGTTTCGATGGCATTAGTAGCTGTAGCCATATAGTAAACGCCTTTTATATTATATTGAAAATAAATAGAGCTGTTGCCAAATTGAACGGAATAATAAGTTGATTCATTAGAAGTTTTAATTTCTGTATAAAGTCCAATAGCATTTATAGAATCTGCTATTAAAATTTTTTGACCGTAAGTATTTTTTATTGCTAATAAAACCAAAATTGTTCCTAAATGTTTCATCCAACTACATTTTATTTTTAATCAACTAATACAAATATAACCGTTCGCTATTGGATTATTAAAATATAAGAATAAACAAAAAAATATTTTTAGAAAATAATAATTGAATTAAATTTGAATGAAAGCCATCCTTTCAATTATAACATGCCTTTGCGTGGTCTTTGACCTGCAAAGCCTATTTGTAAAAGCGTTACAAGTAAAACAATAATTTATGATATACTGGTTTAGGAAATCAATTTATTGAGTTTTATTATTGTTTGGTCGGCTGGTTGAAGACCAAGCCTCGGCGACTCACGGGTGGCTGCGATGGGTGCTTACGTGTGTACGAGGTGACCAACGCATGAGAATAACCAACAAATCATTTTTGCTAGTGGCGGTTAACGAGCACTATACTCAAAAGAAACGTCTTTATATTCCTCTACTGTATTTGAGTTATGCTTTTTTATATAAAGCTTTTCGGAATTTTTATACTTAAAAATCGAATCCTCAATTTCTAAATCGACTGCCGATTGTATATTTTTTTTAAACCGAATTTCAAATTTAGAATACTTATTGAATAAAGCTATAGCATAAAAACCTTTGTTACCTTTATTAATAGATATAACTTTTCCATTAAATTCTGAATCCAATGTTTTTCCTTGAAAATAAAATTCTCTAAGTATTAGAAATCCAAATAGAATAATTACAAAAAAAATAAAAATGTTTTTCATAAATCACGTATCAAAAATTAAAAGAATCTATAGTGAGTATGTTACTGAGTATTTCTAAATTGGGAAAATAAACTTACTTAGTATTTACTTCTATAATTAATTTCTCTATTCTTGGCATACCAAATTTACCACAAACTTTCCATAGTGTTAGTTGCACTCGTGAAGGGCTGCCGTTGTTGGCATGCAGCAAAGCCAAGCAGCGCAGCAGTGCCAATAACTGTTGCAGATTCTTTAAAAATATATTTTGTACTCTACCATAATTGTTGGTACGCTTGGCTACATGCTCGCCCTGCATACCAACCGGCGGCTGTATGATGTCGCAACTTGAGAAGGGAAAGCTTTACCTAAGACCAACAAGAGTAAAATGTACGAGGTGTGACCAACGCAGGCTTTAAAAATCCTTTACTCGGGCATTTTCAGAAGGTTATAAATATGCTCTCTACTCATCCTTAAAAATTCTTTATTAATGGGTACAATTTCTTGAAATGCTGCAAGTGATTTCATATGAAACTCTATATATACTTGTTCTCTTTCATTTAACAACTCTTCTAATTTTTCTACTTGATTTATAACGGGGGTTGATTTATAGATTTCGTCCGTTTTAGAATTTATATACCTAAGTGTAAGCAAAGATTTCGGTGCTATAGGGGAAAGTTTTGCAAAAGTTACCATTTTCAATTTATGAACAAGCTGTATTAATGATTCCTTTTCAATAAATAATGAAAATCTTGTTTCGCTATTTAGAAAATCATTGTAAGCTGCTCTAATAGATTGTTGATATTTGTATAAGTCTATATCATTCGTATCATCAATATTTCCAAACGAGCTATCTAATAACATGTTTATCCATTTGAAATATTTTTCATTAAAATCAATTATAGCATTTCTTTCTTCGGAAATAATTCCAATCTGGACATTATTTAAGAGTGATAAATTTGATTTCAATTTTTCTGTTTCAGCAGTAAAGGAGTACTTAACTGATTCAACAAGCTTCGTAATTAAAGCTATATCTTCTTTTGTTGCAAGATTTTTACCTTTTTCAGTAAAATAACTTGGAAGTAAATTTTTGATTGTAAAATATAAAACAACCACACCGATACTAACAAAAGCTAGTGCTATAGAATTTATAGTGTAATTCATTATTTATAGATTTAAATATTTGGGAAATATAGCTTAAAGTGTATAAAATGAAAATTAAATTTCTTGATAGTACTTTTTTGTGTGTAATTCTTCCGCTTCAATCTCCTCCAAAATAAAAGGCAATAGAATTGCCAATGTTTAGCGTAGCCCCGATGGGCAGTAGTAGCTGCCTCATAAAATAACTTTAAAGTATAATACAACTTACTGCGGCACTACTACAGACAGCGGGAGACTGAAGTTCATCAATGGTTTGCTGCTCATGCTCCTCCTATATTTCGCCATTATGGTCAAGTTAAATATGTATTTGAAGTACATAAATTATTTAAGAAAAAAAGGTTACTCTCTCCACAACCGCCAACGGGGCTGATAGCCGCCGTTGGGGTTTCTACGATTACTTTATAATTTAAAGAAGGGTTGCCAAACCCTGACGGCGGTTGAAAACCCCGTTAGCGGTTTAGCTAAGCGGTTTGTAAGTATTAGATTTAGAAAAATAATATTAAAAGATACTTTTAAGCTAATATGCTTCGAATGTGACACTGAAATTATGGAAGCAATCCATACCAATTTCCCCCTTAAAACATAAACCATTAAATTTGCCGCACAAATTATTATATGAGTGAAGAAAAAAGCCTCAACTTTCTTGAGGAGATTATAGAAAAAGACTTGGCAGATGGGAAATATACATCTATAGTAACTCGGTTTCCGCCGGAGCCTAATGGGTATTTGCACATGGGGCATGCTACGGCTATTTGTTTAAATTTTGGGCTTACAAAAAAGTATGCGGGCTATACCAACCTGCGGTTTGATGATACCAACCCCGTAACAGAAGATACCGAATATGTGGATAGCATAAAGGAAGATATTCAATGGTTGGGCTTTGAGTGGAAGAACGAATTGTATGCGTCGGATTATTTTGATACGTTGTATGAATACGCTGTAAAGCTTATCAATAAAGGGTTGGCGTACGTGGATGATAGTACAAGTGAGGAGATAGCTGCACAAAAAGGTACGCATACGGAGCCCGGTGTGGGCAATGCATATAGAGAAAGAACGGTGGCGGAAAATTTGGATTTGTTTGCTCGTATGAAGGCGGGTGAGTTTGCAGATGGTGCAAAAATACTGCGTGCAAAAATAGATATGGCTCACACAAATATGCTGATGCGTGACCCACTGATATATCGCATAAAGCATGCGCACCACCACCGCACGGGAGATAAATGGTGTATATATCCTATGTACGATTTTGCGCATGGGCAAAGTGATTCTATAGAAAATATTACGCATTCTATTTGCACGCTAGAGTTTATTCCGCATAGAGAATTGTACGATTGGTTTATACAAAAATTAGAAATTTTTCCTTCGCACCAATATGAGTTTGCACGCCGCAATTTATCGTACACCGTTATGAGCAAGCGGAAGCTAAAACAATTGGTAGAGGAAAACCATGTAGCAGGTTGGGACGACCCACGCATGCCAACCATAAGCGGTATGCGCCGCCGTGGGTTTACGCCACAGAGCATTCGTACGTTTTGCGATAAAGTGGGTATAGCTAAGCGAGAGAATATTATTGATTTTAGTTTGTTGGAATTTTGCTTGAGGGAAGACCTCAACCTTACGGCTTTGCGTGCTATGGCCGTGCTTGACCCTTTGAAATTAATTATTACCAATTATGAAGAGGGTAAAACAGAAGAACTGATAAGTGAGAACGGCCCTGATGAAGCGTACGGTACTCGTACGATTCCGTTTAGTAAAGAGCTATGGATAGAGCGGGAAGATTTTATGGAAGAGGCGGCAAAGAAATGGTTTAGGTTTGCGCCTGGTGCAAGCGTGCGCCTAAAGAGTGCGTACATATTGCGTTGCGATACGTTTGATAAAGATGCGGATGGAAAAGTAACTGCTATACATTGCACCTATTTCCCCGATAGCAAAAGCGGCAGCGATACAAGTGGCATTGCAGTAAAGGGTACCATACATTGGGTAAGCGCTGCACATGCAGCAACGGCGGAAGTGCGCATGTACGACCGTTTGTTTAAAGTAGAAAACCCTAGTAGCGAGGATGGTAATTTTAAAGATTACATAAATGAAAATTCTTTAACCATTACGCAGGCTTACATTGAGCCATCGCTTGTAAATGCTACACCCGAAAATCGTTTTCAATTTTTACGCAAAGGATATTTTTGTTTGGATAAAGAGAGTACAAAGGAGAAAATTGTTTTTAATAGAACGGTAACGTTGAAGGATGCGTGGGCGAAGGAAGCCAAGAAGAGTTGAATGTTGTTGAATATTGTTTAAGGGTTGAGGGGGATGTTTAATTGTTGCATTGTTAAATTGTTGTTTGGTTTAGGAGAGTGGTGGTTTGTATTTAAAATGCGAAGCGTTTTTCTTAAAGCCTTATTTTTATATAAAACGCCTTACCAGCTTTTCGGCAAAAAATAAAATTAGAACCATTTTATACAAGGTAGTTTTGAGGTTGAATATTGTAAAAGAAACTTATCAATACCTATCCATTTGTTCTAAATCTAATATCTCAGATCTTGTATCTTGTGTGTTAAATCTTATGTCTAACATCTAACATCTAACATCTAACATCTAACATCTAACATCTAACATCTAACATCTAACATCTAACATCTAACATCTAACATCTAATATCTAATATCTAATTTCTAATTTCTAATTAATGATAAACGCATCTATAATAACCATTGGCGATGAACTTTTAATAGGCCAAGTGGTGGATACCAATAGCGCATTTATAGCGCAAGAAATGAATAAAGCGGGTTTTGTGGTAAGCCGAAGAGTGGCTGTGGGCGATAGTTACGAAGGCATAAAGGCAGCATTAAGCGAAGAAAAAAAACATGCAGATATTATTCTCATTACTGGTGGGCTTGGCCCCACTGCAGATGATATTACCAAGCCATTGCTATGCGAATATTTTGGTGGAAAAATGATAGTAGATGAAGAGGCGTATGCCAATGTGAAAAATATTTTTGAAAATATTGTAAAGCGCCCTTTTACTGACAGAAATAAAAAACAAGGCGAAGTGCCAGATGTATGCACCGTTATACAAAACAAAAGAGGTACTGCACCTGGAATGATTTTTTTTGAAACCGTAGATGGCGTAGAGAAAATTTTTGTAAGCATGCCCGGTGTACCTTTTGAGATGATGGGCATGATGAAGGATGATGTAATTCCACTTTTACAAAAAAAGTTTACTACTGCACATATAGGCCACCGGACACTCTTATGCGCAGGCGTGGGCGAAAGTGTGCTGGCAGATATGCTCATGAGTTTTGAAAAAGAAATACCAACTAATATGAAGCTAGCCTACCTGCCAAGCTATGGTATGGCAAGGCTTAGGCTTACCGCTACAGCTGATGATGAAGCGAGTAATAATAAAAATTTAGATACCCATTTTGAAACCCTGCAAAGTATCGTAAAACAATATTTGGTAACCAATGTAGATGAGCCAATGGAGCAAGCGCTTGGCAAATTGTTGATACAAAAAGGTAAAACCATGTGTACTGCCGAAAGCTGCACTGGTGGCTATATTGCACATTTAATTACCAGCATTTCTGGCTCTTCTTCTTTTTATGATGGCAGCGTGGTAAGCTATTCTTATCAGGCAAAAGAAGATATGGTGCAGGTTGGCAAAAGCACTTTAGAAAAGTATGGTGCTGTGAGCGAAGAAGTGGTAAGGGAAATGGCGGCTGGTGTGCTAGAAAATATTCATTCAGATTATGCAATAGCGGTATCGGGCATTATGGGCCCAGGTGGTGGCATGCCCGATAAACCTGTAGGCACGGTATGGGTGTGCGTAGGTCGAAAAGAAAAAATGCAAGCACACAAATTTCATTTTAGATTTGATAGAGAGCGAAATATTAAACTTACTGCCGTAAATGCACTGAATATGCTGAGGAAATTTGTAGAGGAAGATTAAAAAGATAAACGTAATATAAATACTTACTATTGGGCATTTCCGTAAATTTGCCCCACAAAAAATAGCTATATGAATTTTGAACTTACCGAAGAGCATTTAATGATACAACAAGCGGCCAAAGATTTTGCCGTAAATGAATGTTTGCCGGGTGTAATAGAGCGAGACGAACATCAAAAATTCCCTAAAGAGCAAATGGAAAAACTAGCCGACCTAGGTTTTATGGGTATGATGGTAAAACCAGAATATGGTGGTGCTGGGCTAGATACCATGAGCTATGTATTGGCCATAGAAGAAATAAGTAAGGTGGACGCAAGCACAACTGTATGTATGAGTGTAAACAACAGCCTTGTGTGCTATGGCTTACAAGAATATGGTAGCGAAGCGCAAAAACAAACTTATCTAAAACCATTGGCACAAGGCAAAAAAGATGGTGAGTTGTACATTGGGGCTTTTTGTTTAAGTGAGCCAGAAGCAGGCAGCGATGCTACAAGCCAACAAACAACTGCAGAAGAAAAAGATGACCATTATTTATTGAATGGCACAAAAAATTGGATTTCCAATGGCAATAGTGCTAGTGTATATTTAGTGATAGCACAAAGCAATGTAAGCAAAGGCAGCCGTGGTATAAATGCATTTATTGTAGAAAAAAAATGGGCTGGTGTGGTAGTAGGTGCCAAAGAAAATAAATTGGGCATAAGAGGTAGTGATACACATACCATTTTGTTTAACGATGTAAAAGTACCTAAAGAAAACAGGATTGGCGAAGAGGGCTTTGGTTTTAAATTTGCAATGAAAACCCTTGCTGGTGGTCGTATAGGTATAGCTGCGCAAGCGTTGGGTATAGCAAGTGGAGCTTATGAGTTGTCGCTAAAGTATAGCAAAGTGCGCAAAGCATTTGGTACTGAAATAATGAACCATCAAATTATACAATTTAAGTTAGCAGATATGGCTACAAAAATTGAATGTGCTCGTTTGCTTTGCTTAAAAGCGGCTTGGGAAAAAGACAACCAAATAGACTACACAGTTAGCGGCTCTATGGCAAAAGTATTTAGTAGCGAAGCTGCCATGTGGACCGCTACCGAAGCGGTGCAAATACACGGTGGCTATGGCTTTGTTAAAGAATACCATGTAGAGCGTATGATGAGAGATGCAAAAATTACACAGATATATGAGGGTACGAGTGAGGTGCAAAGGATTGTGATTGGAAGGGCGATATTGAAATAGACATGAGATTTATAGACACAAGATTTTAGATAACTAAAATTGAAGTTAGATAAGTATTTTAAAAGTATTTTAACTATGTCGCTTTTTAATTTTTTCTTCGGTAAAAATTTTTGTTAGTGGGCTGAAAAGCCTTGGTGGAGCTTCATTGGCGACGCTCCATTCAAAATTTGTTTTTCAATTTGGCTTTTATTATGCAATAGATAAAGTATTATAAAATAAAATGTGCGAACGGTAAATCGTTTGCACATTTTCATTATTATTTTTTCTTAATTCATGAACATAATCGTTGTTCACAAATTGCTAATTAATACTACTGCATAATTCACCATCTTATTGCCTTGCTTTATTTGGAGCTACAGGTGCAGGTGCTGTTTTAGCAGGGTTCTTTTTTAACTCAGCAAGTACAATTTGTATCGCTTTTTCTAGTTGTGGGTCTTTTCCGTTTATAACATCTACTGGCCATTGTTCTACTTCTACATCTGGTGCTGTGCCAACGTTTTCAATTCCAAATCCATTTTCATCAAAAAAAGCAAGGTTAGGTGCTGTTACTACTCCTCCATCTATAAATTCAGGAAAACCTATTACGCCTACAAGTCCACCCCAGGTTGTTTTCCCCACAAGAGTTCCCAGTTTTGCTTGTCGAAAAAGATAAGGAAGATAATCTCCTCCAGACCCTGCCGTTTCATCTATCAACATTACTTTTGGCCCTTGTATAGAAGCGTTTGGAGCTTTTTGATCTTTGCCATAGCGGTAACGCCAATACGATTGTACAGGACGTTTTAATAAATCTATATAATAATCTGCCAACTGTCCGCCACCATTAAATCTTTCATCAATAATAATTGCCGCTTTGTTGGCCTGAGGAAAAAAATAACGCTTAAAATATTCATGCCCACCAGAACCCGTGTTGGGTACATACACATAAGCTACTTGACCGTTGGTGGCTTCGTTTACTTTTCTCATATTTCCTTCTACCCAATCCCTATTGCGTAAAGCAACTTCGGAGGCTACAGGCAATACTTTAACCACCCTTGTATTGGCACCCTCAGGAGAAGAAGCAACAGTGAGTGTTTGAATTTTTTCTGCTGTGTTTTCAAAATAGCTGTAAAAATTTTTATCTGCAGTAACATCTATGCCATTTACTTTTAAAACATAATCCCCCACCTGTACATTTACTCCAGGCTCAGTTAAAGGCGAACGTAGGTCTGGTGTCCAATTTAATCCGCCATAAATTTTTGTAATGCGGTACCTGTTGTTTTTGGTTTCATAATCTGCACCCAGCAATCCGCCAGGCACAACATCGGGGTTGGCTCGTCTATCTCCAGTTGCATCAAAACGGTGATGCCCTACCGATAATTCACTAAACATCCATTGCATTACCCGATACAAATCATTGGTGCTGGCTACATCTGGCAACAAAGCCTCATATTTTTTCTTCATGGCTAACCAATCAACACCATGCATTTTTGCATCATAAAAAAAATCTCTGTTTACCCTCCAAGCCTCATTAAAAATATTGTTCCACTCTTGCCTTGGCGATATTTTTACCTGTATAGCACTGGTGTTTATCATTGATTCTGGTGTAGGCTTTTGACCAGTAGCAGAAACGCCCCATTTGCCCTTAACCACAAACAACATTTTTTCTCCTTTTGCAGCGATGCTGTATCCGTCTGCAGGCATAATTACTTCATCTTTTCTCTTTTTTAAAGAATATAGTTGAAGGGTTGTTGGCCCTACGTTATTTGGAGTGGCAGCCAAGTAAAAAAGTTCTCCTTCTTTAACAACAGATAAAGAGCGGTATTGCCCTTTTGAAAGTGGAAAAGGAATGATACGGTTTTCAATACCCTCCCAATCTATTTTAACTTTGGTGCTTGAAGAGTCTATTTTATTTGACACTTTAATTGCGGTATCAGCTATTTGCTCTATCTCATTTTCTTTTGTAAATGGCGATATTATTTTTTTTTGTAAGGTAACTAGGTATATGGAATTAGTAGTTTCCATATCATTGCTAGATTGATCGAACCAGTTTACAACAGGCCCTGCATCGGTACTAGCAATTAGGTAAATATATTTTCCAGAAGGGTCAAACGTTGGTTCGGTTACATTAGACAATCCGTCTGTAAGGGCATACGATTTATTTTCTGTTAAAGCATAAACCCAGGCCCTTTGAAAATTTGTTTCTTGAATAGTGGTGTATGTAATATAATTGGCATCATGCGACCAGCTACCAAAAAGCTCTCTAAATGCTCCTGGTCCTGGAATAAAGTGAGCATCCTCTGCAATTTTTATTGTATTGCCTATGGAAATATCTGTAACATATAGGCTACGGCCATTATCTACAAAAGCAATTTTTTTACTGTCGGGCGACCAATGAATATTTGCATAAAAACCAGAACCATTTAGTTTAATAGCTTGGGCTTCGCCACTACCATCTTGGTTTTTTATATGCAATTCGTATTCGCCAGATGCATCACTAAAATAGGCAATTAATTTTCCGTTGGGCGACCACGAGGGTTCTTTTTCATGAACACTTACTGTTTTTGTAAGGTTAAAAGCATCTCCTTTACCGGCAGGAACTGTAATGATATCGCCACGATAATCTAATACAACTCTAGCACCTGTGGGAGAAATATCACCTCCACGTATATACTGATCTCCCTTTACATATCTTTCTCTTTGATCTAACAAATCGGCAGCAATGCCTATTTTAATTTTAAATGTATTGTTGGTAACTGGATTATATAAATGCAAGTAACCAGCTTGAGAAAAAATGATGCCATCCGAAGTACCTTCGAGGCTTGAAACAGGGAAGTCGTTGTTTTTTGTAAGCTGGGTTACAGCTTTAGCAGCCACATCATAACTGTATAAATTAAATTCTCCCCCTCTATCACTCCTAAAATAAACTTTGTTGCCTTTCCAAACTGGTTTGCTGTCGTTGCTACCAGTTTTAGGTTTGGGTATTTCTGTAACGCCGTGTAATTTAGTATCGAAAAGCCATATACGGCTCATAGTACCGCCTCTGTAATTTTTCCATTGTTCAAATCTATCGGGAATATTTGTATAAGCAATACTACTACCATCAGGACTGTAAGATGCCCAAAAAGCATTGGGAATGGGTAATTGCTTTTCAGCTCCAGAAGTTATATCTACCGTAAACAATTGATAATAGCGGTTGGTAAAACTATTTCTTTGCGAAGCAAATAATATTTGTTTACCATCGGGAGAAAAGTCACGAACAAGATCGCTACTGGGATGCCAGGTGAGTCTTTTAGGAACACCGCCTGCAGTTGGCACTACAAATACATCTGTGTTGCCATCGTACTGGCCTGTAAAAGCAATCATGCTTCCATCGGGAGAAAATACGGGGTTCGACTCAGACCCATCGCCTACAGTAATCCTTCTTGGGTAAGAACCATCTCTATTTGCTACCCAAAGATCTTCTGCATAAATAAATGCAATAGCATTTTTGCTAATGGTGGGTTGCCAAAGTAATCTTGTATCGGTTACGTTTTGGGCACAAAGTACAGAACTAAATAAGAGTGTTGCTGTAGTGTGCAATAGACGAAATAGTTTCATTTTTAAAGTTTATGCAATTTAATAGAATGTTTTATGTTTCTATAACAAAGCCACTAATTAATTCATCATTTACAAAAGTTTCTATTTCTCCAGCTTGGTTCGTGTCCTCATAAAACATTCCCTTTTATTAAATTTAATTGTGTTTTTTAAATCTGCATTGTTTCATCCATATATTTTTCGGCTCTAAAAAATTATTGATTTGAATGTGCATTTAAAAAAAAATAAAATCAAATTTTTTACACTAATAAAAAAATGAGCCGATTGTGTTTCAAATTCAACTAACATTTAACAATAGTCACAATTTTTACATTGTTACCTTTTTACCGCAACGAACTGATTGAGGGACCACCATAACTGATAGGAAGAAAAAAACATGTCTTCATTTTTCTACACCGCTGCTAATATTAAAGTAGGCATGAGATAATTAGGCACAAGATTTTAGATAGCTAAAATTGAAGTGAATTTTTAAATTTTGTACAAAACCTCGATGTGTAGTAAACTTGTTAGAAAAAGTTTTATCAGATTCAAGTTTATACAATTCAAACAATGACTAAATAATTCTTTAAGATTCTTTTAAAACGCATATTGACTTTCTTTCGTAATTGTTTTCAAAATATATTTTAATGAAAACATATTTAATTATAGGCGCATCATCAGGCATAGGCCTACAATTGGCTACAACCCTTGCTGATGAAGGAAATAATGTTATCGGAACTTTTAATAGCCACCCAGTAGAAAATGTAAAACCAAATATTGCTTACCAACAATTAAATGTATTGGATACAGAAATAGACTTTTCATTTTTACCAGAAGTGTTGGATGGAGTAGTGTATTGCCCAGGCAGTATAAACCTAAAACCATTTGCCAGAATAAAACCAGAAGATTTTACCAACGATTTCAACCTGCAAGTTGGCGGATTAATTAAAATTTTACAAGCTGCACAGCCATTACTTAAAAAAAGTGAACATGCCTCAGTGGTAGTTTTCTCAACTGTTGCCGTGCAATTAGGTCTGCCATTTCATACACAAGTATCCGCATCTAAAGGTGCTATTGAAGGTTTAACAAAAGCACTCTCCGCAGAGTGGGCACCAAGTATAAGAGTAAATTGTATAGCACCATCCCTTACCGATACGCCACTTGCTGCACAATTATTAAATACAGAAGAAAAGAAATCGGCCAATGCGCTTCGTCATCCATTAAAGAAAATAGGCACGGCTGCTGATATTGCAAACATGGCTGCATTTTTATTATCCGAAAAAGCAAGCTGGATTACCGGGCAGGTAATGCATGTAGATGGGGGGATGAGTACAGTGAAAGTGTAAGCTTTGGTTGAGTGGTTGATTAGTTGATTGAGAAATTTACAGATTTTGTTGGTCAAAGGAATCCGAAAATATATAATCAAGAAATTCTATAATCTAAAAAAAACCACTCTAAAAGAATGGCTTTTTTTGTATTCATTTGTATGTTTTACTTTACTTCAATTCCATCGTTCAACTCCGCATCTACTAAAATCCTACCACAGTTTTCACAAACCATAATTTTCTTACGTAGTTTAATTTCACTTTGCTTTTGTGGAGGTATTGCATGAAAACAACCACCACAGCTATCTCTTTCTACTGCTACTACTGACAAACCGTTGCGGTAGTTTTTGCGAATACGATCATAACTAAGCAATAATCTTTCTTCTACATTGGCTCTTGCAGCAGCTATATCTTTGCTAAAATGTTTTTCTTCTTTTTCTGTTTCGCTAATAATTTTTTCTAACTCCCCTTTCTTACCACTCAAATTGGTTTCTTTGGTAGCTACTGCTTTTTTTGCAGCTTCTAATTGGTATGCCTTTTCAGCTATTTCCTCATTAGCATCTTTAATATGCTTTTCACAAAGTTTTTCTTCTAGCTGTTGCATTTCCAACTCTTTGTTTATAGCATCAAACTCACGGCTATTTTTTACATTTTCACTTTGCTTTTCATATTTTGCTATAAGCGCCTTTGCTTCCGCAATACCAGCTTTACGTAAGTCTATAAATTCTGTAATACCATTTATTTCTTCTTCTACACGTGTTTGACGTGCATGCAAACCTTCAATTTCATCTTCAAGGTCTTTTACTTCCATTGGCAACTCCCCTTTTAAAATATGGATTTCATCCAATTTGCTATCTATCTTTTGTAAACGCACTAGTGAAGTCAATTTTTCTTCTACCGAAAATTCTTTAACTGCTGCCATAATTATTTCTTGTCTTTAATTTTTTTACGGAACAAAATATTGAACAGGATTGCTGTTTAAGCCTGTTTTTAGGACTGCAAAGTTAGGGAATTTATTACTCAAAAATTCAAATAAAAGCGCTATCGTAAACTGCTCACTCTCATAATGCCCTATATCTACCAATAAAAGTTGATTATCCGCATCAAAAAACTCATGATATTTAACATCAGATGTAACATAAACATCTGCTTTTGATTGCTTTGCGGCATTTATAAGAAAGCTCCCTGCTCCTCCACAAATAGCTATTTTTTTCAGCATTTTACCTGTAAAAGCGGTATGTTTTACCAGCTTTACGTGGAAAGTGTCTGCCAAAAAAGACAAAAATTCTAGCTCACTCATGGCTTTTGGCAAATTTCCTACAGCCCCACTCCCAGCCTCTTGAAAACTATTTTGTAAGTTAAAAATATCATGCGCCACTTCTTCGTAGGGATGATTTTGTTTCATAGCTTGTAATATTTTTGCTTGCAACCAAACTGGAAATATAACTTCAATTTTTACTTCATCTGATGTATCTCTCAATCCTATTTCTCCTTTTTTTGGATTTGCTTTTTCTGAGGGAAGAAAAGTCCCTACACCTTCAGATGTGAAACTGCATTGGCTATAATTACCTATGTCACCCCCTCCTACCGCAAACAATGCATCTTTTAATTGCGCTGCATTTTCTTTTGGCGAAAACACAACTAATTTTTGTAATAGCTCCTTTTTCTGTGAAAGAATTTGCACATTTTCTAACTCCAATTTTTCTGCAATTTTACCATTTACGCCATCAAGTACATTATCCAAATTGGTATGGATAGCATAAATGGCAATATCATTTTTAATGGCTTTTATAATGGTGCGTTCCACATAATTATTACCATTTATCTTTTTAAGCCCTTTAAATACAATGGGATGGTGCGCTATAATTAAATTACATTTTCTATCAATTGCTTCTTGTACCTCTCTCTCTGTACAATCTAAACATATAAGCACAGCGGTACAAAACATATCTACATTACCAGTAAGCAACCCTGCGTTATCATAATCTTCTTGTAGTGCAGGTGAGGCTATCGTTTCAAGAAAGCTCGTGATTTGTCCTATTAACATTTTTAATATTTTTTCAAAATTAGTTCATTAATAATAGTTATACAACCTGAAATAGTATCGGGGTGCATTTAAAATGTTGCATGCTTTTAAGGATGCCAACCTTCACAATCGTGCTATCCAATAGATATTATTCATTAAAAGGTTGGCATCCCTTGTTACAATTTTAAATCGGCTACCATTGTAAAACGCAGGTTTGGCGGCTATGGCGTTGCTTTTACTTAACTTTGCAAAAAAATAATAACCATACGTTTTGAAATTTACAGAATTTAATTTTGATGCTCGCCTACAAGAAGGCATAGAAGCATCTAACTACGACACCGCCACACCCGTACAAGAGCAAGTAATACCACATATACTTGCAGGCAAAGATATTATAGCATCGGCACAAACGGGCACAGGCAAAACCGCCGCATTTTTATTGCCACTTATTCATAGAATGCTTGGAGAAGTACACGACCCACATAGCATTACTGCCTTGGTAATTGTACCCACCAGAGAGCTAGCCATACAAATAGCACAGCACTTGGAAGGGCTTTCTTATTTCACATCTATAAGTTCTATACCAATTTATGGTGGTGGCGATGGCAATGCATTTGTGCAAGAAAAAAAGGCACTAACCATGGGCGCAGATTTTGTAGTATGTACGCCAGGTAAAATGATGAGCCATATAAAAATGGGCTATGTAAAACTAGACAACTTAAAATATTTGGTATTAGATGAGGCCGATAGAATGTTGGACATGGGTTTTTATGATGACATCGATTTTATCATAAAGCATTTACCAAAGCAGCGACAAAATTTATTGTTTTCTGCAACCATGCCGCCAAAAATACGCAGCCTTGCAAAAACAATTTTGCACAATCCAGAAGAAGTAAGCATATCTATAAGCAAACCAGCAGAAAAAATAAAACAGTTTGCATTTGTGGTATATGATACACAAAAAATCCCATTAATTGTTCATCTACTAAAAACAAAAAACTTTAAAAAAGTAGTTGTGTTTTGCAGCAGTAAGCTAAGCGTAAAACAACTTACTCGTGATCTTGTTCGAAATAAAGTGGTAGCAGGAGAAATACATAGTGACCTAGACCAAGACCAACGAGAAGATACACTTATACAATTTAGAAGCGGTAGATTACCAGTGCTAGTAGCCACCGATATTTTGAGCCGTGGTATTGATATAGATGATATAGACCTTGTAATAAATTTTGACGTACCACACGATGGCGAAGATTATGTACACCGCATAGGCCGCACTGCACGTGCAGAAGCAGATGGTACTGCATACACACTAATAAATGAAAAAGAACAACGAAAGTTTTTTGATATAGAAAAATTGATAGAAAAAGAAGTAACCAAATGCGCCATACCAGAGGAGTTGGGTGAGCAGCCAGAGTATAATGTTACGGAGAGGAGGAGTAGTGGAGGTGGGTTTAAAGGGAAGGGGAGTTTTAAGCCGAGAAGGAAGGTGGGGTGATGAATTATAAAACTAAAAACGAGTCCAAAATCTGGACTCGTTATATTTAATAGCTTGCAAGGTTTTTGTTGAGAACTTCTTGTTTTCTTGATTAGAATTTGTTTTCATATTTACCTCCTTTTTTTTGTTTTCTTTTTGTTCAGTTTTTACTTCCTTACTATTTAAATGTACTATGTATTCTGATACATGTTTTAGATGTAAAATTATCGACACTGAATAAAACACTATTAAGAAGAACTTTTTTAACCAATTAAAACCTTGGGCATGTATTGCTACCTATGTTTAAAAGCAAATATACTTTAAATTTAACTTAATTGCAAATACGCTATAAACGTTGGAGGAGTTATCACCTTCAGTAATACAAATTAAAAAAGTATAGGTAATTAGAACCTTCACAGGTACGCTAAAAATGTTTAAACGAATTCCTCCTAAATTTCTACATTTACCAAACAGACAACTGCCAGATGCAAAAATTAAACAAATTCATCACACTCATAAAGCAGTCCCTAAACGGCGAGCAGCACGATTATACACAAGGCAGTATAAAAACAGCCATTGTATTATTGGCTGTGCCTATGATTTTAGAATTAAGTTTAGAGTCTGTTTTTGCAGTAGTAGATATGTATTTTGTAGGGCACTTGCCAAATGCAAAAGAAGCAATAGCTACGGTGGGTTTAACAGAGTCTGTAATATCGTTGGTTTATACATTAGGCATTGGCTTGAGTGTAGGTGCTACGGCTATTGTAGCTCGCAGGGTAGGAGAGAAAAATTTTAAAGATGCTTCACGTTCGGGAGCGCAGGCCATTATTGTTTCGGTGTTATTATCCTTGGTATTAGGTGTTGTAGGTTTTTTCTTTGCAGCAGATATACTTGCATTAATGGGTGCAAAAGATGAAGTTATACAACAAGGTGCCATTTTTACAAAAATAATGTTCATAGGTACTCCTTCTATTATTTTATTGTTTCTCATAAACGGAATTTTTAGAGGTGCGGGCGATGCTGCCATGGCTATGAAAAGTTTGTGGATAGCAAGTGGTGTAAATATTATACTTTGTCCATTATTAATTTATGGTTTTGGACCTGTGCCTGCATTGGGTTTAAAAGGAGCTGCCATTGCTACGGTTGTTGGTAGAACATGTGGTGTAGTTTATCAATGTTACTATTTATTTAAAAAAGGCAGAACAATAGAACTCGTAAAAAGTTATTTTAATTGGGATTGGCCAATCATAAAAAACTTATTGAATGTAGCCACGCCCGCCACGTTTCAATTTTTTATACAAAGCGGTAGCTGGATAGTATTGGCATATTTGGTTTCTACAACTGGCAGTACAAATGCAAGTGCAGGTTATCAAATTGCCATTAGAAATGTAGTATTTTTTATTTTACCAGCTTGGGGTTTGAGCAATGCGGCTGCTACATTGGTGGGGCAAAACCTTGGCGCCAAACAACCAGAGCGTGCACAAAAATCTGTATTGCTTACTACAAAATACAATGCATTTTTTATGGGTTGTGTAACGGTGTTGTTTGTATTTTTTTCAAAACCAATTATTGGAATTTTTACCAGCGAAGAAGAGATTTTAAACTACGGTAGCCATGCATTGCAAATTATTGGGCTAGGGTATATTTTTTATAGCATTGGTATGGTAATGATACAAGCATTAAATGGCGCAGGCGATACCAAAACACCTACATGGATAAATATTGTTTGCTTTTGGATGATACAAATTCCATTGGCTTGGGTATTAGCTATCTATTTTAAAATGGGACCTACGGGTGCGTTTATTGCAATACCAACAGCAGAGACAGTATTGGCTTTAGCGGCTTGGTATTATTTTAAAAAGGGGAAATGGAAAACGGTGCAGGTATGATTTTTTATCTGTGTTTTGAAGGCATCTGATTTTAACGAAACTCACAAAAACGCATTCCATAAAAAAAGATTTTTCATCTTTAGGTTTTCTTCAGCTTCTTCTTCGTCGCCACCACTAAACCAATCTTTTGTTTTTTCTTCAATTATTGTTTTTAACCCTACATAGCTATAATACTTTTTTGCAGTAGTAGGTTTTATATTTGCTACATTAATATTATTCACAGAAACTTTTGTAGCTATATATGAAGTGTATAGTCTTGGTATAGAAAGCCCTAGTATCATACCTGGTAAACCACTTACAGAACATGGCCCACCTGTTATGGTTATTTCATCTGTATAAAAAGCAAACACATAAACACTATCCATAATTTTGCCAATGGCTTTTCTACAATTAAACCCAGCAATTTCTCTGCTTTCATTGCTTAATTTCCATTTTATAAAAGGTATGCTATCTGCTATTATAAAATTGATGCCACGTATTTGCTTTTGCACATTTACTTTGTTAGCATTAAAATCAAAGTACCATATATTTTCTTCATCCCCTTCTTTATACCATTTTGGAATTTTAGTTTTATCGCTCCATCTACTAAATTTATATATGCTTTTATTATCGGCAAAAGAATAATTGTAATACGCTGTTTTAAAATCTGACATATTATCTTTTAACATTTCTGCCCAGCTACCACTCCACATTGTTTTTTTTATGTTGGTAGTTACTTCGTATTCAATTTCTGCCCTATTAATAAACTGCTGAGCATTTGTAATAGTTGCAAAAATTATTGTAGCAAATAAAAAAAGTGTTTTTTTCATATATTTTTTTATTATTTTGATGGATCTGTCGCTTTGTTTTTAAAATTCCAAGTAAATCCAATCATAACGTATCTTTTAAGCCTATCGTTTTGCACTTCAGATACGCTAATATCATTAAACCTTCTATCTATTCCAATATTCTGATTTAGAATATCCCTAAAAATTACATATGCCGTAAACGCATCTTTTTTAAATGTTTTTTGAAGTTTAGCATTCCATAGTTGATTGCTAAGATTGGTTTGAAAGTCAGGCGTTTTTTGGCGAACAAAATAATTATAATCTGTAGAAAAAGACCAAGTTTTTTTATAATAAATAGTAGCATCTAAACTCAAATTATATGTATTAAATTTTTTAGTTTCATTATTTTGGCTTGTTGTATTTCTATTGTTTGCAAAATTATTATTTAAACTAAAATCATATTTTTTCTCTTTAGATTTTGATAAATAAAGCGATAACCCTGAGTTTAATGTTTTTGAAAAACTATTTTTATTATTGATAACATTAGCAATCTTATTAAAACCAATATTAGGGTTAACACCAACTTGCAAGTCTAGTTTTTTAATTTTAAACCAAGTACCGCCATAAAAATTTATTGAAATATTACCATTAGTATTTATAGGTTTAGTTGTTGTTCTACCACTATCTAAGTCAGTAATTTTGCTATATGATATAGCATTGCTTACTGTTCTTATATTTATAGATTGATATGTTGACATTTCTTTTAAAAAGTTATAACTATTATGCGAAAGCCTAAAACTATTGGTAAAAGATGGCTTCAAATCTGGATTTCCAATAAATTGATTAAAGAAGTTTGCATTATTTCTTAATGGCTGTAAATCATTAAGACTAGGCTGGCTGGTATTTCCATTATAATTTACACGCAAATTATGATTGCTTTTATAAGTATATGCAAAACTAGCAGCGGGGAAAAAGTTTGTAAAATTTCTTTGATAATCTTTATTAAAAGTTTGATCTAATAAATCAAAACTTGTAAAACCAAAACCACTGCCGAAACTGTATTTTATTTTTTTTGAATTGTAGTTTATTTTTAGGCTTGGTTTATTTATTGTAATAGATTGTCTAAATTGATTTGATAAAGAATCTACCAAATAATCGTACTTGCCAGTCAAATCAGAATAGCTATAAGTAGTTTGATTGTTTGAGCCTTTGTTAGATGTAATTTGGTAAGATGCTTCTAGAGAATACTTTTTACTTAACGGTTCCGTATAAACAATGTTAGCTGAAATATTTTGATTTGTTCTATCAGATATTTTGTTCTGGTTTAATTGTTGAATTGATGAGGTACTACCATTCTTAAAAGTCGTGTTGGTCGATTTTAAAAAACTTTCCCCTTCATTATTTAATAGATTCCAACTGCTATTTATGGAAAAAGTACGACGTGCTTTTTTAAACCTATGTTTAAATAAAACGCTGCCAAAATAAGATTCTTTATCACTATCGGTATTGAGAATTCTGTCGGATGAATTTTTCAAAATGTCTTTTGCACCAGATGTTGATGAATTTTCTTTTTCATTGCTTGTGGTATTATAAAGATTAGTTTTTGCTGTAAATTTTATAGTATTATTGGAATCTAACTTTACATCGTATGTTCCACTTATTTTAAAATTACTTCGATTGACATTTATAGCTGTGTTGGCATTTTCGTTCAACACACTATCCCCAAATTGATTTTGGGTAAACCTATTAGTATTGTTTGTGTAAATTTGGCTGTTATATTTTGGAGTAACATTTAAAGTTTGTTTATCATTCCATTTATTGCTGTATTGTAATCCTGCGTTTGTATTTCTTATAAAACCATTTTCAGTGTCTACATAAGGTTCATCATCGCTATTGCCCCCTGTCCATTGGTAACTTATTTCTCCATCATCATCCATACTCATACTCAAATTATCATTTTCGCCTCCAAATTTCTCTCTGTCTTGCCAGCTAAGTCCATCTTGTCCTGTATTGCCATTTAATACAAATGCCGATAATTTTCTTTTCCCTTTAAAACTACTAAACAATAAATTGGTATTGTATCTATCATCTATAATTTTTTGTGGACCACCCGATGCATCTATTTTTCCAAAGTATCCTCTTTTTTTATTGTCTTTTAATTTTAGATTTATAGTTTTTTGTGTGTTGCCATCATCAATACCTGTAAATTCTGCTTGGTCACTTTTTTTATCAAATACTTGTACTTCTTTTACAGCATCTGCCCTTAAATTTTTTACAGCCATACCTGGATCATCTCCAAAAAACTCTTCCCCATCCACCAATACCTTTGTTACTTTTTCTCCCATGGCTTTTATTTCACCATTTTTGTCTACTTGTATACCAGGTAGTTTTTTTAGCAATTCTTCTACGTTTGCATTAGCACTTACTCTAAAGCTATCTGCCGTATAAATAGTAGTATCGCCTTTTATTTTTATAGCCGAGCCAGTTTTTACAATTACATCTTGCAATAATTTACTTTTATTGAGTAGAGAAATTGTTCCTAAGTTCGTTTCTACATCTTTTACATATATGCTATCCGTATAGTCTGCATACAATGCATGTGCTGTCATTAAAATGTAATTGCCAGCGGCGGCATTTTTTATGGTAAAATTTCCATTTGCATCGGTACGGGTAAACTTGTACAAAAATGAATCAACAGGTGTAAGCAAGGCTACTACTGAATTATATACAGGCTTTTTTTCTGCACCATCGCTTAGTGTACCCGTAATAACAGCAGTTTGGCCAAAACTATTAAAACAAAAAAATAGTACTGCTGCTAGTAATACAGAAATTTTATGCATAAATAGTAATGGTTAATTTTTGTAGGATGAGCTTATAAATAACTTATTTTAAAAGTAATGCAACCAATGGTAAGAAGCAATTAAGTATATCTTAAATTTACGTTAAACAAAAGCCCTTGGTTTAGATGTGTTTTAAATTCTTTTAAAAGGTTTCGTAAAAAAAGAACTTTTAATAATTGTAAATTTTGCCAACTGCTGTATGCCAACTGCAAACTGCTCTCTTTATATTTGCATCATCAACCCACAAAGCACCATATTACAAACACCCATCGAATACCTCACAGGTGTATCAGTACAGCGGGGCGATATGCTGCGCAAAGATTTGAACATACATACCTTTAATGATTTGCTCAATCATTTTCCTTTTAGGCATGTAGATAAAACACAAGTAGATTCCATCGCAGCACTCAATCAAAATGATGAGTATGCTTATGTAGCTGGTAAATTATTGAGCCTCGATTTATTGGGCGAAGGCAGAGGAAAAAGATTGGTAGGGAAATTGAAAGATGGTTCTGCTACTATTGATTTAGTATGGTTTCAAGGCATAAATTATGTAGAAAAAATAATGCATGTAGGGCATCAATATTTGGTGTTTGGCAAGCTTGGTTTTTTTATGGGTACGCCACAAATAGCTCACCCAGAAATTGAAATTTTTTCTGCACAAAAAATGGCGGGTAAAGCCACTTTAGAACCCATTTATCCATCTACTGAAAAACTAAAAGCAAGAGGCATTACAGGAAATGTTTTTGGGAAATTTACGGCTGAACTTTTTTTAAAAATTACAGAAAAGGACTTGCCAGAAAACTTGCCTGAAGCCACTATTGCAGAATACAAACTCATGCGTAGGTATGAGGCATACAAACAAATTCATTTTCCAGCCACAGAAAAACATTATCAGCATGCACTCCGCCGTTTAAAATTTGAAGAATTGTTTTTTGCACAAATGCGTATGCAAATTACACGTATGCAGCGGCATCGTTTTAGCAAGGGCAATGTGTTTGAATCGGTAGGTGATTTGTTTAATAATTTTTATACTAATTATTTACCCTTTACACTTACAGGTGCACAAAAAAGAGTATTAAAAGAAATAAGAAAAGATACTGGAAGTGGCAGACAAATGAGCAGGCTTTTGCAAGGCGATGTGGGCAGTGGAAAAACAATGGTAGCGCTACTTTGCATGCTCATTGCTGCAGACAATGGTTTTCAAAGTGTACTAATGGCACCAACAGAAATTTTAGCAACGCAGCATTTTATAAACATTAGCGATATGCTAATAGATATGCCAGTAAAATTGCATTTACTCACAGGCTCGGTAAAAGCAAAAGCTCGTAAAGAAATTTTAAAAGATGCAGAAGATGGTACAGCACATTTTTTAATAGGTACACATGCTGTGATAGAAACAAAAGTAAATTTTAAAAACCTTGGGCTTGCTATAATAGATGAGCAACACAAATTTGGAGTAGCACAAAGAGCACAGTTGAGAGACAAAAATACTGTTCCGCCACATGTGCTTGTAATGACTGCAACGCCCATACCACGTACACTTGCGCTTACAGCTTATGGAGATTTAGATTACAGTGTAATGGACGAATTGCCACCTGGTAGAAAACCAATAGAAACCATTCATAGAAATGAAAGTGCTAGACCACAAGTGATGGATTTTATAAAAACAGAAATTGCACAAGGCAGACAAGTGTATATTGTTTATCCATTAATAGAAGAAAGTAGTACACTCGATTTTGAAAATTTGATGAAGGGTTATGAAGAAATAAAATCATTTTTTCCCGAACCAAAATATTTGATAAGCATGGTACATGGAAAGCAAGACCCTGCAGTAAAAGAAACCAACATGCAGCGTTTTGTAAAAGCTGAAACAAATATTATGGTTAGCACCACCGTAATAGAAGTGGGCGTAAATGTTCCCAATGCATCGGTAATGGTTATAGAAAGTGCAGAGCGATTTGGTTTATCACAATTGCATCAACTTCGTGGGCGTGTAGGGCGTGGTGCAGATAAAAGTTATTGTGTGTTATTAACTGGCAGAAAATTATCTAACGATGGTAGAGAACGAATGAAAATAATGGTAGCAACCAATGATGGTTTTTTAATTTCAGAAAAAGACCTTGAACTTCGTGGGCCTGGTGAAATAGAAGGCACAAAACAAAGTGGCGCACTAAATTTTAAACTAGCTAGCATAGTAAATGATAAAGCCATGCTTGAAGTGGCTAGAGATGTAGTTGAAAAAATATTGGAACATGACCCTGATATTGAATTGCCTGAAAATGTGCCGGTAAAAAATTATCTGGTATCACAGAAGGGGAAGACGAAGTGGAGTAAGATTGCTTAATATCAGTTGGCAAGGGGCAGTTTGCAAAGGGTAGGAAGCAGTTGGCAGTTGGCAAGAAGCAGTTAAAAAAGGGCAAACGGAAGTTGGAAATTACAAAACAACACTGTTAAGTTAAGGGTTTATGCTTTGCCCCGTGCTTTAGCACATGGACAAAAGTGTAAACTAAAGTTGCTTTAGCCACAATGGTATTAATTTGGAGGCTTTAGCCAATTTGATGAAATCCTAAAACTCCATTAAAAAGCTGCTTTTAACCACATTGAATTATAAAAGCTAAATACCGGTAAAATATTAATTTTTAATAATGTAAAACACAATACTTGTGTAGTTTTCATATAAATGCGTAAATTGTAACCAAAAATTCATCCTTGCAGTCAATTTCTACTATAATTTATAAGTTTCTATTTTTAGTTTCAGCCTTTCTTTTTGGAACAAATGCTTTTGCACAAATGGAATTTGTGCAAAACAAAGGGCAATGGATAGAACGTGTACAATACAAAGGAAATTTTAGTACAGGTTCTTTCTTCCTAGAAAAAAAAGGTTTTACAGTATTGGTTCATAATTCAGATGATTTAATGAAGCGTGCAAAGTATTTGCATGGCCATCCAGAAAAAAACACTAGCGGGAATGACAGTTTGCATTCTCATGCATACAGTGTGGAATTTTTAGGTGCAAGTAGTAATGGCACTAATATTCCTGACAAAGCTTTACCCACTTATAATAATTATTTTATAGGCAATGATAAAAATAAATGGGCAGGTGATTGTAAATTATACAATGCTATCACCTACAAAAATATTTATCCCAATATTGATGTTCGATATTACAGTACACAAAATAAATTAAAGTACGATTTCATTGTTCACCCTGGTGGAAATCCCTCTGCAATTGCTTTGCGTTACGATGGAGTTACATCATTAAGCATAAAGAATAAAGAATTAATTGTAGCCACTTCTGTAGGTAATATAAAGGAGCTAGAGCCATATTCTTATCAAACAAATACAAGTGTTAAACAAGAAATAGTTACAAAATATAAAGTAAAAGATAATGTAGTAAGTTTTGATATTAGCAATTACGACCCTACCGCAATTTTAATTATAGACCCTCAACTAATTTTTTCTTCTTTTACAGGCAGTACTTCAGATAATTGGGGTTATGCAGCTACACCAGGTGCTGATGGTAGTTTTTTTGCAGGCGGTATTTCTTTCGATAATGGATATCCTGTTTCTACAGGTGCATATCAAACAGCATTTGCAGGTGGAGAGTATGATATTAGTATTTTTAAATTTTCGCCCAATGGCACACAAAGAATTTATGCAACTTATTTAGGAGGTGGGGCAAATGAGCAACCACATAGTATGATTGCAGATGCAGCTGGTAATTTAATTATTGCTGGTAGAAGCAATTCAAATAATTACCCTTTGCTCACTAGCATTCCTGCAACAGGAGCGCTTTATGATATTGTACTTACAAAATTAAATGTAACAGGTACTGCAATTTTAGGTTCTGCTAAAATTGGAGGTACTGGAAATGATGCTGTAAATATAAAAGATAAACAAGATTTTAATGGTACCGCTTTTGGAGATACAAGTATTAGAAGAAATTATGGAGATGATGCAAGAAGCGAAGTTATTTTAGATGCCTCAAATAATGTAATCTTAGCCTCCTGTACACAATCAACCAATTTTCCTGTGTTTGCAGCTGTACAACCAAATTTAGGGGGCAAACAAGATGGTGTAATTTTAAAACTTACGCCAAGTTTAACTTCATTTATTTTTTCTACTTATTATGGCGGAGCTGAAGATGATGCTTGTTTTGTAACCGCTATAAGCCCAATTACAAACAATATTTATGTTGGGGGAGCTACAGTAAGTAATAATTTACCTGGTAGCACCGTAGGAACAATAAACCCTAATAATGTAGGGGATATAGATGGCTTTGTAACAGAATTACAACCAAATGGTTCTGCCTTAATAAAAACCACTTATATTGGCACTACTGATGTAGACATAGTATATGGTTTAAAATTTGATAAGTTCGGTTACCCATATGTAATGGGCACCACTACTGGCAATTGGCCAGTTATAAATGCAACTTATAATGTGCCTAATACAAAACAATTTATAGCAAAATTACAGCCCAACTTATCTGCTTATATTTATTCCACAAGCTTTGGCACAAATGTGCCCACACCTAATATTTCTCCAATTGCTTTTTTGGTAGATCGATGCGAAAATGTATATGTATCTGGCTGGGGTGGAAATGTAAATGGAGGTTATTCCAATAGCGGTACAGCAGGCTTATCCGAGGTAAATCCTATACTCGGATTACCTACTGCAGATGGCTCCGACTTTTACTTTTTTGTTTTAAAGAAAGATGCGCAAGCTCAATTATTTGGCTCACATTTTGGGCAAGATGGGGGCACAGGTGATCATGTGGATGGTGGTACAAGCAGGTTTGATGCCAATGGAATTATTTACCAAGCCATATGTGCCAATTGTTTTAGTCCAGGCACGCCTTTTCCTACTTATCCAACAGGCCCAACATTCCCATGGTCTTCTACAAACAATAGCACCAACGCTTGCAACCTTGCAGCAGTAAAAATAGATATGAATTTTGCTGGGGTAGCCACACAAATACAATCCTCTATTGCAGGTGTATTAAACGATACTTTAGCATGTGTGCCTGTTCTTATAAATTTTAGAGATACCTTACAAAAAGGAGTTACTTATTTTTGGAATTTTAATTCATTGGTATTTCCAAATGCCATAGATGCCACAACAAACCATCCTGATACGGCTCATATTTTTACTGCATTAGGTACATATAGAGTAAGGCTTATTTCGGAAGATTCTAGCACTTGCAATATTAGAGATACCTCCTACATGAATATTACCATTTCGGATAAAGTTGTTACCCCTAAAATTATTGCTACCGCAGTTACACCTTGTAGCACAAAAACTTTCGAATTTAGTAATGGGTCGTTTAATTCTAATGGCAGCCCTTTTACCGCTCAATCTTTTGTGTGGGATTATGGAGATAATTCGCCAAAAGATACAACAAACCTTACGCCTACTCGCATACATACATATGCAAGTATTGGTACGTATTTCGTTACATTAACAGTAATTGACCCTAGGTTTTGCAATGCTCCTAAAACGGATACTTTTAGACTTACTATAGCACCAGATGTAAAAGCAATGACTAATCAAGTACTAATAAGTTGTGCTGATAATGCTGTAAACTTTGTTAATTTGTCAGGTGCAGCACTATCATGGAAATGGGAATTTGTAGATGCTACAAATAATATCATTGGCACATCCAACGTTTTTCAACCTACTTTTAGTTTTCCAAGTGAAGGTGTTTTTAAATATAGATTGATAGCTTTTGATTCTACTACTTGTAATAAATCAGACACTACTCAATACTTTACCATTAGTATAATAAAAAAACCAGTTGCAGCTTTCGATTATTCACCTAAGCCTCCAATACCAAATCAACCAGTTAAGTTTATCAACCTTTCGAGCTTTGCAGAAAGATATTTATGGCTTTTTGGTGATGGACAACTAAGTACTGATTTTGAACCGACACATGAATATAATAAAACAGGATCTTACAAGGCAATACTTTTTGCTTTTAATAAATCTACCTGTATAGACAGTATTTCTTTGCTGGTAGATGTAATCATTAACCCATTATTAGATGTGCCAAATGCATTTACACCTGGCAAATTTGGCACAAATAGTGTTGTATATGTACGTGGCTTTGGTATTGATAAAATGACTTGGAGAATTTATAACAGATGGGGAGAATTGGTTTTTCAGTCTACTAATAAAAAGGATGGTTGGGATGGCTATTACAAGGGCAGTCTACAACCTATGGATGTTTATACCTACACATTAGACACCGAATTTGTAGATGGACAAAAAATAAGAAAAACTGGAGATATTACATTGTTAAGATAATTATGGTTTAATCAACTAAAAGTAATTTTAGTTTGTAGTGATAGATTAAAAAGATAAGTTAAATAGTTTCTTCATTGAAGAAATTATAAATCAAAACAAGCATACATTTCGTTTATTTAAGTAAATTGTAAAAAATAATAATATTGATTTCTCAAAATAAAATTTTACGCCTACTCTTACTTGCATTTGCCATATGTTTTTTAAACGAAAAAAGTTTGGCACAGATGGAATTTGTGCAAAACAAAGGGCAATGGAACAGTAAAGTAAATTATAAAGGAGATTTTTCTACTGGGTCATTTTTTTTAGAAAATAAGGGTTTTACAGTATTGATGAATAAGCCAGAGGATGTAAGTAAGTTATCTGAATACACTCATGGGCACGGTTTGCGTTCACCCAAAGACCCCATACCAAGCTCATTTATTTTACATTCTTTTGCATACAATGTTAGTTTTTTAGGGGCATCAGCAAACCCTGTGCACATGCCAGATAAACCACTCCCTACTTATAATAATTATTTTATAGGCAATAATCAAAAAAACTGGGCTGCCGATTGTAAAATATATACCGCAATAACATATAAAAATGTATATCCCAATATTGATGTACGCTATTATAGTACTGCTGACAAATTAAAATACGATTTCATTGTTCATCCAGGGGGAAACCCCGCTGCAATAGCAATGCGATTTGATGGTGGGGTAACATTAAATATAAAAAACAAAGAATTAATTATAGGTACACCAGTAGGCGAAGTAAAAGAAATGGCTCCTTACTCTTATCAAACAAATGTAAAGGGTGCTACCGATATAAACACAAGATATATTATACAGGACAACGTAGTTAGTTTTAATATTGGGAAATATGACCCAAATGCAACATTAATCATAGATCCCCAAATTGTTTTTTCTTCGTTTACTGGTAGTTTTGTAGATAACTGGGGATATACTGCTACACCAGGCCCCGATGGCAGTTTTTTTGCTGGGGGTATAGTATTTGGAACAGGATATCCGGTATCACTTGGTGCTTTTCAAACTATTTTTGCTGGAGGTGTACCTGATGGAGATTTTGCTGGAATAGACATGGCTATTTTTAAATTTTCAGCAAATGGTAGCACAAGATTGTATGCAACTTATATAGGAGGGGCAGGCAATGAACAACCGCATAGTATGATTACTGATGCTGCTGGAAATTTGATTATTGCCGGTAGAAGCAATTCATCAAATTATCCTGTACGTGGGGGTATTTCTTTAGCTAGTACAAATTTTGATATTGTTGTTACAAAATTAAACAGTGCAGGCACAGTACTTATTGGCTCAGTAAAAATTGGCGGCACTGGAGATGATGGTGTAAATATAAGAGCTAAATATGCTGGTACCACAGGCACAGACAGATTAAGAAGAAACTACGGAGATGATGCTAGAAGTGAGGTCATAATTGACAAAAGTAACAATGTCTATGTAGTATCTTGCACACAATCAATTAATTTTCCAACACTATTGGCTGGGCAATCTACGCCGCAAGGTTCTCAAGATGGTGTAATTCTAAAATTTAATGCTGATTTGTCTGGATTATTATATTCAACACTTTTTGGTGGAATAGGAGATGACGCCTGTTTTGTAGCTGCCATAAATCCTAGTACAAATAATTTATTTGTAGGTGGTGCAACTTCTAGTAACAATTTACCAGGTAATACTTCGGGTACTATAAGCCCCAATTATAATGGTAACATTGATGGATTTGTAACAGAAATTCCGTCAGCGGGAGGCCCTGCATTAAGGACAACTTATTTAGGTACTGGATTTGTAGATTTGGTGTATGGTTTAAAATTTGACAGGCTCGGTTTCCCATATGTTATGGGTACAAGCACTGGCACTTGGCCAGTAATAAATGCAACATACCAAGTGCCAGGTTCAAAACAATTTATAGCAAAATTGCAACCTAATTTATCTGCCTATGTGTATTCTACAAAATTTGGAACTTCTACATCATCAGCCCCTAATATATCACCCATTGCATTTTTAGTAGACCGCTGCGAAAACGTTTATGTATCTGGTTGGGGAGGCGGCTTAAATATTCAACAAAATTATTCCCAAGGTTCTACAGGTGGTTTACCGCAGGTTAACCCTTTAATTGGCATACCAAATGCTGATGGCTCCGATTTTTATTTTTTTGTATTAAGAAAAGATGCACAATCACAATTATTTGGCTCACATTTTGGTCAGAATCAAGGTCTCGGAGACCATGTAGATGGCGGTACAAGCCGTTTTGATGACAATGGCGTAATTTATCAAGCCATGTGCGCAAATTGTGGTGGTAGAACATCGTCTCCTCCAATATCATTTCCAACAACCCCAGGTGTGTGGGCAGGAATAAATGGCAGTAGAAATTGTAATGAGGCTGCCGTAAAAATAGAAATGAATTTTGCTGGTGTAGGTGCCGAAATACAATCTGAAATAGATGGAGAGGTAAACGACTCATTAGCTTGTATCGGCTCTACAGTTAATTTTAAAGACTTAAAAGCAAAAGGTATTACTTACTACTGGAATTTTAATTGTATAGGAAACTGCACAGGAGTGGATGCTACAACTACTACTCCCCAAACATCTTTTACTTTTAACACTGTTGGCATATATAGGGTAAGATTAATAGCTGAGGACTTGTCCACATGCAATCTAAGAGACACATCTTACATAACCATAAGAATAGGACAAGATAAAGTAGTACCTTCTTTTACTACTAAAAAAATAGGACCTTGCACAAGCAGAACTTTTGAATTCACAAATACATCTACTACAGGTATTTCTTTTTTACCACAAACATTTGTATGGGATTTTGGTGACGGTTCACCTGTAGACACTGCTGACTTTGGTGAAATAATAACACATCCTTATGCAGCCACTGGTACATACAATGTAAAACTGAGAGCCTTTGATACAAGGTTTTGTAATGCACCAAAAGATACCATTATACCACTTCGCATAAATGATAATGTAAAAGCAATTCCAGAAACCAACGCATTAGGTTGTGCGCTATACACGCCTATTTTTCAAAATAAAAGCTTAGCAGGACTTAGTTGGAAATGGGAATTACTAGATGCTACTACAAATGTTATTATTCAAACATCTACAGATTTTGTACCCACATTTACAGCCCTAAATATTGGTTTGTATAAATATCGATTAATAGCTTTCGACTCTACAACTTGTAATAAGATAGATACCTCTGCCTATTTTAATATTGAAGTAGTACAAAGGCCACAAGCCAGTGCAGATTGGGCTCCTAACCCACCTCAAGCTAATGTGCCTGTAAGATTTTCTAATTTTTCTACTTTTGCAAATAACTATGTGTGGCTTTTTGGTGATGGAGAAACCTCCACAGAATTTCAACCAACACATGAATACAATGCCACAGGTACATATACCGCCAAATTAGTTGCCATAAGCATTGCAGGCTGTACAGATACTTTTCCGCTAATTGTAAATGTAATTATAAACCCTTTGCTAGATGTGCCTAATGCATTTACACCTGGAAGATTTGGAATAAATAGTATTGTAAGTGTACGAGGCTTTGGTATAGGCAAAATGGATTGGAGAATTTTTAATAGATGGGGGCAACTAATTTTTAGATCAAGTAATAAAAAACAAGGATGGGATGGGTTTTATAAAGGCAAACTGCAACCAATAGATGTTTACAGCTACTCGTTGGATGTAGAGTTTACTGATGGCAAAAGAATGCAAAAGACTGGAGATATAACATTATTAAGATAGTATATGGCACAAGGTTTGTAATTTATAACTTGTATCAAAAAAAATTTCGTAAATTAGTATTTGAAACAAAAATAAAGTGGTTAACATAAAAAAAATATTATTTGTAAATCTTTTCACAATGCTGTGTGTATGTACTTATGCGCAGGATTTACATTTTTCCCAATTCTTTAATTCACCACTTACTACCAACCCTGCAAATACTGGTTTTATACCCGATGCAGATTATCGCTTAGGTGTAAATTATAGAAACCAATGGAGCAGTATTTTATCGGCTCCATACAAAACGGTAAGTGCATTTGCAGATGCACAATTGTTTAGAGATAAAATGGAAAATGGCTGGATAGGTATTGGAGGCGTTCTACTAAATGATAAAGCTGGCAGCGGTATATTAACTTCTAATAAATTTTATGGCTCCGTAGCATATCACCATATGCTTGGGCTTAGCAGCTTGATAAGTGCAGGGTTTAATTTAGGCTATGTTTCTAAAAGAGTAGACCCTACCAATTTAAAATTTCCAGACCAATTTAATGGTAAATTTTTTGATGCAACTATTCCAGCAAATGTTCAGTTTACAAACTTAAATATTGATTACTTCGACTTACAAGTGGGTATGAATTATGCTTACTTTCCACAAGAAAATGTTTATATAAATGCAGGTTATTCTGCACACCACGTAAACAAACCAAAAGAAACATTTTTTGGAGACAATACTGAGAGTGGTAAAATATCGATGCGGCATATTGGATTTGTAAATGCCATTTTAAAAGTAAACCCAAGGGTAATCATAAATCCGAATGTATATTTTACTACACAGGCAAAAGCCATTGAAATAAATGCGGGTTTAAATGCAAATTATAACCTATCAGAATTTGGAGAGAGCCAACTTATTGTTGGAGTATACTACAGATACAATGATGCTGTAATACCAGTTGTTGGTTTCGAAACAAAAAATATATCCTTTACCTTTAACTACGATGCCACTGTTTCATCATTAAGTAAATTTAATAATTTACGAGGTGCAGCAGAATTTAGTATTGTAAAAAAAGGATTTTATCCAAGCAATGTAGATAGGCAGTCTCTTTGTCCTAAATTCTAAAAAATATTTTCTCAGATTAGTTAATATTTCTATGAAGAAATTCATCATCTCACTTAGTATACTTTTAGCAAGTACTACGCTTTTTTCTCAAACAACCACAGAGCCCTTAGCTCCTGCCTACATTAGAATACCATCTGTACCTCCTTTTAATATTACAATTGCGCCAGATAGTATTCCATTTACAAAAGAAAAACTTAAAAAGAAAAAGGCTTCTATCATAATGGTATTTAGCCCAGACTGTGAACATTGTGTACACTCCACACAAGATTTGATAACGAATTATGAAAGCTTTAAAAATGTGCAAATTATACTGGCAACTGCTGCTCCTTTTGAGCAAGTGAAAAATTTTTATAGCAGTTTAAAAATAGCAGATTATCAAAATATAAAAGTGGGACAAGACAAAAGTTTTTTCTTAGGTACTTTTTTTGAAGTGCGTAGTTTTCCAGCAATTTTTTTGTATGATAAAAAAGGAAAATTTAAGCAAGCATTTGATAGCAATGCAAAATGGGAAACCATTGCAAAATTTTTATAAAAATTAGCCTGTAAAATATTTGAGGTTTATGCAAAAAAGAGTCCTAAAATATAGGACTCTTTTACTAGTGGTTATCATTATTTGATATATCTATTTTACCCTACTCTTCTCATCATTACTTTGTGCCTTCTTTTTTGCTGCCTGAAATTTTATGCCTTTGCTAAAGCGATATGTAAAATTTAAACCTATTGTTTGTCTGTCATTCCATTGTTGTATGCGAGTATCTACCGTGCCATATTTTACCACAGCAGTAAATCGCTGTGAGTTAAAAATATCTCTTGCACTCAATTTTAATGTACCCTTACCTTTCAATACTGTTTTACTTACACCAGCATTTACGGCTATCATTGGATTTATTAAAATTAAATCTTCGTTTCCTTTTCCTCTATAAAAACCACTAAGCTCTGCTTTTAAAGTTTTATTTATTTTAAATTGGTTGTTTAGATTAAACATGTAATTGCTAATCTTTATTTTTTCGTTTATGCCATTAATGTTTCCGCTTATTATACCATAGTTTGTTTCAGCATATATACTTGTTGTATACCATTTAGTAATTGGCGCATTAAAAGAAACAGCATAGTTAATATTCTTTTTGTTTGCAATATTCTTCTTAGTCATGTACGTTTCATTGGTTAGTTCATTTTGCTCCAAAATATCTGTCATAGCTTTATTGGTAAATGAATATGCAATGGTATGGTTTAGCGCACCGCCTAGCATGCTATAATTCAACTCTGTGTTGTAAGAAAAATGAGGTTGTAAAAATACATTGCCCAACTCATATGTGTATTGATCTAGGTAAAATCTAAATGGATTTAAATCCTGATAGTCTGGCCTTTCTACTCTTCTACCAAAGTTTATACTTAAGTTTTGCTTTTCATTTATTTTATAACTTCCAAACAATGTAGGAAAAACATTTACATAGTTTTTAGTAAAAGAGCTATCGTTTGCTTTTTGATAACCTTTACTTACCGTTTGCTCGGCACGCAACCCTGTATTGAATTCCCATTTTTTACCTTTGGTAAAAGTGTAGGAAACGTAGGCCGCATTTATATTTTCATTGTAAGTAAAATTATTTGTTCTTAGCTTATCAGTTTCCCAGCCAGTATTTTTTAATAAAAAATAGCCTGCATCATTTTTAGTATTCACAAAACTTGTTTTTACACCCGCCTCTAGCTTTTGACCATTTTTAAATGTTTTTTCGTAATCTACTTTAGCCAAATAAATATTTATTTTACTAGGCAAGTTTCCTTTTTGAACATCATTTTTCCCTGTAGGTTGTCCTGCATTATCAAAAAAAGCTGTATTTAAATCTTGTGTTCTTATGTTGTCGTATCCAATAATATCTACATCAGTAAATAGGTTGGCTGATTTTGAAATCGTTTTTCTCCAATTTAAGTTTAAAGAAATATTTTTATTATTGTGCGTAGCTAATTGTGTATTGCTAGACTTATTTAATAGTTGATTGGTATTGCTAAAAATATCACTTTTATTTAGCCAATTTTCTTTACCAGTCCCCTGCCCTGCTTCTACTACAAACCCTATAATATTAGTACTGTCCAATTGATAATCTAATCCAAATTTTCCATACGCATAACGACTGTTTTGTACTTGGTCTGCATCTTGATAAAATCTTGTTAATGGCATTTTAGTTACAGGGTCTACAAACATACGTTCTACAACAAGTTCTTTTCTTCTTGTATTAAAATCATGGCTAAAATTGGTAAAAATATTTACTTTTTTATTTTTATAATTGTAGGTAAAGCCTTGGTTGTTTCGCAAATAAAAGCCTTGTGTAAGCCCAGCAGTTACACTTCCATTTGAGCCTTTTACTTTATTCTTTTTTAGTTTTAGGTTAATGATTCCAGAATTTCCTGCTGCATCAAAACTACTACCTGGTTGAGATATAATTTCAATTTGCTCAAGTTGCCCAGCAGGCATACTTCTTAGCATATTGGTTAAATCTTGTGCGCTTAAATAAGTAGGTCTTTTATCTATCATTACAACAACGCCTTGTTTACCTTTTAGAGATATGTTGCCATCTTTATCTACACTTATGCCGGGGCTTTTTTCTAAAACATCCAATACTGTAGCACCAACATTTGATGAGGATGCTTCTACATTTACAATCGTTTTGCCCGCCTTTACTTCTATCATTGGCTTTTTGCTGGTTACTACCACTTCTTTATTCATTCCTGCATTTGGCAATAGCTCTATGGTTTCGAAATTTTTTCCAGCTTCTGTTAATTGTACAATCATCGTTTTTGTACCAAAACCAACACGGCTAAACTCAAACTGATAACTACCAGGAACTTTAAGCTCAATTTGCCAATTTCCTAAAGAATCGCTTATGGCTGCTTTTACCAATTGCTTTTTTTCGGGGTTAGAAACTGAAATTGTGGCTAAGTCTAATGGTTTGCTAGCCGCTGTTAAATTCCCCTTTGCAATAATGGATTGTGATTTAGCTAAAGACCAGCTTGTTAAACAAATGATTATCAATAACATTTTTGATAATTTTTCGATTGTAGATGTTTTATTTGTCATGGTTAATATATTTTAGTACTATGGTTAATTGTAATTCTACACAAAGCTAAGTACTTTACATTGCATAGTACTAAAATATTGTGATAAGCGGATTTATTTTAGGGTTGAATGGTAAATTTTGGAAATATGAGGGATTAAGGGAGGATTAGGAAAAGGATTATTGGGGTAAAACATTTGAATGGTTGTTTTAGGTAATGCTTCATAGTAATGAACAGTTTTATACTCTCAGAAGTAAAACTCAACTTGTAAAAAACCGTACTTATACGCTAAAAAAAAGGTACAAATACCTGCTTTTCTTTACAATAAAGATTAATATCTTTACATATGCAATATTATTAACTTATATATATTGGGTTTTACTAAATAGTATGAGTTTTAAAATTATATAGCACTAAAACCCGTTTGCATCCAAGCATCCTCCGAAAAACATAGCTTCTTAAAGCCAATATTCTTAGCCTTCGTCAGTCACTTCGTACATACGTGAGCGCCCATAGCCACCACACGTGCGAGCCGAGGCATGGTCTTAGACCAGCCGACCCATAAAAAAAGTAGGTTGTAAAAAAAGAAAAAGTTTAAACCATCATGCTTTAAAAGTGTGGTGGTTTTTTTATAACCAAAAAGGTTCTTGGGAGGTATTAAAAATGCGGTAAATATTAATGTTGTTATTGGAGAGTTCGTAAAGTATAATGTAAGGATATTTATGCATTACTCTGTAGCGTACGGTGTCGTAGATAAAAGAACCCGATGCAGGAACTTTTATAAGTTGTGCAAACATAGTTTTAACTGCAGCATGAAATTTTTTACCCAAGCCTTTTTGTTCGCCCTCCGTCTCCACGAACACAACACACTAAACCGTTCGGATATTCGCACACAAATCTCCTGTAATGTTTTTGGTACGATTTAAAGGCCTGTTGCTTTCTTTTCGTTTTAAATTTTCTATGGCAAATTGCTCTTTATACTTTTGAGGATAGGGAATAGCTCCATCCCAAACCTTTTGTGGGGAGAAACCATATAAGGATGCATGATATCGGTTATTGTATTTTCCTCTTCGCCCCCGGTGGCATGTGTTTAAACTTTCTACCTCCCCATTCCCCCCGTACTTATACGCCAAAAAAAAGGTATAAATACCTGTTTTTCTTTACCGTAAAGATTATTATCTTTACATATGCAATATAATTACCTTATATATATTTGGTTTTACTAAATAGTATTAGTTTTTAAATTGTATAGCATTAAAACCCATTTGCATCCAAACATTCTCCGAAAAACATAGCTTCTTAAAGCCAATAATCTACTACACTTAGGTTTCATTTATAGACAATATTATACAACTAAATAGCTAATAATAGTATATGAAAGCAGCAAATGGATGGATACCAGATTTCCCAGACTTTAGGGATTATAACATGGCACAAACAAAAATTAAAGAGAAATACAAACGCATGCAAACCGATAGTGTAGCTGCTATGATGGAAAAACTTGGGGTTATAGATACTGGAGGAGAAATGCTAAAATCTACTAAAACAAAATCATTAATAAAAACCAAACCAGTAAAATTAATTTTACCAGAGGTGCTTGTAAAACCAACACTTCCATCTTCTCTTAGTTTGGTTGAATATTGCTCACCTGTAAACAACCAAGGCGATATTGGCTCTTGCACAGCACAATCTGCGGTAGGTATGCTGGAATATTTTGAAAATCGGGCTTTTGGGAAATTCACCAAATCCTCCCCACTGTTTTTGTACAAAGCATCACGCAATTTATTAAAAAAATCGGGCGACCATGGCAGTTATATAAGAACCACACTTGGCGCCTTAGCATTGTTTGGTGTGCCACCAGAAACATATTGGAAATACGATGAAGATAAATTTGATGAGGAACCTACGGCTTTTTGTTATGCTTTTGCTTCAAACTATCAAGCCATAAATTACTATCGGCTAGATACATCAGATAATATAGGCAACCCAAAAGAATTGTTGCGCATTATTAAAACAAATATCAAAGCAGGCTTACCTGCTATATTCGGATTTTCAATTTACCAATCTTACAACCAATCATTTGAAAATGGTGGCTGTATCCCCTATCCACTTTGTAGAGAGCCAGAACCCGAAGGACATGCAGTAATGGTAGTGGGCTATGATGATAAAAAGAAAATAAAAAATAAATTGTATCACAAAGGACGAGATGAATCAGATGCAGAAGAAACTACGGGCGCATTGCTTATACGCAACTCGTGGGGACGCCAGTGGGGCGAGGATGGGTACGGATGGTTGCCTTATGCATATGTACTAAAACGCCTTACTACAGACTGGTGGAGTTTACTAAAAAATGAATGGATAGATACAGAACAATTTGGTCTTTAACGTATTTTTTTAAATCACAAAAACTATAATCATGAAAGGAATTGCTGTTTTAATTGGGTTAAACCGAGTAGACCCAAATTTTTATTCAGGTTGGGATGGTGCATTACCTGTATGTGAAAAAGATGCAACAGATTTGGCAGATTTTTTAAAAAAGAAAAAATTTGTTACAAAAAATTTATTGACACAAACTGCCACTCGAAAAAATGTATTGGCAGAAATAGATGCCGCTGCAAAAGCATTAAAGGCAGGGGACAGTTTTGTATTGTATTACTCTGGCCATGGTGGACAAATACCAGACCTAAATAGTAAGAAAATTGTAGATGGCGGAGACGAAGCGGATGGACTAGACGAAACTTGGTGCTTGTACGATGGAGAATTGATTGATGATATTTTATTCCAACGCTGGTTTAAATTTAAAGCAGGTGTAAAAATTTTAGTACTTTCTGATAGTTGCCACAGTGGTTCGGTAATAAAAGTAATGGCAAAGCCAGATGCTAAACCTCAGATTGTAAAAGATGCACGTGTAATAAAACTATTACCAAAAGCAATTGCCATAAAAGTATTTGCCGAGCACGAAAAAGAATACAAGGCATTTAATAAAAAAGAATGTCCACTGCGGGTATCCAAGACAAAACCACTTTCTAAAAACGATATAAAAGCATCTGTATTGCTTATTAGTGGCTGTCAAGACAATCAACTTTCCGAAGCCCAATCTTTTGCTTACCCAACCAATAGTTTATTTACGGGAATGATGCTGGAAGTAGTAGCACGAAAAAAATCGCCAACAAATTATGAATCCTTACAACAAACAATTGCAAAAAACTTACCAGAGCACCAACAACCGAACCTTATGCAATTGGGCAAACTCAACACCAGTTTCGAAACACAAAAACCTTTTAAACTATAATAGTTATGAATGAGCCATTAAATTTATTAATAGATATAAAAACTGGAATGGGCACGAGTAAAAGTTTTCAAAAAAGCTTTTCTGGCAAAATGAAAAGCATGGGAACCGATATGGAACTCGTTCCATTAGATAGGCAACCTACTGGTAAATCGAAACCTGGTGCAAAAGTAGCAAAGACATATAAATGCTTGGCAAAATCGAAACTAACGAGTAGTGATATGCACCCTTGGGATTTGGCGCAACTAACTGCCCACCAAGAAAAAGCCGCTATTAGTTTTGCAGAGCCTGATGCAGATAATGTAATGATGTATCATGCAGTAAAAAATGAAAAAAGTTTAAAATCATTTTTAAAAGAGCCTAATAAATGCAGTGGAGATTATAGTTTAGATACGGATTGGCCGCCAACCCAAAGCAATGTATGGCATTTGGGAAATGATTTTTCGCAATTGGGAGATGCACGTAATGCTGTACGAAATTTGAATAATGAAATAATTAGGATAGCACATTTTGATACTGGTTATGATGGCAGTGGGCATAGCACCCAGCCAGTAAACCTAAATTTAAATTTGCAGCGAAACTTTAGACAAGGCGAGCCTGTAACTGATGCTAGCGATACAACACCAAATATAAAAGTAAATATGCCTGGGCATGGTACAGCCACACTTGCCTTATTGGCTGGACGCAAAGTAGCAATAGGTACAAATTTTAATGATGAACTAGGTGGTGCTCCCTTTGCAGAAATTGTACCTTTTCGTATAAGTAATTGTGTGGTGCTTGAAGGAGCTGTAACTACTATTTTTAAAACAAGTGCCTTTTATGCAGCCATGCGGCACATGGTAGACTTGCATGATACGGGTACGCCTTTTCATGCACTTACCATGAGTATGGGAGGTGTAGCATCTAAAAGCTGGGCCGATATTGTAAATGAAGCTTACGACAAAGGTATCGTGCTGGTATCTGCAGCTGGAAATAATTTTAGTGGTTTTCCTACAAGGCATTTAATTTATCCAGCACGTTTTAAAAGAGTGCTTGCCGCATGTGGTGTTACCAATGCATACAAAAAATATTATCACACAAAAATAAATGAAATGCAGGGCAACTATGGCCCTACAGATTTAATGGATGCAGCTATTTCTGCCTTTACACCCAATGTACCTTGGGCTATTATGGGTTGTAAAAATACCATCTCATATGCAGGTGCAGGTACCTCTAGTGCTACACCACAAGTAGCTGCTGCAGTAGCCTGTATTTGGAAAAAACACAAAGCACAATTAGATACACTACAGGGCTGGCAAAGGGTAGAGACCATTCGTGCATTACTGTTTAACAGTGCTAAAAAGAATTTTGCTGGCTATAATAAAAAAGAATTTGGTATGGGTGTAATACAAACAATGGATGCTTTAAATAGCCCACTACCAAGTTTAAATACACTTGCCAAACAGCCAGAAGATAAAATTGGTTTTTTTTATTTGGATTTATTAAGCGGTATGTTTAAAGCAACTGTAGGTGGCAAGCCAATCAAAAAAACGCCTGCGGATAAAAAATTATTGGATATGGAATTGGTGCAATTGGTTCACCAAAATGAAGGGTTGGAAAATGCGCTAGAGAAATTAAAATTGCCTAAAAACAATACCGCCACTGCAAAAAAGAAAATAATAGAGCAGGTAATTGAAAGCAACAAAACATCAAATACACTAAAGCTTTTTCTAAAAGGGTTACTGTAAATTAACTATATGAAATCATTAGCAGAATTATATACAAGTGAATTGTTGCGAGAGCAAAATTATTTAGCAAATTGGTTACCAATAAATCCTATTGAACCTGGAGACATTGGCGATTTTGTAGATAACGCTTTTGTAAAAAAAGGAAGCCTTACAGATTGTGAAGTAGCTTTTACCATTGAAGAAAGCCCAATAGAAGCAGATATAGATTATGCAAGCCAAGGCGCTTCTTCAATAAGTACAAAATTAGCTGGTAAAATATTGCCAGTAGCACAATTTTTAGAAGTAGCAGATTTGGGTTTTGTGGTAGAGTTTAATAAAGAAAATGCTATCATTTTAAAAACTAAAAATGCAACTGTAAAACGCATCAAGAATCAATTAGCACTAGAGCCTGCACTTTTAAAATTATATAAACAAAATATTTTAAAAAAAGGAAGAGTTGTGATTTCTGAAATTGTCTACGCAGATAGTGCAACCATTTTAGTTTCTAAAAGTAAAGACTCCAAAGTAGAGGTAAAAGCTACAGCAAAGCTCGGAAATGCCGCCATAGATATTGCAGATGCTGGGTTTAATTTTACTACAACCAATAAAAAAAATATGGAGCTACAATACATTGCTGAAAAGGGATTGGTAATTTTTTATAGGGTACTGGGAATAAAAGACAGCTGGTTTAGCCAACCACAAGTGGTAACCAAAGATGGGTACAGAGGAGATACTGATGAGGCAAAATTTGAACAGGTAGATTTTAATATGAACCCAATAAAACCAATTTAATTATGTCAGCTCCTTTATGGTTAGATAAAATAATAAAAGCGCAAGAATCGCAAAGCAAATTGTTAGATATTGGCAAATGTGGTTTATCTGAATTACCAGATGAGCTCTTCGATAATCCTGCATTTTGCAAACAAATAGAAGTGCTAATTGTTGGCGATAGTCTTATACAAGCAAATGATGCTACAATACCCAGTGAAAATACTTGGCACTCTAACAGTATAAGAATAATAGACGAACGTATTGTGTTATTTGAAAATATTCGTGAGCTTTCATTTTTAGGTAACGCAATAGAAGACGGGGCAGAAATACAGAAGTTAATCGCTTTGAAAAAATTAGAGATACTTGATATTGGCGGAAACAAGCTTTCTTTTTTACCTCCTTTGAATACCCTTACTGCGTTACATACACTTAGAATAAGCAATAACCAACTTACAACTGTAAGTGGTATTAATGCATTAACCAATCTTTCTTTTTTGTACCTTGGTTGGAATCATTTAGAAACAATACCAACCGAAGTAAATGAGTTAACGGCGTTACAGTTTTTATTTTTAGGAAGTAATAAAATAAATAAGATTGATAATATTCAGGCTTTAAAAAACCTTAAGCGGTTGTACTTGGATGAAAATAACATTAGCAAGCTAGAAAATTTAAATCAATTAAATGCATTAGAAATATTAAACGTTTCAAAGAATAATATTACTGTTATCGAAGGGTTGAATTCGTGTATTGATTTAGATAAATTATTTCTTTCAGGCAATAAAATACCAGAAATAAGTAATCTCGAAAATTTAAAGAAGCTTTCAACATTGGAGTTACATAAAAATGAAATCAGTACCATAGAAGGACTTAACAGGCTCACTAATTTAGAAACAATTGTTTTATCTAGCAATAATATATCACAAATAAGCGGATTAGATAACAACATAAATCTACAAAAAATTACACTCAACAATAATCAACTCACAACACTAAAAGGTATTTCACATTTAACACAGCTAAAATATTTATCTGCTTCTAATAATACCATCTTGGATTGTACTGAGCTCGAAAATATGCTGCAATTACAATCCATCATTTTAGATTATAATAGTATTAATGATATTACTGCTTTATTGCCGCATATAAAAAAAGGGTTAAGGGTTTCTCCTCTCAATCAAAAGATAAGTACTGGCGATATCCATTTACTAGGCAACCCGGTAAATACACCTCCTATAGAAATAATAAACCAAGGCAACGAAGCCATTATTGCACATTTTGATGAAATGGAAGCTGCGGATAGCATGGAGATTAATGAAGTAAAGTTGCTTATACTAGGTGCAGGTGGTGTAGGCAAAACAACATTGGCAACAAAACTAAAAGATGCATATGGAGCTATACCGACATCCGAAGATACAACCATTGGTATAAATATTAGTATAGAAATGTTACCTGTGGCGGTAAATGGGCGGGATTATGGTGTTCATATTTGGGACTTTGGAGGGCAAGATATATATCACAGCACTCACCAGTTTTTTTTAACAAAAAGGTCGTTTTATATTTTGGTAGAAGATGGGCGTTTGCAAAAAAACGTAATGAATTACTGGTTGCATGTACAAGAACTATTATCAGAAAAAAGCCCCATGCTTTTATTACAAAACTTAAGAGCTGATTCTAGGGTTGAAATAGATATTCCAACACTAAAAAATAATTTTCAAAATTTAAAAGAATATATAGAAGTAAATTTAAAGGAGCCTACACAAATACCTGCTGTTTGGAATTTAATAAAATCTCAAATAATGTTGATGCCACATTTTGGCGAACGTATATCTAAACGCTGGCTTGGTATTCGTAGAGAAATAGAAAACTATGCAATAACAACAGATTATATACCACTAACAACTTTTAGAAATGTTTGTGTGAAGCATGGTATAAGCAATACAAAAAGGCAGGATATTTTATTGGCATATTTAAATGACCTAGGTGTGTTATTACATTTTATAGATATACCAGAGTTGCGCAGGTTTATTGTAATAAAACCACAATGGGTTACAGATGCAGTTTACAAAATACTTGACCACACCAAGCGACAAACGATACAGGGCTGTTTTAACTGGGACGATTTGGAAAAAGTATGGAGTGTACAACAATATGAAAACATGTTTCCCCAATTACTATCACTCATGCAAAAGTTTGAGCTGAGTTATGAGTTGCCAGATAAACCCAAAACATATATTGCGCCATTATTGTTGCCAGAATCTAGACCTGCAGATTTAACGTGGGATGATACTGATAATTTACAATTAAATTATCAGTACGATTTTATGCCAGAAGGTATTTTACCAAGACTTGTTGTAAGAATACATAGTTTAATTAAAAATCAAGAGCAGGTTTGGAAGAGAGGAGCTGTTTTTACTTGGGATAATACAGATGCATTAGTAATAGACAATGCACTGATGCGTATAATTGAAATTAGGGTAAAGGGTAAAGAAGTAAAAGGATTGATAAGTATTATTATAAAAGAGCTTGATGAAATAAATGAAGGATTTTATTTTACCCAAAAACGAGGAGTACGTAAAATGGTACCATGCATTTGTTCGCAATGTAAAATTTCTACACAACCGTATTTTCATAGATATGAAACTTTACAGCGATGGGCTAACGAATTAAAAAGGGATAAAAAGGCCTGTGATATAAGTGGTGAAGATGTAAGTATTACTGAAATGCTAACCAATGTATTTACAGAAAACCAGCTGAATGTTGGTCTGCAAAACTCAGCAAATACGATTAATAAAGTAAAAAATATTTTACTGATGTTAGCCAACCCTGTAGGCACACAATCTATTACTATTTATGAAGAGTTTAGACAAATAAAACAGGAGTTAGCATTATCTGTAAATAGGCAAAACTTTATATTAGTAGACGTACCAGAAGCAACACTAAGCGATATTACTCGCTCATTTACACAAAACCCTGCCATAGTACACTTTTCTGGACATGGAGAAGGAGAAGATGGTATAATAATAAATGATATGCAAGATGGCACCAAGCATTATCTATCAAATGAGCAATTAAGTTTATTATTTGAAGCACGAAAGGAATCGATAGAATGTGCAGTATTTAGTGCTTGCAAAAGTGAAGTGCAAGCAGAACTTTTAAGCAGACAAGGTATTTATGTGGTTGGAACAGCAAATATAATTGAGAACCGCACCAGTACACTTTTTTCTACAGGGTTTTACCAAGCTGTGTATGCAGGTAATAATTATGAAAATGCATTTATGATAGGCAAAACATTGGCAATGGGCGAAAATAAATTTGAAGCGCAAAAATTTGTATTGTATAAAAATGGCAGAAAAGTAGCTTGATAATAGATAATGTATGGCTCAATCTATCTCATTACATATTGCTTTAGAAAATGTACAAGAGGCTCATTATGGCTATCTACATCCCTTATTGGGTGCGCCACAAGATGCGCTTTTTATGCAACAATTAGCCATAAAAAATAAATTTAATGCAACTACTTTATTAAATGAACAAGCAACTAGGCAAGCAGTTTCTACAGCATTTATAGAAGCATCGCAAACCCTTATTGCAGGAGATACTTTTTTGATAAGTTATAGTGGTCACGGTGGGCAATTCCCTTGTGCGAAATATGGTATAGACGATGAAGCAGATGGAAAAGATGATACTTGGTGCTTGTATGATGAACAAATAATAGACGACGAATTTTATGCCTTATATACAAAGTTTAAAAGTGGAGTAAATATAATTGTTGTATCAGATAGTTGCCACAGTGGTACCATTACTCGTGGCTATGGTATAAACAAAACGATAGTAAAAAATTTGCAAAATAGTATTTTAAGAAACCACCTTAGTATTTATAAGCAACGTAAAAAAGAAGCCCGTACAAATGAACCCCTACTAGCAAATGTACTGCTACTTGCTGCATGTATGGAAAATGAAGAAGCAATAGACACAGGCTTTAATGGGGTATTTACAATGGCATTAAAAATAGCTCTGCAAGAAAAACCTAAAACCTATACCCAACTTATAAAATTAGTAGAGCTACAAGTACAAGCAGCAAAGTATACACAAACGCCTACGTTAAGTTTTATGGGTAATGGTAATCAATTAGAAAATAAAATCCCATTTCTACTCGTTTAGATTTAACTTAAAAAATTCACCCTATTGTTTTACAAAAATATAACCGCCTTTTGTAGAACCAAATTTGGTAGAAAGCAAACGCACATTTAGCTGCACCATATGTCTGCCCTCGTGGGGCTAAACAATAGCACACCCTCTTTAATACTTTATAAATTGTTGACTCCATGCAGGTCTATTACCAATAGCTACTTGTATGTTGTAAACACCACTCCCCAAATTTGTAGTGGGTATACTAATGTTTTTTGTATTAGATGCAAGCCTAAGTCTGGTAAAGATTGTATTAGAACTTATGCGTTTTATATAAATGGATATAACACCATCTACAGTTCCATTGCCAGTATATCTCAAATTAATAATTTCTGTAGCTGGCAAGGGATATACGAGCCAAGTATTTTCAGGAATGTTAAGTGCTACAGTTATTGGTAATGTTGTTTCAAACATTGTATCGCTTAGATTAATTTTTAAACGGTAATATTTTTTTTCTCCTGTAATTGTTTTATCGGCATATCTAATAAAACTTTTAATAGCAATGTCAGTATTTTGTTTTGTATAAATATCTGAAAAAAAAGTATTGTCTTTGCTGGTTTGAAGTGTGTACGAAATGGCACGCTTATCTAAATATTGCCATTGTAACAACACTACTTTTTGATTTTTTTGATATAAAGCAGTAAGCGGAATATCTTTTTGTGCTGCCGCATAAAAATGCATTACTAGTCCAGTAACAAGTATTAAGGTGTTTTTCATTTTAGGGTTTGAATAGGAATCAAAAGTATAATTCTTTTTCCTTATAGAAGCGTTAAAATAAAAATGAGTAGCTAATACTAGCGTATAGGAAGTGTAGCGAAATTACGGGTGGGAATCTTGGCTTTGTATAACTCTCTTTTATAATTTGCTGCATGGCTAGTACCTTCTTGTACAGTACAAAACCAACTTACAAAATCCTTTGCATCATTTCTGCTAGTAGTCCAATATAAATTTTTCTTTGTAAGTATTAAAATTTTTATCCGCAGTAGTGGCTTTTGCCTGTGAATTTGCAAACAATGTTAAAAGCAATACGAAAGAAATTGTAATAAATAATTTTTTAGATGAAATGTGATATTTAGAATTGAAAAAGATTTTTTTACATTTTAAAATTTACTCCACCAAAAACTGAAAACGCATTGGTATTGATTTTACTATCGTCTGTTGCAATTGGTTTTATAATACTCATTAACCCGAAATTATTTTTTAACCCAAAATGCAATGCTAATTTTTTTGAAATTGGTATTAGTGCCCCAGTGCCTAAAGAGACACCAATATTTGTACTTTTGTAACTGTCTGTTTTTGATTTTGTACCACTCCCTATGGCATTGCTTGTTGAAGAAATTTTAGTAATAACATTACTACTCAAAAGAAAGCCAACATATGGCCCTCCATTTACATAGTATTTTATCTTATTGCCAAATGTAAATTCTCCAACTAGAGGGAAATTTAAATATGTAGTTCTTATCGTAACACTTCCGGGGGCAATGCCCGTACCATTGATATTTTCAAAACTTAACCCTCCCAATTTATATCCATTTTGGTCATATTGTGCTAAAATTTTTAAACCAAATTGCTTATTTATATTTAGTTTAAAGTAACCACCTATACTTACGCCCGTATAATTTGTTACAGATTCTTTTAAAAAAGTATTTACTTTATGTTGTCTGATTGTATTAATATTTACGCCGCTTAAAAAACCATATTCCGTTCTTTTTTCTTTATATGTAGCGCTTCTGAAAAAAGACCAATTTGATTGTGTAAATGCAGGGCAAAGAAATGATACAAGTAACACGGATAGAATTAAACTTTTTTTCATTTTCTAATTTTTAGGTAAATAGATGAATACACTAGTGTCAATTATCTTTTTAAAGTTATTCAAAACGATTTATCCTTACTCAAAAAAAGTGCAAGCAATTTGTTCCCTCTTCAAAGTTTTCCCTTCGCCATGCTGACTATTCCCACGCACCATCCACTTAAATCTATTTCCCAATGTGCATGGTATGCAGTATAGCAAAAGCATTTAAAATCTACAGACGGAAACCTAAGCATTATTTTTAATGCGTTTTTACCAATCTAGTAAGCTAAAATCTTACAAATTTTATAAATAACATAATAATAATAATAAAAAGATGTTATATTTTTATATGTACATGAAAATAATAGTATTATCTTCATACAGCAATACCAACCACTAACTGAAGCTACATAAATGAAATTATTTTCTATATTTTGTTATTTATTTATAATTTGTAATTGTGCACAAGCACAAAGTATCAACTGCCCCCCTAATATCGATTTCGAATTAGGAGATTTCAGTAGTTGGCAATGTTTTACTGGAACCACTTTTGTAACTACTGGCAATGTAAATGTAATTTCACTTACTCCTAGCCCACCTACAGCTAATAGACATGAAATAGTAACTGCTACAAGTGGAAACGACCCATATGGTAATTTTCCAAAATTATGTCCTTATGGAGGGCTATATTCTGTGAAATTGGGTAACACAGGGGTTGGTAATGAGGCAGAGGGACTATCATACACTTTTCAGATTCCATCAAATGCAGATACTTTTAGTCTTACTTATTATTATGCTGTTGTTTTTGAAGACCCAAGTCATTTTGCATTTGAACAGCCCCGTTTTTTTGTAACCGCTTATGATGTGCTCACAGGAAATTTAATAAACTGTGCATCTTATAATTACATTTCTAATGGAGCTATACCTGGTTTTGAACAATCCCCAATAGCTGGCGATGTACTTTATAAAGATTGGACTCCTGCATCAATCGATTTTTCGGGTCTTGCTGGCAGATCGGTTCGTATAGAATTTAAAACAGCTGATTGTACAAAGTCTGGACATTTTGGATATGGATATGTAGATGTAGGTACTGGTTGTGGCGGTTTAATTGCGGCAGGTGCTTATTGCATTTCTACTAATAGTGCTACCCTTAATGCACCTTTTGGCTTTGCCTCTTACAAATGGTATAATGACAGTTATACCACACTTATTGGTACAACACGTACTGTTACAATTAGTCCTCCGCCGCCCTTAAATAGTATTTTTCATGTAGATATGATACCGTACCCAGGCTTTGGATGTAGAGATACTGCCGATGCTTTTTTAGAAGTTTTACCCGTGCCAGACACACCTGTAGTAGCATCAGATGTATATTATTGTCAGTTTGGTTTAGCACAACCTTTAACCGCTACGCCAGTATCAGGAAATGAATTACTTTGGTATACGACAGCTACTGGTGGAACTCCAACTTACACTGCTTTTACACCTAACACTTCCGTAAATGGAGTCTTTTATTATTATGTTTCTCAAAAAAAGTTATTTGGCTGCGAAAGTCTACGCAAAAAAATAACCGTAACAATAACTCCTTCGCCAATTGTTTCATTTACTTTAAACAGTCTGCGACAATGTTTAAATACTAACAGTTTTGTGTTTACCAATACATCTACAAACATAACTGCTGGCAGTATTTATACATGGGACTTTGGAGATGGACAAACAAGTAATTCCGCAAGTACAAACCATACCTATGCCACAATTGGTAATTATACCGTTAAACTAAAAATACAAAATTCTCAAAATTGTTTTAAAGAATTATCAAGGGTTGTAACAGTAGTTCCTAAACCTATTGCTAATTTTTCTTTTCCTGCAATTATTTGTGAAAATCAAACTTCCATTTTACTAGTAGATAACTCTACAGTGCCTAATGGCTTAAGCACAGTAAACACTTGGTGGTGGAATATTGGAGGATCTATAAATACAACACAAACCCCTAATGCTTTTACTAATATTGGTGGTAGCATTCCAGTAAGGTTAGCAGTAACAAATACTGATGGCTGCAAATCGGACACTGTTTCAAAAACTGTTTTGGTTCATTTCGCTCCTATTCCAAAGTTTAGCATTGGCCCTTTACTTTGTGAAAATGAAATTATACAATTAACTGATCAATCTTTTATGCCACAGGGCGCTGGTACAGATCAAATAACAAAATGGACATGGTGGTATGATAATGTTTTAAGTTCGAATATTAAAAATCCCATTACTAATTTAAGCGTAGGGTCACACAATATTAAACTTGTAGTAGAATCTAATGAAGGTTGTAATTTTAGAAATAAAGACACTACAATAATTATTCATCCCAAACCAATCATTGCTTTAAAAATAAGCGATTCTTGTGTTAAAAGAGATATTATTTACACGGCAACCAATACAACCAACATACCTGTAAATAAATGGTTTTGGAATTTTGGAAATGGTTTACAATTGAAAACAGCTATTGAAACAAAAAAATATTTTTTGGAAGGATACAATCCAATTACCTTAATTGGGCAGAACATTCACAACTGCAAGGATACCATTGTTAGACCATTTACTATTTATTATAATAGATCTAAAGCGCAAAGAGATACTATTGTAGCTACAGATGAAGTTTTGCAATTAAGTACTACCGATACAATAAATATGGCCAGCTATTTTTGGACACCAAATATTGGATTAAGTAGTACAACAATAAGTAATCCGCTTGCTACCCATATTTATGACCAAGTATATGAACTAAATACCCTTACTGTACAAGGTTGTGATGCCTATAGCAAAATACTAGTGAGGCGATATGATGGCCCTCAATTATATGTACCAAGTGCATTTACACCAAACAAGGATGGAAAAAATGATTTATTAAAAGTTTTTCCTGTAGGCATAAAATCGTTTGGCAATTTCTCTGTGTATGATCGTTTTGGGCAATTGGTATTTTACACTACAGACTATAACAAAGGTTGGGATGGTATTTTCAAAGGAGCTAGAATGAATATGGGTAATTTTGTTTGGTTTTGTTCCGCAGTAGATTACAGGGGGAAAACGTTATTTCGTAAAGGCAATGTTTTATTAATTAGATAAAAAATTATGACTCGTCATAGGATGTGTGTCTTCACGCACCTTACAATTCGCTTTCTTGCATGTGTTCCCGTACACAACCTTACGCTCCGTTTAGGTGGGTATCTTGTCGAACCTAATGCTTAAATCTTAAACAATGTTTTGGGAGCATCAGCTACATAACATTTTTCAACTTCCGTTTCCCGCTATCCATTCCAATAGGCTTCGTCCCTCGCCTATTTCCATTGCTATCGGGGCTGGGCTGAACAGAAAAACTTTTTTCAGCTTTTATTATGTAATAGATTGAAGTGGAGATTTTAGCAATGCTAATGGAGGTATAAAATTTTAACTTTATATGTTAATTTATCATCCCAAAAATATTTTTAATCCACATTTGGTTTCCTTGGCAAGGTGATTGCACGATGAGTATCGTAAATGTGATTTTTAAAGAAATAAATCCTGCCTATGGTAACCGTTATCATACCTGCGTACAACGAAGGAGCTACAATAAAACAGGTAATACAAATCGTAAAAAAATCAAACATCGTGAGTGAGATTATTGTGATAGATGATAAATCTACTGATAGTACTGTGCAAGAAGCAAAATCAGAACAAGTAAAAATTTTTACCAGTTCTGTAAGAGGTAAAGGTTCTTCTATGAGAGAAGGTATCTTATTGGCCAAAAATGATATAATAGCTTTTATAGATGCGGATATTACCACTTACCCAAAAAATGTTATCGATATTTTGGCAAAGCCAATTATAAATAATGAAGCAGATTTTGTAAAGTCTTATTTTGAGCGCCAAGCAGGAAGGGTTACAGAACTTGTTGCTAAACCTTTATTGTCATTTTTGTTTCCATCTATAAGTAAATTTAAGCAGCCGCTTAGTGGCATGATTGCAGGTAAAAAATCATTGCTGCTAAAAGTAGATATAGAAGATGATTACGGAGTAGATATTGGTATACTAATTGATATGCATCAAAAAGGGGCTAAAATAAAAGAAGTAAGTTTAGGCTATATTGAAAATAGAATGCAATCTATTTTTCAGTTAGGAAAAATGAGCAAAGAGGTAACCTATGCTATTTTAAAAAGATCTGGACAGTTTTTGGAAGATACGGTTGAGTTGTTTACAGGCTATCAATTTAATGATAGCAATAAGCAAATAGATTTTGCAATAAAAAATAGCACCAAAGGGCTAAAGAAACTTGCCATATTTGATATGGACAAAACCATACTTCAACAGAGTTTTATTCATACACTTGCCGAAAAATTTAATTTTAAACAAGCGTTAGATGAAATTGTTTTATTATCTGCGTCTCCTTTTATTCGTATAAAACAAATTGCACAATTATTACAAGGTTTATCTATAACAGATATTTTAAAAACGGCAGATGAAATGCCTTTTACCGAAGATGCAAAACAAGTAATAGATGAATTGAAAAGAAAAGGATACATATGTGGAATCATAAGCGAAAGTTATGATGTAGTAGCCAATCATATTGCCAATAAGTTGGGCATGCATTTTTCATTGGCAAATGAATTAGAGTTTAACAAAAGTATTACCATAGGCGAAGTAAAAATTCCATCTTTTTTTCTTAAAACAAAAAATAGCATTTGCAACCATGATTATTGTAAATCTAATGCAGTGCAGGTTTTAATAAAAAAATATGGTATAGATTTAAAAAATGTAATGGCAATGGGCAATGGTAAAAATGATGTTTGCATGGTGCAGCATGCAGGCACAGGTATTGCTTTTTGTGCAGATAATAAAGCTTTGGGCAAAGTATCTAATCATGAAATTTTTGTACCACAATTTAGAAGTGTATTATCATTCATCTCTTGCGCAAAATTGTGATTAGCTTTTCTGTGTTTACTTTCTATGCTGTTAGATTAAAGCTCCAATAGCACTAACCAACGGTGGTAAAGGCTGTCTAAAATGGTTTTTAAATTCGCCATATGAATTTCCATTGCTCCAAATAACAACAATTAAACAAGCTTGTTCAACTTTTAGAAAAATAACAAAAACAGCATTCATGAAAATTAGTGGAATCTGTCTCCCGACAAAGGCAGGTTAGAGCAAAAAATTACAAAGCAGCTTAAAAATTATACTTTCAAACAGCTTTTAAGAACTCAGAATTTTTTAAATTATTTTTTATCTCTTAGAAGCTTTACTAGCAGATACTATTTGTCAATGTTTCTTCCAATTTTATACTCTCACATTTTCATACTCTTTGCTTATCGTCATTGTAATGCATTACTACATTACCAGCATAAATTTTTAAAATACCAACCATTCTTTTATTATCCAAAATCTTTTGGCCAGGTTAACCAATCAAGGTTTTTACACTTTGTTTTTTGTAAATATTCTATGTACAAAAAATTAATTATTAAAAGCAAAAGCAAACTCATTTGCAAAATCTTCAAGTTTTATTTTTCCTAATTGAGCAGGTCTATTATTCCAATAATCAGCTTCCATAACTTTACTTCTTATTGCTTTTCCCATTTCTGTATAACCATTCGCAATGGTTTGAGATAAGCCACTTTGTAGCATACCATCAAGAGACTGCTTATCGGTAAACTCCACCCATACTAGATCTGACTTACCAATAATATTACCCAAAACCGTAGTTACTTCATTAAACGTTCTTTCGTCGCTGGCTATGTATAAGATTTGTTTCCCATTAAATGTATTATTCGATAATACATCTGTGGCTACATCGACGATATCGTTGGTATGTGTAAGTACAATTTTATGGTCGGCTGATATATTGCTGCCCATGATGCCCATATTTTTTATTAGGGGAATCATAGAAAAAAGGTTATAGTAAAAATAGCTTGGGCGGAGAAATACAGTTTGTACTTTTTCCAATTCATTTAATACTTTTTCCAAATAAGCTAATCCATCTACTGGACCTGCCCCATTAAACATATGTGCTCCTACACTGCTTAATACTAATACTTTTGTTACGTTATTTGCTTGTATTGCTGCAATAAAATTATCCGCTATTTCTTTTTGATAAGCCAGCCAATTGGTAACCGTCCATTTTGGTGGAATCATTAAATATACGGCATCTGCATTTGCAAAAGCCAGCTGTAGAAAATTGCTATCTTCCACACTGCCAATAAGAGGCGTAGCGCCTAGTTGCTTTATTTGTTCTGCGTTTGCTGGCTTGCTAGTAATGATACTTACTTGGTGTCCGGCTTTTGCTAAATTGATGGCAAGGGGTTTTGTGATATGCCCTGTAGAACCTGTTAATACGTACTTCATAATTATATTTTTTAGTTATAGAATGCAAATGTACATTTGTACTTACTAATTATATAGTACTTACCTAAAAGTGTGTGCAATGGGTAAAATAAAAATTTCTTCTACAAATCAACTAAATAAAACCACGGTATTAACGCAATGCCCAGTTACATTTACATTAAATAAAATTGGTGGCAGGTGGAAGCCATTAATTTTATGGAGCTTAAGCAGAGAACCAAAACTACGCTATAGCGAAATAAGAAAAGCAATACCCGCCATTACAGAAAAAATGCTCATACAGCATTTAAAAGAATTAGAAGCTGATAAGCTTGTAATAAGAAAAGCTTTGCCAGTAGTGCCGCCTTTTGTAGAGTATAGCCTTAGCAAAAGCGGAAAAGATATACAACCCATACTTGATGCCATGGCGAAATGGGGAATGAAAAATGTTTAATTTTTTTGTATTAATATTTGTAACGGGGATGAAGTTATTTTATTCACACTATGTTTTTATTTATGGTTAGAGAAATCACTTGCCAAAGAAAATGTAAAGTCTTGGATTAACAGAAAAAATCAAAGATGATAATTCGAGTTCTTTATGATGATTATATAAAAAATATAACATTAGCTTAATACTGCAATTACAATCGTTTAAGCATCTTCGTAAAAATTTTTATCAATTTGGAACATTTATCTGCAACTGCTTTTAATAAAGATTTTTTGTGGGGCGTAGCTATTGCTGCCGCACAAAATGAAGGAGCGTATAATGCAGATGGCAGGGGAGCCTCCATTTGGGATGCATTTGCAAAACGCACAGGTAAAATAAAAGGCGGTGCCACACCATACGAAGCCTGCAATTTTTATACTCGATACAAAGATGATTTAATGTTGGTAAAAGCCCTAGGTTTTAAAGTATTTCGTTTTTCTATTTCGTGGAGTAGAATTTTCCCCGATGGTATAGGCAGGGTAAATAAAGAAGGTGTGCTATTTTATCATAAAGTAATTGATGAATGTTTACTATCAGGACTTGTCCCTTTTGTAACCTTGTATCATTGGGATTTGCCGCAGGCATTGCAAAAAGAAGGAGGGTGGGCTAGCAGAGAAATGCTGAAATGGTTTAGTAAATATACCAGCTTTTGTGCACAAGAATATGGCGATAAAATAAAAAATTGGATTATACTTAATGAGCCAATGGGATTTACTTCCTTAGGTTATATGTTAGGCAAACATGCACCAGGAAAAATGGTATTACATGATTTTCTTTCCGCTACACACAATGCTGTATTAGCACAAGCTGAAGGCGGAAGAATCATTAGAAAATTGGTGCCTAATGCATATATAGGTAGTACATTTTCGTGTAGCGAGGTAATGCCTTATACACAAAAAAAAGAAGATATAGAGGCGGCAAATAGAATGGATATATTACTTAACAGACTCTTTATTGAGCCTGTGTTGGGGTTTGGTTATCCCCATGGAGATTTTCCATTAATGGATACCTTACACCTGCATAGCAAAGAATGGAAATACAGTAAACGCATGCAATTTGATTTCGATTTTATTGGCATACAAAATTATTTTTCGGTAACGGTAAAGCATAATAGCATAATACCTTATGTGCAAGCAAGCGAAGTAAAAGCGGCTAAAAGAAATGTGCCTCATACTGCAATGGGCTGGGAGATAAATGCCAAAAGTTTTCAACACATGCTTATGCGCTATGCAGCATACGATGGTGTGAAAGAAATAATGGTAACAGAAGGAGGTGCATTTTTTAAAGATACGCTACGCCACGGCGCTGTGCATGATGTAGAGCGTATAAATTATTTTAAACAATACCTCACAGCTATGCATAATGCTCAGCAAGAAGGCGCAAATATAAAAGGATATTTTGCGTGGACGCTCATGGATAATTTTGAGTGGAGTGAGGGGTTCCATGCACGCTTTGGTTTAATTTATACCGATTTCGAAACACAACTTCGTACAATAAAAGATAGCGGTTATTGGTGGAGAGATTTTTTGAAAATAATATAATACAGGTAATAAATAGATTAAACTATTTATTACCTAAGCTGCTTATGCGAACCATCGCACTGAGGCAATTTTTGTGAAAGACCGCAAGTACAATCAGTCAATCCTTTTCCATTAATAATTTGCTGCGTAAATTTTTCAATTCTTGTTATCCTAGTTGCAGATTGTTTTGGTGCAGCAAAATAAAGGTAATATCCTCTTTGTCGTCCTGGAGTTAATGCATTAAAAGCTTTTTTTAGCGTAGCATTTTTCTTTAACAGCTTTTCAAATTCTTCGGGAATATTAAAATCCTCATGCTTTTTTAATTCCACTTTCAATCCTGCTTTTTCCACTTCAATGGCTTCAAAAATATAGGCTTTCAAAACTTTTTCCATTTTTACTATTTCTTTTACACTGATAAACCTTATCTGTCGCCCCGATTGTACATTTTTTGTTTGTTGAATTAAAATACCATTAGCATCATTTAACAAAGCACCTTTAAAAAATAACACTGCACAGTATTCTTTAAACGCATGTATCAGTAGAACATTATTATTTTGAAAAGTATAACAAGGATTACCCCATTTGAAATCTTCGGTTAACATACAATCAAGCACAATTGTTCTTAGTTGTAATAACTCTTCTTGCCATTTTTTGGCTTTGCTAAAATATAGTTCAACCTTGGGGTTCATAATATTTGTTTATGGTTACTGTTGAATAAGGTGATGATGATAAATTTAAATGTAGTTCTGCCATTTTTTTAAAAGTGTTGGTATTTTAAATTGCCTAATTATTGATTTTGTAATCTGCGCCTTAAATCTGGTCATAAGACTCATTCCTTTCCCACATAATCAATTTTACTTGCTTCATTTAATTTGTAAACAATAGTGCTTTCAAAATGAAGTACCGTATCGGCTTGTATTCTTTGTACTTCAAAAAATGTTTTTATGCTGTACGTATTTTTTGCAACAGCTGTTATAGATTGAATAATATTTTTAGAATACTTATTTTTTGTCCAATAGTCTTTATAAAAGTTAATAATTTTTTGTTTTGTAGGGTTTTCCATTTTCCAATAAGCTGTAATAGTGTCGGCTAATATTATATTCAACATCACCGTATCTCTACTATCTTCTGCTTTTATATAGTTGCTAATGGTTATTTTTTGCTTTTTTACACTTACTAACGATTGATGGAAATGGTTATTGCAGGAAAGCAAAAGCAATAAAACTAAACTGTACAAGTATTTTTTTAGCATCATTTAGGAAAGGTAAGATAGTTAGCAAAATTAAAATAATGTTTCTAGCTTTCTAGTATTGCAATGAATAAACAAATTTTTATCAATATAATTAGGTTCGTATTATATTTGTATGATATTTTAACCTCTTAAATAGCCAAAGAACACAATAAAGTATAAAAATATTAGTCATGTTAAATAAATTTAACAATGCAAATTTGGAAACAAAAAATATAATGAACAAAAATGTTATTGTTAATTATTCAAAACTTAAACTAATTGTATTTTTTTTACCGTTGCTGTTTTTAATTACCCTTATTTGGTTTCTTTACAAGCAAGATGCTTTGACTATTGATAAATATGTACAAATTCAAAAGAATTGTTTCTATTTTCTTAATTCAAAATTATCGCAATTTCCAAGTATCATATATAACCTTACCCAGCTTGGAGATACCTTAATTATTTTATCATTTTTAACCATTTTTATTCTGTATATTCCTAAAATATGGGAGGCTTTAATACCAGCTACTATTATTTCGGCTATATTTTCGGTAGTACTAAAAAACATATTTTTAATACCAAGGCCTGCTGCTGCTTTTGATAATAATAGTTTTGTAATCATCGGAAAAACTTTGTCTGGATACAGCAGTTCACCTTCTGGGCACTCCATTACCGTTTTTACAATACTTACTGTGCTGTTGTTTGCATTTATGCCCCAAAAGTTTGTATATAAAATTTTATGGTTTTTTTTCACAATCATTATTGGGTTAATGCTAGTGTTTACAAGAGTAGCTGTAGGAGCACATTATCCGCTTGATGTAATTACAGGCAGTATTATCGGATACATCTCGGGACTTATAGGTATTTTTATAAACCAAAAATATAAAATTTTCACCTGGATTAACAATAAAAAATACTACCCAATTTTTATTGTATTGATTCTTATTTGTTGTATTTCTTTAATCAACGATATAATGAATGAAAATTTGATAATATTTTATTTATCATTAACTAGTTTAGTCGTTTCACTATATAAAATTATGTATGTTTACTTTAAAAAATAATATAAAAATTACTCACTTTGTTTTGCTAATGAGTGGGCTTAATTTTTTATTCTTTCACTTACCATTTTTCAGTTTTGTAGTTAAAAATGTTGATTATAAAAGTTTGAATGGTATCATTATCATTATTAGTTTAATTATTCTAATGTTGGTTTTAAATGCATTTATTTTTTATCTTATTTTTTTTCTGTCACGTTTAGTTGGAAAATTTTTATTGATTTTATTTTTCATTGTAAACGCAATAGCCTTTTACTTTGTAAATACATATAGTGTTATTATTGACGAAAGTATGATTGGTAATGTACTTAATACAAAGTATGAAGAGTCTAGTAGTTTTTTTTCCTTTAAATTAGTATTGTACATTATTCTATTTGCAGTTATACCTAGTATTTATATCGTAAAAGCTACAATAGTAAATGTAACTATTAAGAAATTTTTAATTACTACTGGGCTTACTTTATTATTTATACTAGTATTGGTATTTGCCAATGCCAGCAATTGGCTGTGGATTGATAAAAATTCAAAAACATTAGGTGGGTTGGCTATGCCTTGGTCTTACACTGTAAATATTTCACTTTTTTATGTTCACGATTACCAAAAAAATAAAAAAGAAATTTTATTGCCAAATGCTACAATAACAGATAACGAGAAATCAGTGGTAGTTTTAGTTATTGGAGAATCTGCAAGAAGCCAAAATTTTTCATTGTATGGCTACAATAAAAATACAAATCCACTACTTTCCAAAACAGCTAATGTATTTCATTTTGATGCTACTTCTTGTGCCACTTACACAACCGCAGGTGTAAAATGTATTTTAGACCATAAAAATACAGATGATTTGTATGAAATTTTGCCCAATTATTTAGAAAGAAATAATGTAGAAGTTATTTGGAGAACCACTAACTGGGGCGAACCGCCAATTCATATAAAAAACTATCAAGGTAGAGATGTTTTAATGCCAAATTGTAAAGGCGAAGGTTGTGATTACGATGAAATTCTTTTAGCTGGATTAAAAGACCAAATATTGGCTAGTAAAAAAAGTAAAATATTGATAGTATTGCACACAAGTACAAGTCATGGGCCTACCTATAGTAAGAAATATCCACCTCAATTTGAAACGTTTAAACCTGTGTGTAATACCGTAGAATTAGGAAATTGCTCTCAAGCAGAACTAATAAATGCTTATGACAATACTATTATTTATACTGATTATATTTTATTTAATGTAATTGAAAATTTAAAGCAACTACCAGCGTATAAGAGTACAATGATTTTTGTTTCCGACCATGGAGAATCTTTAGGAGAAAAAAACCTATATATGCATGGACTACCTTTAAGTATTGCCCCTAAAGAACAATACGATATCCCTTTTATAGTTTGGTTATCTGATAGCACAAAACAACTCAAGCCAAACAAAATATTGTCTCAGAACCATGTTTTTCATAGTGTATTAAATTCTTTAAGCATACAAAGCACAATTTATAATGAGGAGATGAATATTTTTAAATAGTTAAATTTACTATTTATTTTTTTTTAAAAATCTACACTACATATTTTGTATATGAATTGTTCGAGCCAATTTTATTATAGTTTGTCGTACAGAAAGCTAACACACTAAACCATCGCCTCATTTCTGCACTAAGTTTTATATCTCTGCGCCATTAGGCGAAAAAGTAAAATAGATTTTAAAATTAGTGGGTAGTAAGTGCAATTTTTGCACATACTGTTTTTATGCGTTGCACGTCAAATACTAAGCAGTGGCGAGAATTGTGTTGTATATTTTTTTATCTGCGGTAGTATGTTCCAAAATGGAACTAACTGATTTATTAACGCTTAAGGTAAAAGACTCAGGCAGGGAAGCTTTGTGTTTGAGCACATAAAATAGCTTCTTACTGATAATGCCCTTTCAAAGAGAAAACAACAATTTTATCTTCTTCTACTTTATAAACGATGCGATGCTCTAAATTTATACGTCTGCTCCAATAACCTTTGTAGTTAGATTTTAGGGGTTCTGGTTGCCCGATTCCCTCAAAAGGATTTTTGATGGTGTTTTCTAAAAGGGTATAAATATTTTTTATATTTTTTAAATCATTTTGTACAAACCAACCTAGGTCTAGCCAAGCTTTTGGCATAAATTCTATGTTAAGCATTTATAAACTTTTTAAGTTCTTTTAAGCTTAATGGGGTAGGACTCACTCTTTTGTTTTCGTAATCTTCTATGCTTTTTAAAATAGCTGGGTTTGTAATTTCGTTTTTGTCAATAGACCTCGTGTTTTTTATAAACGTAATGTTTTTAAAAAACTCCATGGCAAAGTTTACTTTATTGTCTGCTACTTCTACTAATATTTTCATCTCTTCAAAAATTTTAATAAAGTTAGGAAAAGTTTGGTATTTGATGGGTAAATATTGAGGTTGGATAGATTTTGTGTGTTGATTAAGAGTAAAAGCTAAATATGACCTATGTACGCTGCAGGTCAAAGACCAAGCAGCGGCGAAGATTGTAGCGAAGAACTTAGCGGATGACCAACGGAGGCAAGGTTGTAAAAGAAATGAAGAAGCAAAATAACATATTTACATTAACACAATTGGCTAAGCAAGCTGCTAAAATAAAAATTAGTGACAAGCTTAATACCGTTGCTGATACTGCCTTTTTTAAGAAAAAAATGGAGAAGGGTGCAAAAACACTTGCTGTAGCAGGGTTGCCTAAGTAAAATATTTTACAAAAACTTCTTTTACAATTTGCCGCACAGATTGCTAACGCACATTAGCTACGCCTCAAATCTGCTAGTGGAGAAGGGCGCAAAAACACTTGCTGTTTCAGGGTTCCCTAAGTAAAATATTTACACAAAAATTTTTATAATTTGCCGCACAGATTGCCAACGCACATTAGCTGCGCCTCAAATCTGCGCTAGTGGAGAAGATTGTAGCGGAGAACTTAGCGGATGACCAACGGAGGTAAAAATATCATTTATAATTTGCCGCACAGATTGCTAATGCAGATTAACTGCGCCTCAAATCTGCACTATTGGTGCAAGCGGGCAAGCGAAATGACTATTAAGGCTATGAGGCTGGCAAATCTGTAAAAGGTATTTCTAAAAAACCCAAAGCCATAATAGAGCTTGGCATTTGATTTATAAAGTATAATGTAAATCCTTGTTCATTAAAAGAAAAATCAATATTACTTAAGCTAAAATACTCACTATAACTGTGTAAAACGTCTTTTTGTTCATTATCAAAAGAATACTTATCAATTAAATTTTTTAGAGATTCATCAATTTTTTTAAGCCTGGAAAAGTCATAAAAGTTTAATTTTCTATCGGGTTTAAAAGCAATATTTAATGTGTCTATGCAATTACTTGGGTGAGCTCCACCAAAATAATCTTCAAAAGACAAAGATAGACTTAAAAACTGTTCATTTAAGGTATGAATTGTATAGAAGATATTAAGATAAAATATTTTATTATATAAAAAATAGGCTTTATCCTCATTTATAAAAACTCTAGTTTCACTAATTCTTTTGAATGCTAGCTGCTGAATAAAGGTATTTACAAATCTTGAATCGAAAATACTATTTTCTGAAAACAAAGGAACTCTACAAGTGTAATCAATTTCAAATGGAAAATCTATATTTAGCCCGAGAGATATTTCCGAATATTCAATTTTACTTTTTTCTTTATTTTCTTTTAATTTGAAAACCATTGCACCACCTTCATGTCCAATATTTGCTAGAGAACCAAACATTGGAGTTTGTTTTCTAGTTTCATTAAAACTTAACAACAACTCATTCGAAAGTGTTGAAAATGGTAAAAGAGGCAAAGAGTTGTTTGACAAAATCAAACATAATTTTTCTGTAAAAGGGCTTAGTCCATCCTTAATGCCGTCACTTACTTTTTCTAAACTACCCGAGGTTAATGCCAATCTTGACCTCTTATTTTCAATTGCTTTGATTCCCCCACCTCTACTAGTTGTCTCAAAAATTCCTCCTGAAAAACAACTATCAGAAATTATATTTATGTGAAATGCTTTTGAGGCTTTTATGTAACTTAACAAATCATTAATATTAATCCATGACGATTGGTCTTTCGGGTTTGAATCGGATGGAAGCCAATAGGAAGTATTTATTATTTCATTATAATCTCCATGTCCGGTATAAATGAGTAATATATTTTCAGTTGGTAGTGAATTGGTAAAATATTCATATAGGTAGTTGTATAGAAATTTTCTTGTAGTTTGTTTTTTTTCCATTAATAATTCCACATTATCAAAACTATATTTGGAAGTTAAAATACTAGTTATTGCATTTAAATCGTTTCTGCAATTGTTAACTTTATTTAGTTCAAAATCATTATAATCATTTATTGCAATGCCTAATATTTTATTTGTCATTTTAGAATTGGTATTATTTTAATTTGAATCTTCACAAATATATTAGCTTTTAAATTTTTCTTGTCTCGTTTTATATTAATTTACGCTTTTAGTAGCATAACTTTTTTAACCCTCACCCACTAATATAAACCGCATATTCCCTCGAATGATTATTTGTAATAAAGCGAACCAAATAATCATCATCGTCTATATCGAAAACAATATACCAAGTAGTATTTGTATTGGCTTTGTAGCTGCAATAGTAAGCGCCGTATCGGTTGTTGTGGGTTTGCTTGCGGCGTAGTGTAGGTATGGTGTAAATAAAATCGTAAATCTTATTTACGTATTCTTCTGAGCTTTCTAAAAAGCCAAAATATTCTTCATCATAAAAAAGGGTAATGTAATCATCAATTTCTAACCTTACAGAGTTAAGGATTTTTACTTTTTCCATAAACTACGCACATGCTTTAAAGATAATGCCCTGGCTTCTTCTATGGTAAGTGCATTGTCAAAATCTTCTCTAAATGTAGTTTTTGGTTTTACAGACAAATCTTTTTTGGGTGTTGTTGCAGATGTTGTCTTTGTTTTTATAATGGCTGTTTGTGGCATATTGTAAAAATTTGATAAGCAAATATAATTTATTGTTATGTCATTTACAAGGTAAAATTTTAGTTGAAAAATCGCTTCAATCATCCGCTTCAATCTACGCCACAATAAAAGCTGAAAAATGTTCCGCTGCTCAGCCTAGCCACGATAGCAGCGGAAAGCCCACATCCGCCAAAGGCGGAGAGGACTTGCAGCGAATAGCGTGGGACTGAAGTTCGGAAAAGGTATATCACTCATGCTCCAAAAAGAAAGACATAAGATTGTTAGATGTTAGACACAAGACAAGGCAGAGACCACGGACTCCCCCCAACCCGTAACCCCCAAACCCGCAACCCGCAACCAATTCCCTCAACCCAACCACTAATCAACTTATTTCGTTAATTTTGCAGCCTAAAAACAGGAGCGGAAAGCATTCACATGAAGAATATTAGAAATTTTTGCATTATTGCACACATTGACCACGGTAAAAGTACCCTTGCCGATAGGCTTATACAAAGCACCAACACCATTGGCGAGCGGGATATGCAAGCCCAAGTGCTTGATGATATGGACCTTGAGCGGGAAAAGGGCATTACCATAAAAAGCCATGCCATACAAATAAATTATCCATACAAAGGCGAGGATTATGTTCTTAATTTGATAGACACGCCCGGCCATGTGGATTTTAGCTATGAAGTGAGTCGTGCCCTTGCGGCATGCGAGGGTGTGTTATTGCTTGTGGATGCTACGCAAGGCATACAGGCGCAAACGATTAGCAATTTGTATTTGGCTATAGAAAATAATTTGGAGATTATACCCGTAATAAACAAGGTGGACATGGATGGCGCCATGATACCCGAAGTAACGGATGAAATTATAGAATTGATTGGTTGCAAGGCCGAAGATATTGTGCTTGCAAGTGGTAAAACGGGCATTGGTATTGATGATGTTTTTGCGGCAATTGTAACCCGCATACCTGCGCCAAAAGGCGACCCAAAAGCGCCACTACAAGCATTAATTTTTGATAGTGTGTTTAATAGTTTTAGAGGCATTATTGTCTATTACAGAATTTTTGCAGGCAGTATAAAGAAGGGGGAGAAGGTAAAATTTTTTAGCACCGACCAAACTTATTTTGCTGATGAAGTAGGTATTTTAAAACTCGGCATGGAGAAAAAAGACGAAGTTTTTTGTGGCGATGTGGGTTATATAATTACAGGTATTAAAAATGCGAAGGAAGTAAAAGTGGGCGATACATTGACTAGTGTTGCCAACCCTACTAAAGAAAGAATAGATGGTTTTGAAGATGTAAAATCAATGGTGTTTGCAGGTATTTTTCCTGTGGACACCGATAAGTTTGAAGAGCTGCGTGATTGTATGGAGAAATTGCAACTCAATGATGCATCGCTTACCTTTGAGCTAGAAACCTCGCAGGCATTGGGTTTTGGGTTTCGCTGCGGATTTTTAGGATTGCTGCACATGGAGATTATACAAGAGCGCTTGGAGCGTGAGTTTAACCAAACGGTGATAACGACAGTGCCCAACGTTAGTTTTATTGCGCATACCAACAAAGGCGAAGTGATACATGTACACAACCCTGCGTTGTTGCCCGACCCTACTCGTACAGACAAAATTGAAGAGCCATACATTAAAGCGCAAATAATAACAAAGCCCGAATATATTGGCAACATTATGACGCTTTGTATTAGCAAGCGTGGTATGTTGATACATCAAGGCTACTTGAGCCCAACCCGTGTGGAGCTTACGTTTGAGATGCCACTTACCGAAATTGTTTTTGATTTTTACGACAAATTAAAATCGCAAACTCGTGGGTATGCCTCGTTCGATTATCACCCAATAGGTTTTAGAGATGCCGATATAGTGCGCATGGATATTTTATTAAACAACGAAAAAGTAGATGCGCTGAGTGCATTAATTCATAGGAGTCGCTCTGCAGAATTTGGTAGAAAACTTTGCGAAAAATTAAAAACATTGTTGGACAAGCAGCAGTTTCAGGTGGCTATACAGGCGGCCATTGGTGCAAAAATTATTGCTCGTGAAAACATAAGCGCTATGCGAAAAGATGTAACCGCAAAATGTTATGGCGGTGATATTAGTCGTAAGCGAAAACTATTGGATAAACAAAAGGAAGGTAAAAAGCGTATGCGCCAAATAGGAAATGTGGAAGTGCCGCAAGAGGCGTTTTTGGCGGTGTTGAAGCTTGATGATTAAAAAAGAAAATGGGCAAATGTGCAGATTTGCAAATGGGCAAATAGTAAAGCGATGCTCTAACTCTTTTTTAATACGTCTTAAAATATGGGCAATACTAACACTTCGTGTCAGTATTGCCCAAGCTAAAACACAGCTATGGTCATCATCGTTGTGTCACTCACTTCGGCGGAATACCTTTGTTCATCTTTTACCGAAGCGTAGATTGTGCAATAGATTGTGTAATAGATTATGCACTACCAACCCCAACGGGGTTGACTTTGCATAACCACGGGTGAAACCCGTGGACAGGAGCGAAGCTCCATAGAGCCAATAAAACATAATAAACAATAAAACAATATAGCAATACAACAATTTAACCATTTGAAATACCCACGCAAACTCTCATCAGGTGCAAATAACACCGTAATTGTACTATCAGACACAATAGTGGCAAAACTATTTGTAGATGATACACGCTCTGATATTGGGTCAGAAGCCGAGAAGATGAAGTATGCCAATACCATAAATGGCTTGGTAGTAAAATTTGAAGGGCTAGAATACAACGAAGCCGTGCAAGCAGAAATGCTAAAAATGGAGTATATAAAACCAATAGATTTTAGGGCGTACGAAGTTGAAATAAGAAAAATTTGTGTAAATGTATTTGAAGATAAATTAAAAGAATTGCATGCAAATGGTTTTGTACATAGAGATTTAAAACGCCCAAGCGATATTGGCGGTTTAGCTTTTGATAATATATTGCTTACCGAGCAAGGGTTGAGATTAATAGATGTTGGCATATCAGCATTACAAACACAAGTTGGAGATGATATTTTTAAAAAATATATTCAGATTGAATTGGAGGAAATGAAATTGTTTAGAGAATATTTTTTGAATCGTTAAAATATCTTTTTACCAGCAACCACAGCAGGGTCGACTTTGCATATCCACACATTTACAAAGCAATATCAACTTATAATATACTAAACTTTGTTGTATACCTTTATTCATCTTTTATTCCACAACCCATTCTCTTCTTAAATATAAAATCATATTTCTGATGTTGATGAATCTCTATACCAACCCCTTCAATTTCTCCACCACAACATCTACCTCTTCTTTTGTATTGTGCTTGCAAAAACTAAAACGTACTGTAAGTTGATTAGGATTGTTATTAATGGCTCGTATTACATGGCTACCAGCATCGGCACCACTTGTGCAGGCACTACCACCGCTTGCACAAATATGATTAATGTCTAAATTGAACAAAATCATTTCCGATTTTTCTGTTTTAGAAAAACTAGTACTCAATACTGTGTACAAACTATTGCCTAGCACATCTCCATTGAAACCCACACCAGGTATATGTTTTTTTAGTTGCTCATGCATGTAATATTTTATTGTACCAATATATGCACTATCGGTTTCATGGTTTGCCATGGCTATTTCTAGCGCTTTTGCAAAGCCTACAATACCATAAATATTTTCGGTACCTGCACGCATATTACGCTCCTGCCCTCCCCCATGTACAAATGGTTTTATGCGTACATTTTCGTTTATATAAATTAAACCCACACCTTTTGGCCCATGAAATTTATGTGCTGCCCCCGTAATAAAATGTACAGGCGTGTTGCGCAAATCCATTGGAAAATGCCCAACGGTTTGTACAGTATCGCTATGAAAAATAGCATTGTATAATTTGCATAAATTACCTACTGCATGCAAGTCTAGCATATTACCAATTTCATTATTGGCATGCATAAGTGTTACCAATGTTTTTTCTTCTGATGCTGCTAATAATTTTTCTAAATTTTCAATGTCCACATGCCCATCCGGCAGTAATTTTACATAGCTTACCGTTACATCATCTAAAGCATCTAAATGAGAAACCGTGTGGGATACTGCATGGTGTTCTATTACTGAAGTAATAATATGTTTGCAACCTAAATCTCTCACCGCTGCATGAATAGCCATGTTGCTACTCTCTGTACCACCACTCGTAAAAAATATTTCCGCTGGGTTTGCATTAAGCAATTTTGCTACGGATTTACGAGCAGTTTCTATTGCCATTCTAGTTTCTCTACCGTAAGAATAAATAGAAGAAGGATTGCCAAATTTATCTGACAAAAATGGCATCATTGCTTCCAACACTTTTGGCTCAAGTGCAGTAGTGGCGGCGTTATCGAAGTAGATTCTTTGCATAATTTAGTTACGAGTTAAAAGTTCCGGGTTTCGGGTTTCGAGTTTTGTAAAAGCGAGTATTCGTTATAAACTTTGCGCCTAAAAAACCCGCAACTAAATAACTCGTAACCCGAAACTATCATAACTCGTAACCCGCAACCGATTTATACCATTGCTTCCTGTATATCCTTCATTAATCTTTTTGCAATATTATCAGCAGTAGTTTCTAAATTACTCTCCGCATAAATACGAATAATAGGTTCTGTATTGCTTGTGCGCAATTGTACCCAATCGTTTTCAAATTGTATTTTCAAACCATCTTCATCGTTTATGGGTTGGTTTTTGTATTTATCTTTTATGGCTGCAAATATTTTCTTTGTATCCACACCTGCGTTTAAGGTTATTTTATTTTTGCTCATAAAATAATCTGGATATGTATTGCGCAGCTGACGAACCGTTTTTCCACTCTTTACCAAATGTGTAAGAAAAAGTGCAATACCTATTAATGCATCACGACCGTAATGCAAATCTGGAACAATGATGCCACCATTTCCTTCTCCACCAATTACTGCGCTTCTTGCTTTCATTTTATTTACCACATTTACCTCTCCTACTGCACTAGCAAAATATTCGCCACCATGTTTTATGGTTACATCTCTTAATGCTTGTGTGCTACTCATATTACTCACACTATTTCCTTTTTGTAAACCAAGCATATAATCTGCTACGGCTACCAAGGTATATTCTTCGCCAAACATACTACCATCTTCGCATACAAAGCAAAGCCTGTCCACATCAGGATCTACGGCGATTCCTAAATCTGCTTTTAATTTTACCACTTCTCTGCTAAGGTCTGTAAGGTTTTCTGGCAAGGGCTCTGGGTTGTGGGCAAAGTCGCCCGTTATTTCTCCGTGGATGATGGTATAATTTTTTACACCCAACTTATCTAACAAAGCTGGCACAGCTATAGCGCCAGTGCTATTTACCACATCTACAACAATATTTAAATTGGCTGCTGCTATGGCTTTTATATCTACAAATTTGTGTGCAATAACTTTTGCAATATGGTCTGCTAAAGTTTTATCGTTAGTTGTAATGCTACCTAAATTTTCTACAGAGGCAAAATCAAAACTTTCTTCTTTAGCAATATTCAAAATCATTTCGCCTTCTGCGCCACTTATAAATTCGCCTTTGTTGTTTAGCAATTTTAATGCATTCCATTCTTTTGGGTTGTGGCTTGCAGTAAGTATAATTCCACCATCAGCTTGTAAAGAAACCACCGCCATTTCTACGGTTGGTGTGGTGCTAAAATCTGTATCAATTACATCGATACCTAATGCGCTTAATGTTGATGATACAATATTGCTTACCATTTTTCCGCTAATGCGACCATCACGACCAATTACAACTTTTTTATTTGTTGCTGTGCTTTCTGATTGTGTTTTGAGCCAAGTGCCGTATGCGGCTGCAAATTTTACTACATCTAATGGTGTAAGGTTATCATCTGGTTTGCCGCCAATAGTGCCTCTTATACCTGAAATACTTTTTATTAATGCCATGCTTTTTATCTGATTTTAAGGAGGGCAAAGGTACAAAATTGTGGGGAATAGAATACGGATGATATGGATTTTGAATAGATTTATGTAACAATGGAACACGGATGACACGCATTGAACGGACAAAACGGATTTTCTAGAGACAGATTATGAAATACTGAGAAAAGATTTACTGATGAGGTAATAGAACACGGATGATACGGATTGAACGGATTAGACGGATTTTGGATAGAATGTATAAGAATGTTCAAAAAAGATTTACTGCTGAAAACCTACGCCCGATTGCAGCGGTTACCCCACAGGCATGAGGAACGAATGCCGAGGAGTAAAAGCGAAAAGCGGGACTACAGTTGAAAAACGAACCAGGGCTCACGTCCAAAAAAATCAAAAAATATTATTTATTGTTAAACCGCTAAATTTGCCCAATGCTAGATACTTGGTTTAAAGATTGGTTTAATTCGCCTTACTATCATCAATTGTATGCCCACAGGGATGAGGAGGAGGCTGCAACATTTATTGATAATTTAGTCGCACACCTGCAACCTACAGCAGGTGCAAAAATGCTTGATGTGGCTTGCGGCAAAGGTAGGCATAGTATGCAGCTTGCCAGCAAGGGATTTGATGTGACTGGTATAGATTTAAGCAGAGAAAGTATTGCTGAAGCATTAGAAAGTGAAGATGAACATTTACACTTTTTTGAGCATGATATGCGTTTGCCTTTTTGGATAAATTATTTTGATGTAGCATTTAATTTTTTTACAAGTTTTGGGTATTTTAAAACACAACGTGAGCATGATAATGCTATAAGAAGTATTGTAACATCTATAAAACCAAATGGTATTTTTGTAATGGATTTTTTAAATGTGCAATTTTCAGCAAATAAAGAAGTGGCTGAAACGCAGCAGCAGATTGACAATACAACATATACTATTAGCAAGTGGAGCGACGAGCATCATTTTTATAAAAAAATAATCGTAGAAGATGCGGCACTAGCAAAACCTATGCAATACACTGAAAAAGTGGCTAAGTTTACGTTAGCTGATTTTGAAAAAATGTTTGCCAAGCAGGGTTTAAAAATTAAAGAAGTGTTTGGAGATTATCATTTTGGAAAATACGATGAAAGTATTTCTCCACGTTTAATTATGATTGCAAAAAAGGAAAGCTAAGATGCTACGGCAATATACGATAAGTGCTATCAGCAGTTTTTACATCTAGTTTTGTAGCCACACCAAAGAAAGAATTTGTTTTATGCTCACTTACGTAAAACCCAATAGCAGCAGCAGATAGCCCAAAAAACACTAACGCCCAAATCCACCATTTACTTTTTATTTTTTGCTCATCATCAGCAAAGTATTCTGCCATGGCAGTAGTACTTGTTTCTGTATCGCCTACCAGCATTGTATGCGACTCATTGGGGTGTATTACTCTTTCGGCATGTACAGATGGTAAAAAATAAACTGGCACCTCATTAGCAATAAAAGTGATTTTTTTATGCTCGTCTTTACAAAACTTTCCAGCATTTGGTAAAACTATACTTTCTCCAAATTGCAATGCTTTTATATCCTCAACTATTTTTATTAATTGTTGTGCAGCTTCGTTAGTACTTATATTTTTGTTTTCAGCTATGTACTCTTGCAAATACTGGCTATTATTTATGGTATCCGAAAAATGAATTTCAGGAATAGGCGCAGCTATTTTTTGCTCTCCAAAAATTGATGAAGCAGGTATATTTTTTATTTGCAAAGTGCCCAATTGTGGTAAAGCACATTGCTTGTATTTAAAAAGATAATCTACCAAAAGCTTTTGCATAATGCAATAATAGAACATAGTTGTTAAAAATGCAACAAAACTCCACCCATAAAATTAGCCCCATATACCTCATAATTGTGCCAACGCTCATATTTACTATTTAAAATGTTATTGGCATCGCCCCAAACTGATATTTTTTTGGTTATTTTAAATTCAACCCCAGCACTTAAATCTGTGCCTCCGCTAAGTGGTTTAGCTACATTTCCTTTTGCTAAATAATTACTGCCGTCAAAAAAGCGCACATCTGCTTTTAGGAGTACTGTTTTTAATGCCCACCAGCGTAATGAGCCAGTTATTTCTAATGGTATAGTATGCCATGCTTTTGCATTGCTTTGCATAGATGTATATCCATTTATGTTTACAGAGCTTGTTAAAGAAAATTTATCTTGGTTTATATAACCTATATCTGCATGTATCCTAAAATTGTTTAATGAAGATTCGTTGCTTACCAAAAAAGATTTTTCGTTTGCAAGCGTATCATTTATAAAAAGCGGAAGGTTTTTATACTGCACAAGGCCAGCCTTGGCACTAAAATTAAAATGCTTAGCAAGGCTTGTTTTTATGCCCCCATAATACTCTGTTTCTTTCGTATTAAGCTGAGACAGCACAGGCGATAAATAAGGATTTAAAACGGTTAAATTTCTATAACTATTTTTTACTAAGCGCCCTATCCAACCAGCTTGTATAGAAAAAACCTTATCTTTTATTGGTACTTCTGCATAAATATCTGGTAGCAATTCATATTGCTTATTGTTCCATGCAGCTATAATACCGCCGTGTATTTTAAACAAATCTGAGTGATAATTTACCGCAGGGTTTATTTGTACAATGGTATTTGAAGAAGTATAATTTGTGGTAGCTGTATACTTGGTTGTATAGTTTGTAAAATCTGCTTGCAAAGCTAACTTAGCAGAAAAATTATCGTTAATTACTTTTTCAAAAGGAATGTTTACAATAGCATTAGTTTCGGTTACTTTACTTTTACTCGTAAATAAATTGAGCTCTATATTTGGGTTATAGCTAATGCCAGATGCTGTAGCTTGTGTATTTTTATACCCTGCACGCAGCGTTATATTTTGAAATTGCTGTTGTATGCTGTCTCTTTTAAAAGCTACCAAACTATGGTCGTACCCATACAAATAATATGTATGTAAATTCAAATCTACTGAGCCATACACTTCACTCTTTGGCATAAAATAACTACCTGCTGCTTTTGTATTGAGCTGTGCATAATCTTGATTAACGATAGCCGTTCCTTTAGATTGTATATAATCTCCTGTAAGATTCAATAGACTTTTTTTACCATCACCAAAGCTTATGCCTGCATTTACAAAAGGTGTTGTAAAATTACCAAAACCTAGTTTTACAAAATTTCTGTTTCCCAAATACAAATTGCTATCCTGCTCCAATGCTAGCGGCTTTAAGGATATTGGGCTGTAGGCATAAAATAAATTTTGCGATGGTATTTTATAATTCAAATTTGGTTTAGAGCTGTCTACTGGCAATTGTGACCCTGCAAGATTTATTTTTACCGCATTACGCAATACGGGTTTATAAGCAGAGTTTATATCTATGGATTGTGTTTTACCTGGTTGCTGCGCTATAGCAGCAAACGAAAATAAAGTACACCCAGTTATCATTACTAATTTCTTCATATGCTTAGTTGCTTATTTTTGATTCAGATTTTTCTGCTGCTATTGCTGCATCTAATTTTTGTTGTGCACTATTTTTTAGCTCTGGCATTGTGGTATTTTTAGCCACACTTTCGTAAGTAGCTTTTGCATTAAAATAATCTTTTTGTTGCATAAAAATATCTCCCAATAAAATATAAGATTTGGTTACCCACTCATCGTAAGAACCTATTTCTTTTATGGTAGCCAGCGCTGCTTTTTCAGCAGCAGCTAAATTATTTTGTGTAAACTGGCAATTTGCCAACTCGTACCTAGCCTCTGCACCCCAAGCAGAGCGGTTTATAGCCGCAGCTGCTTTAAAAGATACAATAGCCGCAGCACAATCACCAGCCACTTGTTGAGATTTACCCAACACTAAATATCCGATAGATTTATCGTCCGTACTTATCCCCTTTCTTGTTAATAATTCTTTAGACGATATATTAGCTTGCGTATAATCTTTTGTTTGATAGTAGCAACGAACCAAGCCACGCAAGGCTTCTAGCTGATTATCTTGTACAACAGAATTTACCCTTAGCGATTCAAAATATTTTTTTGCTTCTGCGTAATTTTTCAATTCAAAATAATTTATACGAGCTGCTTCTAAAGTAGCTTTTTCAAAATATTTACTATTGCCTTTACTACTTACATAAGCATAACCAATAATTGCATTTGGCAAATCTTTATTCTTTTGATAACATACAGCTCCAAAATAATTAGCTTCTAAAGCATAAGCTCCATTAGGATACTTAGACAAATAATTAGTAAAAGAATTTATTGCTGTAGCACAATCACCAGCATCATATTTATTTATTGCTGCTGTATAGCTGAGCGAATCTGCTTCGGAAATAGAAACTTGTTTTCCAATTTGGTTCATTAAAGCCACATAATCATCCGGTCTGCCTTCCTCCACATAAATTGCTTTTACAATATCTATTGCTTCGTCTGCTTCTGTAGATTGCGGATAGGTTTTTATTAATTGCGTGTATGCTTTTAGGGCTTCAGCATTATTCTTGTTATTGTAATGTGCAAGCCCAAGCTTAAGAAATGCCTGAGGTTTTAAGCCCCCGTTGTTAGATGCAATAATGTTGTTTAAATAAGGCACTGCATCTCCAAATTTTGCATCTGCAATATAAGTAAGCGCTATCTCCATATTTATATCTTGCCCAAGTGTACTAGCTGGATATTGTTTATTAATATTGTTCAATATTTTTATTTTGTCCCCTCCACTTTTAATGCCCGCTATCATGGCTTTTTGGTACATGGCATAATCGCTCTGTGGCGAGGAAGCTGCCATTGATGCATCATACATAGCATTCGCCTTTGCATAATCACGTTGCATGTAATAGGCATCAGCTGTGCGTATATGGGCATCAAAGGCTAGCGCAGATGATGTAGGCGAAACCGTTTTTGTTACTTGCTCAAAATAAGCAACTGCTTGCCCGTACTCTTCTTTTTGAAATTTACTATAGGCAATATTATACCTTGCTGTAGTTTGGTTGGCCTCACCTTGCACTGGCAAATTCTTTTCTAAGAAGATAGACAGAAAACGAACAGCATCATCGTATCGCTGTTGCCTATATGCAATTTCTCCTCTCCAAAAATTAGCATAGCCAGCAGTATTACCTGCATTAGCATCTGCAATTACTTTTGCAAATAAATCATCTGAACTTATCAATTGCTGGTCGTTAAAATTCTCTATAGCCTTACCATATAAAATAGAAGGATATATTTTTTGCATGGCCAAAGTAGGTTTATCTAAAGACTGATAGACGGCCAACGCATCTGTAAAATTACTAGTGCGTGCAAGTAATTGTACCAATATCTCTTTAGCCTCCAGCTCATATTCAGAATTAGGATAAGCATTCAAAAAACTTTTTATTTCTATCAAGGCAATATCCTGATAGCTCAACTCGTACGATAATTTTGCATAATTAAAACGAGATACTTTCTGCTGCAATGTATTACTGCTATTATAGGCACAGTATTGAAAAGCTGTTCTAGCATTGGCTTTATCGCCCGTTTTTAAATACAAATCGCCAAGCAAATACATACTATTTTGCCCCATCGAATCTTTTTCGCTACTAAGTTGTTTAAACCCATCTATAGCTTTTTGCGTATTGCCAGCAGTGTAATAACAAAAACTTAATTCATACAACACCTCTTTGGAAACTTTGTTACTACTGTTTACATAATTCTCCAATAATGGAAGTGCCTTACCATATTCTTTGCGCTCAAAATAAATTTGCCCCATTAATAAGCGCATTTGTGTATCGTAGTACAATTGTGTGTTTCGGCTAAGTACACTTTCGCCATACCGCAAAGCCTCATCCTTTTTACCTTGAAAATAATATATTTCTGCTATGTAATATGGCACTACTCCTTTATACTCATCATATGTTTCTACCAATTTAAATGCTCTAAGTGCTTCGGCAAACTGCCTATCGTAATAACTTATAAAACCATAATAATAATTTGCAGGAATATAATATTTACCAGTAGATACTTGTTGTATTTCTTCAAACAATGGTTTAGCTTCAGCAAATTGTCTTAAATTAAAATATGCATATGCTTTCTCAAATTTTGCATCGGCAATTTGCTCATTACTCAAGTTTTCATAACCAGCATCATCAAATGCATTTATAGCGTTACTATATTCATTTTTTAAGAAATAATAATGTGCCAAATGGAAACTCATGGTTTGTTTACGAGGTTCATTGGTAACTGTATTGATGTATTCAACCGCATCATCTTTGCCAATATCTTGTAAAAATTTCAACTCACACAAAGCGTTATAATAATTAATATCATCATTTATATAAGCATGGTCAGATTTTCTATCTTCTCTATATTTCAACTTTAAGCCTTTTATAAGCGGGTATGCAAAAGCATATTCCTCTTTGGCAATAAATTCTTTTACTGTTTTATAATCTTTTTCTTCGTCTGTAAATACATGCGTTGGCTGTGCAAATGCAATACAGGTAAGCATCACAGCTATTGAAGATAAAAAAAAATGTTTATTCATGTGCAAGGCTTTATTAGGCATCAAATTACAAAAATTAAATTTGCAGTGCATTTGCAAATATTATACCATTAAAAAATATATTTAAGAATATTTTGCAATGTATACAAATGAAAACTATTTTTACATCACTATTAACAGGTTGGTAAAAGAATAAAAAAACTTTAACACAACCAATAAAAAACTAAACCTTAAAAAATGAGAAAATTATTATCTACAAATTATTCTGCAGGTACATTTAATACCGCCATGCTATTGCTGCGTATTGTCGCAGGTGGTTTAATGTTAATACACGGTTACGAAAAACTTACGCACTTTCAAAGCACAGCAAACGAAATGATTAACTTTTTGGGAATTGGTCAGAAAGCAACTACAGCCCTAGTTATTTTTTCAGAATTCTTTTGCAGCTTTTTATTGATAATTGGGCTTTTTACTAGGTTTGCATGTATTCCACTTATTATTACAATGGTTGTAGCTATGTGGAAGGTACATCACAATGATTATTTAGGAGAGAATACAGTGTCGCTATTTATTGCTGCATATACGGCTCTTCTTCTGGTAGGCCCTGGTAAAGTAAGTATAGATAGTATGATTGGGAAATAGTATTGAGATGTCAGACATAAGATTTTAGACACAAGACCTAGGCTTTGATAAGAGAATCCTTATACCTAATATCTTAAATTTTCTGTATAAAATCAAACATCTTATGTCTATCATCTTACAGCTAGCATCTTATGTCTAGTGTCTAAAATCTATCAATTATTAACATGTACACAACCGAAACCCAAATACGCATACACTACGCATTAACAGACCAAATGGGTGTTGTATATTATGGCAACTATGCACAGTTTTATGAAATTGGTCGTACGGAAGCCATACGTAAATTGGGTTATACCTATAAAGATATTGAGGCAATGGGTATCATTATGCCCGTAGTAGAAACCCAAAGCAGTTTTGTACGACCAGCTAGATACGATGATTTAATAACGGTAAAAACAACTTTACAAGAATTGCCTACACAACACAGCATTACATTCCACACTGAGATATTTAATGAAGCTAAAAAATTATTGAATAAAGGTACTACCACACTTTTTTTTGTGGAAGCAAGTACCATGAAAAAGGTAAATATGCCTCATGCATTGGGAGAAAAATTAGCTATTTACTTTTAAGTAAAATATTAGTAACGCTAATAAATAAAAAGAAAGCTTTATAAAAAACTATTCTCAAATCACATTTAATCCATAGCATTTTAGAATTATCTTTGTTATTAAAAACTATAAACATGAAAGCAACACAGGCTAATTTATTAAATGCAATTGTACTCCTAGCAGCAGGCTTATACGGCTATTTTATGATACTTACACCAGAGGGTACTCGTGCTGTTACAGCATTAATTCCTGCTGCATTTGGTTTATTATTTTTAGTACTTCAAAAAGGAGTAGCTAGCCAAAATAAAATAATTTCTCATGTAGTAGTAGTGCTTACACTTGTACTTCTTATTATATGTACCATGCGTTTTCTTAAAATTGAAGACTGGGGCGCAAAAAAATATTTATTTCTAGCATGCATCGTAAGTAATATAATTGCAATGATTGCTTTTGTTGGAAGTTTTATTGCAGCAAGAAAAAATATAAAATAATTTATGGTAAAGAAAATTGGTAAAAAAGAACAACCCATTATTCTCATAACCAATGATGATGATATCACATCGCCTGGTATACGTGCATTGGTAGAAGCAGTAAAAGATTTTGGCCGTGTGGTAGTAGTAGCACCAGACAAGCCACAAAGCGGTATGGGGCATGCCATCACCATCGGCTCTCCGCTACGCATGCGTAAAATGGATTTGTTTGGAGAAATAGAAAGTTGGCAAACTAGCGGCACACCAGTAGACTGTGTAAAATTGGCTGTAGATAAAGTACTGCACCGTAAGCCCGATATTTGTTTAAGTGGCATAAACCATGGTGCTAATCATTCTATAAATGTATTGTACAGCGGCACTATGTCGGCCGCTATGGAGGCAAGTATAGAAGGCATACCTAGCATTGGTTTTTCTATGATGGATTATAGTTATGATGCCGACCTTAGTGCTGCAAAACAAATTGTAGCCAAAATAGTAAAAGAAGTAATGAGCAAAAAACAAGACAAGCATTTACTATTAAATGTAAATATACCTGCTGGCAGTATGGAAAGCATAAAAGGTATAAAATTATGTAGACAAGCTTATGCAAAATATGAAGAAGATTTTATAGAGCGAATAGATCCTCACAAGAAGAAGTACTATTGGCTAACTGGTGCTTTCAAAAATTTTGACAAATCAAAAGATACAGATGTGTGGGCATTGGAGCACAATTATGTAAGCGTGGTACCTGTTCAATTTGACCTTACCAACTACAAATTAAAAGCACAGTTAGAAAAAAACAAACTATTTAAATAATGCTAAAAAAAGATAATTTTATTTACGGTTGTATACTTGGTATTTTAGCTCCTCTTGCTGGTTTACTAATGCTCAAATTTTATAAATTTGGCATGCTGAGTTTTAAAGAAGTATTACAGTTTATTTATCATCAGCCAGGGCATGGTATTATGAGTGCTGGCTTAAGCGTATCGCTTATGATGAATGCACTATTTTTTACACTCTATATAAATGCAAGAAAAGACCAAACTGGCAAAGGTCTTTTTGTAACAACTGTAATTTATGGAGTGGTTATTTTGCTGATAAAATATTTGAGTTGATTTTTTTGAACCACAAAGGCACTAAGGTATAAAAGAAACACAAAGTATAAGAACATCTACTTAAAATGGAATGAAGAGAAATTTGAGTTGATTTTTTTTGAACCACTAGGACATTAAGAATTCCAAAGTAAAAGATAATTTCTAACATTTTGGTTTAGAATTATTGAACTTCAATTAGCCTAATAATTCTAGTCTTTACCTATCCAACAATTTCTTCTTCTGCACTTCAAATTCTTCTTTCGTTATAATACCATCTTCATACAAATTATTAAGCTTTTTTATTTCATCAGCCACACTCAAAATTTTTTTATTTCTATACTCATCAGGCACTATCAATTCGCTTGGTAAATTCGGTGAGTTTTCTATAGCCCTGTCAAAAGCCATATGAATATCTACAGACCCCTTAGAGCCATCTTTATATTTAATAGTTCCTATTATTGTTATGTAGCCATTTCCCAATACAGAAATACCATAATTTTTCATTTTTTTTACAACAATAGAGTTGTTTGTTAATGAAGCACTAGCTATATCAGTCTTTATATTTACAAACCTAAACTTACCATTGGTTCTAGTACCTTTTCCAAAGTGCAGGGTTAAGCCTTTGTATATTTTATACCCACTTGCAGTATAAAGCGTGTCGTTTTCAAATTTTGGTTGTGGTTGTTGTGCTACACATAATAATGGTGTACACAATAGTATTGCTATAAAAATTTTCAAAGTAAAATGTATTTTAAAAGTTGAGAAGATTTCATTAAAACAACCCATTCACAAATTGCTTTGCATCAAATACCAAAAGATCTTCCATTTTTTCTCCTACGCCAATAAATTTTACAGGTATTTTAAATTGGTCTGCTATAGCTATTACCACACCGCCCTTTGCTGTACCATCTAATTTTGTAATGGCAAGTGCTGTTACTTCTGTAGTAGCCGTAAAATGTTTTGCCTGTTCTAATGCATTTTGCCCTGTGCTACCATCTAGTACAAGCATTACTTCGTGTGGTGCAGTTGGTATTACTTTTTGTATTACTTTTTTTATTTTACTCAGCTCATCCATAAGGTGTGCTTTGTTGTGCAAGCGGCCTGCAGTGTCTATCAATATTACATCGGAGTTACGAGACACTCCACTTACTACCGTATCATAGGCTACAGATGCTGGGTCGCTGCCTTGCTCACGCTTTACAATAGGCACACCTGTGCGTTCGCTCCATATGGTTAGCTGCTCCACAGCTGCTGCTCTAAAAGTATCTGCTGCACCAAGCAATACCGATTTTCCTGCCTTTGTAAAATTGTGAGCAAGCTTACCAATTGTAGTTGTTTTTCCTACTCCATTTACACCCACTACCAATATTACATGCGGCTTATGCCCAGCTGGCAATTCGTAATTTTCGTATGCACTATCGCCAGATGCCTTTACCAACAAGGCTTCTATCTCTTGTTTCAAAATTCCATTTAATTCGGCAGTATTAAGGTATTTATCTTTAGCTACACGCTTTTCAATATTGTCAATTATTTTTACGGTAGTTTCTATACCCACATCTGCACTTACTAATGCATCTTCTACATTATCTAGCACCTCTTCATCTACAGTACTTTTTCCTGCTATAGCCTTTGTAATTTTCCCAAAAAAACTTTCCTTGGTTTTTTGCAAGCCAGCATCCAAGGTTTCTTGTTGCTGTTTTTTTCCAAATAATTTGTCAAATAAGCCCATGGTTAAATAAAAAAATGATTAATGAGTATTGTACAAAAGTACTATGAAACACAACAAAAGTCAGTTATTTATTAATCAACTTTGTATCTACCTTTTGCTACAATGCCAATTGCTCCGCAAAAAAAGCATTCCATTTCTCTTGTCCCTGTTTATTTTTACTATGGTCACTCTCTTCATCATATTGTATACCCATATCATGGTATTTTTTCATTACCTCATTAAATAGTGCTTGTATTTTTTCGCTAAAGTTTTTACGGTTAAATGTTGAAGCCATTTCTTTTTCACGCCTTATCATTTCTTTTAAACATAATAGACCAGTATTAAAATGCCCCTGCTCATGTACCAAAAGTTCTGCAGATTCTTTACCCTTTTTTACCCAACTTCCTTTTCCATTTAGTTCTAGCTTTACATCAAAACTACCAATAACAACGTTCTCTCCTTTAAACTGCACGTTAGAGAACCCATAGTTAAGCGTCCAAAATGTCATTGCAAAATAGGAAATAATATTGTCTGGTTTACCTACAAAATCGCCCCAAACCAAAGGCCTATTGCCTTCTTTGCCAGAAATAATAACTTTTTGAGCCGCTACTGTTTGCAAGCAATAACATAGAATAAGAGAAAAAAGTATTTTCATTTTGCTAATATACTTAAATCGTGTGGGAGGTATGGGATTATTTCCATTACTGTACTCTCTCAAGTAAGCTCAATCTTGCGAAACTGTAATTTCATATGCAAATAATAAACGAGAAGAAAAACTGCCAATGGCAGAAGCTACCAATTCGTAAAAGACTGAGCCAGTCTTTTACAAACTCCCTTTACGCACAACCTTGCAAAAGACTGGCTCAGTCTTGCGAGACTGTAATTTCATATGCAAACAATAAACGAGAAGAAAAATTACCAATGGCAGAAGCTACCAATTCGTAAAAACCTGAGCCAGTCTTTTACAAACTCCCTTTATGCACAACCTTACAAAAGACTGGTTCAGTCTTGCGAAACTGTAACTTTTTGTACATATAATAAACTAGAAGAAAAACTGCCAAAGGCAAAAGCTACTAATTCGTAAAAGACTGAGCCAGTCTTTTACGAACTCCCTTTACGCACAACCTTACAAAAGACTGGTTCAGTCTTGCGAAGGAAATAAAACTTGCCTGCATATACAAAGCGAAGAAAAAAACTGCCAAAGGCAAAAGCTACTAATTTGTAAAAGACTGAGCCAGTCTTTTACGAACTCCCTATACGCACAACCTTGCAAAAGACTGGTTCAGTCTTGCGAAACTGTAACTTTTTGTACATATAATAAACTAGAAGAAAAATTGCCAATGGCAGAAGCTACCAATTCGTAAAAGACTGAACCAGTCTTTTACGAACTCCCATTACGCACAGCTTAGCAAAAGACTGGCTCAGTCTTGCGAAGGAAATAAAACTTGCCTGCTTATACAAAGCGAAGAAAAAAATTGCCAATTGCAGAACCTACAGATTTGTAAAAGACTGAACCAGTCTTTTACAAACTTCCTTTACGCACAACCTTACAAAAGACTGGTTCAGTCTTGCGAAGGAAATAAAACTTGCAAGCATATAGAAGCGAAGAAATAAATTACCAATTCTAGCTGCAGCCAACACATAACATCAATTTACATCATTAGGAATTAATGCCACCTTAAATATTCTCCCTATCATCATCTTAGCTTTGGCTAAATAGGTACTTACTAGAGAATGAGGCTACCAATACATGCTATAGATGTAGTTATAAACCTACAAAAAGAATCGATAAGTATTTACAATAAAATAATATGTAAATTATTAATAAACAATTAACTTACACATAATTTATCAAACATTTTTAATCACAATTAAAATTTTAAAATTATGCACACTATTATTAAAAACAATCACGATTTTAAATTTAGTTTTCTAAAAAACAGTAGAGAACTAATTTGTATTTTAACCATGTTACTTTTTATTGGTTACAAAACAAATGCACAGAGTGTTTCGTATAACCTAAACTCTATACCAATAACAGGCACTAACAATACTGCATTTGGATTTGAAACACTTTTGTCAAATACAACAGGGCTCGGCACCTTTAATACTGCAAACGGTTATAGAGCTTTAAAAAGTAATACAACTGGTAATAATAATACGGCTATAGGTAGTAATGCGCTTGCTGCAAATACTATTGGACATTCCAATGTTGCTATTGGTTCAGGTGCGCATCCTGGTAATGGGCGTCTAAATACAGCTGTAGGAGTTTATGCACTTCAATCATCAAATAATAGTATTGGCAGTACCGCTGTTGGTTATCAGTCACTTAACAACAACACAACTGGCATTTTTAACACTTCTATTGGAATGTTCTCCCTTGCGGCCAACATTACTGGTAGTAATAATACAGCTATTGGTTATGGTGCAAGTACTGCCTCGGGAGCATTAACTAATGCAACAGCAATAGGATTTGGAGCTCTTGTAAATAATAGTAATTCAATTCAATTAGGAGATGCAAATTTAACGACCGTTTATGCAGGCACAGGCACAACTGCTACACTAATAACTGGTGGCTTACAAATAACAGGAGGCACTTTAGCCGCAGGCAATGTACTTACTAGCGATGCTTTTGGCGTAGCGACATGGCAAGCTCCAGCAGGAGGCGGTGGAACTGGTTGGAGTTTAACAGGCAATGCAGGTACAATAGACGGTACAAATTTTATTGGCACTACGGATAATGTGCCATTTAATATTAGGGTAAATAACAAACAAGCAGGGAGAATAGATCCATTTTTATTTAATACTTTTTATGGACAAGAAGCTGGATTAAATAATACCTTCGGTTATCAAAATGTAGCAAATGGTTTTCATTCTCTTTTTTCGAATACTAAAGGGTATGGTAACACTGCCATGGGCTACGAGGCTTTAGCATATAATACTTTGGGAATTGCAAGCACTGCTATTGGTGATGGAGCACTTCGTTATAATACAGAAGGCAATCAGAATACTGCTATTGGTCTTTACAATTTAGAATTTAACCAAACTGGCCGTGGAAATACATCAGTTGGACTTTCGGGAAACCAAGGAAATATAACTGGCAACTGGAACTCTTCAATTGGCTTTCAGTCACTTTTTGACAATAGAACTGGCAACGAAAATTCTACTTTAGGCTATTATGCGTTTGGATATAATATTTTTGGAGACAATAATGTTGGTATTGGATCACATGCAAACCCTACAGCATTTAATTTTTCTAATTCAGGGGCAATTGGAGCATATTCTCTGGTAAATACTAGCAATAAAATAAGACTAGGAGATGCCATCGTTACTGAAGTAGAAGGTCCCACCTATAATACTATATCTGATGGACGTTTTAAAAATAATATATCTGAGGAGGATGTAGTAGGTTTAGAGTTTATTAAACGTTTGCGCCCAGTAGTATACAATTTTGACACAAGAAAGTTTACAGAATTTCTTACTGCAAACATGCCTGATAGTGTAAGCAGTAAATATTTTGAAGATAAAAATTTTGCCCCATCTACCGCCATACGCCAAAGTGGTTTTATAGCCCAAGAGGTAGAAGTAGCTGCGGCGGCTGTTGGTTACGATTTTAATGGGTTGCATATACCACAAACAAAAGATGATAACTATAGCCTAGCCTACGCACAATTTGTAGTACCACTTGTAAAAGCAGTACAAGAACTTAGTACACAAAATACTAGTTTAAAACAAGCTATAGATGAGCAAGCCAAAACCAACGAAGCCCTTAAAAAAGATATGGCAGAATTGAGAGCACTGGTTATGGCTAATAAAAATATAGAAGGTTCTATAAAAATTACAGATGCAAGTAACGAAGCAAAGCTTTTTCAAAATGCACCTAACCCATTTAACAAAGCAACCACTATACGCTACACAATACCAAGTACTGCTACAAAAGCTGCTATTACCATTACAAGCTTAGAAGGTAAAAAAATAAAAACCTTTGAGCTGAATAGCAAGAACGGACAAAGCCTCGACATTAATGGCGGGCAATTAAGCGCTGGCACGTATGTTTACTCACTTATGGTAGACGATGTATTGATAGATTCCAAGACAATGATATTGACGAAGTAAAATACAAAAAGTAAAGACACAAAAAATGCCGATTTTTAAATCGGCATTTTTATTAAAATCTTGAAAAATAACTAGTAGGTTATATCAAATGAACCATTAAATGTTTTAAAAGTTGGACCTCCTGCATCATCATCCATTCTTCCAGAAAATGTACCAACTATATGTGTAGTTGTAACAGTAGTAAAACGAACTGTTAATGGTGTTGGCTGTGTAGTTAATATATCTGAAGTTATAGTATAAAGTACATTTCCGGTAGCAGTTGATGTTATGTATCCAGCATCAATTACTATTCCAGTAAGTGATTGATTAACAGTGTAATTTGTATTAGCAGCAATAGCCCCTAAAACTGAAAGATCAATAACGATTGATTCTCCTGCGGCATTTACCCCACCAAATACAATATTAGTAGTGCCAGGGAGTGTGGTATTATCAAATGTTGCTGCTAATGTTGTATTACCAAGGTCTGTTAGTGTTGCAGAACCATCAATAAATGCTCTTATAAATCCAGTTGCTGGTGGCGGTGTTGTATATGTAACTGGCACAGAGCATGACGCTCCACCGCCGCCATTAAAAATAAAATTATTTACACCTACACCTGTAATTGTAGGATTTCCAAGCGCAATAAGGGTTATATTTTGTACAGAAGGGGTTGCGGTTAAAGCTCCAATGGCAGCAAATGTTACGCCATTTAAAGTTGTGCTTATATTGTAAGTACCAGGGGTTGTAACTGTCACTGGCATCGTAATTCTGTTAGTTGCAGGGTTCATAGCAGTACCTACCACATACGTTCCATTTACACTAGCAAATGCACAATTAAATGTAAACACAGCTGGTGCAAGAGCAGCTTGCACCGTTAATGTAAAACTACAATTACTTGCCGGTACAGTAGTAATAGCAAGCGGATAAGTAAAAGTAGCACCAGCAGCGGTAGGCGTACCACTAGCAGTAAGCACAATTGGCACATTTGTACCAGCAGCTAAAGTACCAGCACCGCTAAATGTTAATCCATTTACAGCAGTACCTGTATTTATAGCGTAAGTACCAGCAGTGGTTACATTAGCAAATACAGTTACTGTATTTGCAGCAGTTGCTGTAAGGCCTGCAAAAAAGTTTGTAGTTTGTGTAGATGCTACGCAAGCCGTAGGCGAACCATTTAAAGTAAACACTGCAGCCGTACCACCTCCACCACCTCCTGTGGCTGTTACTATAACATCTATTTGGCAAGTACTTGCATCAAATTTTAAGTTAAATACATCTACACCAGCAGCTATGGGTTTACCAATAGCTGTAAGGCGTACCGTAGTAAGCCCTTCTATAGCTGCATAACCGGTGCCGCTAAAAAAATATCCATTTACGGTATCCGATTTTATACTGTAAATACCAAGCTGGGTAATATTTACCTGTACATCGGCATAGCTAGTAAGGCCTAGTGTTACATCTTTTACAAATGCGCCAGTTGTTGACCCTGTACAATCGCCAGCGGCATCTTTTACAATATTGCCCTTGGCTGTACCACTTTCGGCACTGTAATCTTTTTGGCAGGCACTTAAAATAATACCTAATGATAAAAACGGAAGGAGTAAACGTAACAATTTCATTTTTTTATATTTATTGTTTTGTAAAAGTAATATGTTATTCGCCATTTGAACATTAAGGTTAATATAAAATTATTGTTATGGCTAATTCTTTATTTTACGCTTTATATTTTATGACATTTGAGAAAGATCATCTACTCTTGATGTAGTCTCTATAGTATGACCCGTTGTTTCTTGGTTTCGTTGCTTAAAAAATCTTTTTTGAAAAACTAATAACGTAATTACACCTGTACTTATTGCTGCATCTGCAATATTAAAAATAGGTCTAAAAAAAATAAAACTTTCGCCGCCCCATACTGGTACCCACTTAGGGAAAGTACCTTCTATTATTGGAAAATACAACATATCTACTACATTGCCATGCAAAAATGAGGCGTAACCCGGTTTTTCAAATTTTGCCAATCCACTATAATCGGTATAATTGTTTATAGCTGCATTGTACAACATGCCTTTGTCAAAAATCATTCCGTAAAAGCAACTGTCTATCAAATTGCCCAGTGCACCTGCATATATAAGAGATGCACATACTATAAAACCTTTGGTATACCCTTTTTTAATAATGCTGCCCAAGTACCAAGTACCAAACACTACTGCCCCCATTCTAAAAACAGTGAGTGCCAGCTTGCCCCAATTGCCACCAAACTTCATTCCATAAGCCATACCAGGGTTTTCTACAAAGTATAAATTAAACCAATTGCCAGCTATTGCCCTAGAGGTATTTAGCGGAAAAGATGTTTTTACATAAATTTTTAATGCCTGATCTGCTATGAGTACTAACGCAACAATAATGGCAATGTGTATTTTTTTCATAAAGAATTGCCGCAAATATAGAAATTAGATACTAGAAATAAGATAGTAGATATAAGATATTAGACATAAGATGTAAGATTATGGATAATTTAACTAGAAATTAGACAATAGACGTAAGATTATTAGACACAAGATTAAAGAAAGTTAGACATGAGATAATAGACAGGAGATATCAGATATTTTAGGGTTTGCTGTGACTGACACCTAAAAAAGAAGCCTTCACATTTTAGGGTGCTTGTAGGTGTCTGATACATTTGAAAAAACTTTGTGCAGAAATTATAGAAATGGACGCACCAATAAATGTGTCAGACACCCGCAAATACTATTAAACTTTGCTAGATAATTATACAGGTGTCAGACACTTGCTGCTATTTTTTATTTGTAGTAATAATTTATTGGCTTCAAATACTTTAACTAGAAAATAGTTACTAGACACAAGATATTAGATATTAGACATTAGGTATAAGATTATGGATAATTTAACTAGAAAAAGAGATTTCACGCAAAGACGCTGAGGAGCAAAGCACACAAAAAGCTTCGGTATAATCTTTATTGCAAATAAGGGTTATTCAAACGCTCCTCTCCTATGGTTGTTGCTGGACCGTGTCCACTATACACTGCTGTATCATTTGGTAGGGTAAGCAATTTGTCTTTTATACTTTGTATTAGCAAATCGTGGTCTCCTCCTGGCAAATCGGTACGACCTATGCTGTTTTTAAACAAGGCATCTCCACTTATTACAAATTTATCTGCCGCACTATAAAAACTTAAGCTACCTGGGCTATGGCCTGGGGTAAGTAGTATTTGTAGGGTATCTTGCCCAAGTTGTAGAGTATTTGCTTCTGTTAGGTAAACAAAATCGCCTGCATAATTATCAAATGGCAAGTTGTACATGAGCCCACTTTTTGGAGCAAAGTCTAGTACAAATTTCTCTTTTTCGTGTATTTGTAGGCTAAGTTGGTATTTTTCTGCTAGCATTTTGTTGCCAAATACATGATCGAGGTGGCAATGTGTATTTACAAGCATTTTGGGTATTAGGTTATTATTGGAAATGAATGCAACCAATTCATCTTTTTCGGCATCATAATAACAACCTGGGTCAATAATGATGCATCCGTTAAACTCATTATAAAGTATATATGTGTTCTCCTGAATGGGGCTAAATTCGAAAGATTTTATTTTAAGCATGTAAAATTTTTAAAATGATTTTAATTGTAAGGGTTAATAAACTAATTTTAGAACTTAATATCAAATATAAGTATGACAAAGTTTAGTAGAATATTTTTTATTTCAATGGTTTTTATTTTTACAACGGCTATTAGTAGAGCGCAAGTAAATGCTGTTACGTTTGGTAAAAATAGGGTTCAGTATAAAAACTTTAAATGGCAGTTTTATCAAACCAAAAATTTTAATGTTTATTTTTATACAGGTGGTCAAGAGCTTGCAAAATTTGTAGCACAGGTTGGCGAAAAAGAATTGCCACAAATTGAAGCTGCTACAGAAAACAGTTTGCAACGCAGGGCAAATGTAATTTTGTACAATGAGTATGCCGATATGCAACAAACAAATATTGGATTACAATCTGACCTGCTAAATACTGGCGGCGTTACAAGATTGGTAAACAATAAAATGGTTATTTACTACGATGCAAATCATTATAACCTTAAAAGACAAATAAGGCAAGGCATTGCAGATATTATTACCAAAAACCTTTTATTTGGAGATGACCTTGGCGAAGTAGCCAGCAACCAAGCCTTGCTAGACCTACCCTTGTGGCTTACAGATGGCTACGTAGCCTACGTAGGTGAAAACTGGAGTACTGACCTTGATGATGAATTGAAGAGTGAAATACTAAGTAACAATTATACAAAATTCTCAAAATTTGCCTATCAAAAACCTTTGCTTGCTGGTCATGCATTTTGGTACTACATAGAAGAAAAATACAAAAAGGAAAATGTTACATATTTTCTTTACCTAGCTAGGATTTATAAAAATTTAAACAAGGCATCTAAACAAATAACAAAGCTTTCTTTTAAACAATTGCAAGCCGAGTTTATGGAGTATCAAGATGATAAATACTATAAAGATATTAACAGAAGAAAAGCTTACCCCAAAGGAAATTATGTGGAAGGTTTTGATATAAATAAGCGACAGAATTATTATCGTTTTAATGTAAACCCCAATAAAAAGAACAATGATTATGTAGTGGTGAAATTTAAAAAAGGAGTTACAAGGGTAATTTTAAATAGCGATTTTGAAAACAAAACATTGCTTAAATATGGCTCTCGTTCTTACGATGCAACAGTAAACCCTAACTACCCAATGCTAGCTTGGGACCCAAAGGGCACAAGAATTTCGGTAATATATAGCACCGAGGGGAAATTAAAATTATTTGTATACGATGCCCTAAGCAATTTTAAACAATACCGTTTTGACCTTACCGATAAATTTGACCAAATACAAGATGTAAAATACATGCTAAACAGCAGAACACTTTTATTATCTGCCGTAAAAAATGGACATGCTGATATTTATACTTTTGATATAGAAAAAGAAAAGATAAGGCAAATTACAAATGACGTGTATGATGATTTGGATGCAACTTTTGTATCGTTCCCGAATAAAACAGGTATTATTTTTAGCAGCAACAGACCTAGTGCTACTGCTGCAAGTGGCGATACTATGCTACCAAGCAATAATAGGTACAATGTATTTTTAGTAACCGATTTTGGTGACAAGCCAGAGCTTAACCAGATAACACAACTTAGTAATTTAAAGTATGGTAATGCTCGTTTTCCTACACCATACAATGCCAGTCATTTTACTTTTGTGAGCGATGAAAATGGTATTGGAAACAGATATGCTGGCTTTTTTACAACCAAAGCCGAAGGGTTAGATACATTGGCACTTATTGGTGATGATATACTTAGAAATCCTGGCGAAAAATTGGTAGATAGCATGCTGCGGTTTTATAAAAAAACAGATGTAGATTCTGTAGCTATTGTATCTGTATCATCTGATTCTACTTATACTTTTCCCTTAAGTAATTACCCCAGCTCACTTGCAGAGAGCCGTGTAGCGGGAGATAAAAATCAACTAAGTGAAGTAACAAGGCAAAGCGATGAAAAGGTTTTGTACAAAATGAAAATAGATGAATATACTTTAAACAAAAGAAATGTAAATGCACTACCTACTGAGTATGCAAAAAAAATGATGCGAGAAAGTAGGCTTACAAAAGTGAAAGCTGCAACAGTAAAAGATGCTGGCACAACTCCTATTTCTGCTGATGGCACAAAAAAACAAGACGACTTTTTTCAAACAGAATTTGCAAATGATAAAAAAGACAGCATACAAAAAGGAACACAAATAGCTGCTGAAAAAGAAGTGTACAGAGATGATGAAAATATTTTAGCCAGAGCAAAATTATTTAAATATAAGCCTAAGAAATTTTCGGTAGATTATGGTTCTGGTGGATTTAATAATGGTGTTTTAATTAACAGATACCAAGCGTATCAATATGGTGCAGGTCCAATAATGCTTAATAACGGTAGCCCGCTTGCTGGTTTAATACGCCTAGGCACATCCGATTTACTAGAAGACATAAAAATAAATGGAGGCTATAAAATTGGTACAAATTTAAAAGACAATGAGTGGCTTTTAAATTATCAAAACTTAAAACGTAGGTTAGATTGGGGTGTTACTTATTATAGAAATTCTCAATCAGGAGAATTTCCAAATCTTAAATATTTAGAATACCTTAATGGAAAACAATTTACCAATCTTTATCAGGTAAACATTGCATATCCTTTTGATGTTACCAAAAGCCTTCGTTTTAGTACAGGCATACGGTCAGATAAGACCGTATATGCCGCTTTAGGTAGGCCAGATACTATTCCTACCCTTGCACCAAGTGAAAGGAACCTCTATTCTGTCACGCATTTAGAATTTGTATTTGATAACAGCATAAATGTTGCACAAAATATTTTTATTGGTGGCAGGGCAAAAATATATGTAGATTGGAATAGGCAATTAAACAAGAATATATCTTCTGATGGCCCAAACACTTTCAATATTGGTTTCGATGGTAGGTATTATCATTCCATTTACAGAAATTTTATATGGGCAGGTAGGGTTGCTGGCGATTATAGCTTTGGTGACCAAAAGTTAATTTATTACCTAGGTGGTGTAGATGGTTGGTTAATGTTTGGCAACAATACAAAAAGTGATGGAAGCGATAGATTTTTTAATACACAAAATCCTCCATCAAACGATGAACCATATGCATTTCAAAGCCTTGCTGTAAATATGCGTGGCTTTAAACAAAATATTGCCAATGGTAGTAATTCATTAGTGATTAATAGCGAATTTAGATTGCCTGTATTCACTACTCTGTTTGATAAAACAATAAACAATGCATTTATTCGCAATTTTCAACTCACACAATTTATAGACCTTGGTACTGCGTGGAGCGGTGGTTTCGGAAAAATAAAAAGACCAGAAATTGCTTATGGCACTAGCCCTGTAACTGTTCGTGTAAAGGCAGGAGGCTTAGGCCCATTTGCTGGAGGTTATGGTTTTGGTGCTAGAAGTACACTGCTTGGCTATTTTATAAAATTTGATGCAAGCTGGCAAATGAATGGTTTCTTTAAAGGAAAGCCACAAACTTATTTCTCTTTGGGACTAGATTTTTAAAGTAACAATCTCATAAAAAAAGATGCCAACTCTCAAAAAGTTGGCATCTTTTTTTTAGTTAATTTCCTAAGACTGAATACAAATCTTAGCAAAATGTTGCTACTCCTACAACTCAATTTTATTTAATGGTTACATTATCAATAGTTGTATTTACTTATTAGGTAAGGATGTTACCTAAACTTATTTTTAACTATTTTTTAAAAAAAATATTAGTTAAAAAAATGTTAAATACTTGATACATTAATGTTTACACATTAATCTAATTGTTTTTTGAAGAATACAGAATTGATAATCTACTAGTTAGTATCAGATTTGGTGTAATTTTTGTACTTTAGAGGATGCTAATATATATAAAATACTCATAAATTTAAACACTGGTCTTTCTATTTTGATTGTATAATACCCTAACCATGCAACAAATTTACTTAAAGAAGCCATGCTTGAGATATTGCTTTTTATTCATCCTTATAAGCTTGAATATTTTTTCTTTTGCACAATTGCCAGCAGCCACAACTAAAAAAATAAATAACTTAAAACAAACTTTTAATGCCTCCAAGGTTTTTATAGAAAACATAGGGCAGTATGGGAAAACCATGAAAGGTTTTGAGCAAATGGGCGAACTGAAATTTGGATACGAAGGGTTAGGAATGCCCATTTTATTTACCCAAAAAGGCCTCATTCATTTACATAGAAAAGTAGAAAATATTTCAAAAGAAGAAGAGGAGCAATTAGAAAAAAAAGGTATACCTGAAGAAGAAATTGAGCGTAAAAAAAATATTACTGACCGAACCATTACCATGGAATGGATTGGTGCAAATGAAAACATAGAAATTATTAGAGAAGAAAAAACATTTGACTACCATACTTATGGAATGCTTACGGAGAAAGCATATGGTTACAAGAAAATTATTTACAAAAATATTTATGAAGGTATAGATGTAGTATATTCATTTACCAATAATAATAAATTGGGTTTTGAATATAGCTTAATTGTACAACCAGGTGCAGACTTATCTAAAGTGAAAATGCTGTATGGTGGTGATGTAAAAACGATAACATTAAATAGCAAAGGCAACCTCATTATAAAAACAGATATTGATGGTATTGAAGAAACCTTGCCAGTTAGTTATTATGGGAATAAATTACTGGACAAAAATATCGGTGATTTTAAATCGGAATATACAATTACAAACAATGAAATTGGGTTTTCTTTTGCTGAAGGATATGACAAAACAAAAGAAATAATTATAGACCCATTTGTAAGTAGCACCAATAATTTAACTGCTACAAATGCTGGAAAAGCAAAGGATGTAGACTTTGATTATGTGGGTAATATTTACGTTACTGGAGGTGGAACAGGCAACGTTTGTCAACTAGCAAAATTTACTGCTACAGGGGCGCTTGCATGGACATATAATGGAATTAATACTATTCCATCTTGGACTTTTGGACCATATTATGGTGGCTTTGTAGTGGAAAAAAGCACAGGTAATGTTTACTTAGGCCAAGGTTTTAGCTTTGGCACAGGTTATAGAGTTGCTCGCATTAGTACTACTGGATTGTATGATAACTATATTTCAACAGGCAACCCTAGTTTTAATGAAAACTGGAAAATGTACTGGAATTGCAATAATGGTACACCTCAAATATTAATAGTTGGCGGTGGTACCAGTTCCAATTTAAATTTAGGCATTTTAACTCCACCGTCTACAATCATTACTCCACTAAATATTACTGGTGTAGCTGGTAGCTGTTGTCAAGATATGGCAGATATGGTTTTCGACCCTACAAATTTTGATATATATTCCATTTTTGCTTCTCTTATAGGAACACCATCTATCAATAATAGAATTTTTAAAAATACAGCACCTTATAGTGCAGCTTCGGTAGCTTGGAGTACACTTTCGGGATATAATGTGATGAGGGAAGCTAAGAATAGACCATATATGGCTAGTCCAATTAGTGATTTTAATGATAACTCAACAAATATTTTGGCCTTAAATGCTTCTTATTTATACTACTGGGATGGCAAAAATTTAAAAGCTTTTAACAAAGCAACTGGTGCTACTGTTGGTACCCCTTTAATTACAACTAATACTGCTTTAATGCAAGGTGGTATTGTTGTAGACGCTTGTAATAATATTTTTGTAGGTGAAGCTAATGGTATCATAAAAGTATACAATTTTGATGGTAATACATTTAATGATGCTCCTTCAGATATTGTAATTTCTGGATTTTCGGGTAAGGCTGTGTATGATATCGTATACGATGAATCCAAGAAACTAATTTACACAAGTGGAGATGGCTTTGTTGCAGCTTTTGATGTTTCAGCATATTGTACAACTAATATTTATACACTTAGAAGCTGTTTGAGTTAATTAAATTTTTTACCCATTAGGTTGAGCATTGCTATATAAACAAAACTAATAGCTGATTCTTTAGTTCTTTCATAATCCATTACTAATCTTCTAAAGTTTAGTAACCATGCAAACGTTCTTT
>JANNVW010000028.1:0-9628 GCA_031408295.1 Ferruginibacter sp.
AAAGAACGTTTGCATGGTTACTAAACTTTAGAAGATTAGTAATGGATTATGAAAGAACTAAAGAATCAGCTATTAGTTTTGTTTATATAGCAATGCTCAACCTAATGGGTAAAAAATTTAATTAACTCAAACAGCTTCTAAAATAGAAAAATAAAAAAAATGAAAAGAAAACTATTACCGATTTGCTTTTTTGCAGCAATACTTTTTAACTCAAGTTTGCATGCTCAAAGCATAACACCATTTGCGCTAAATACCGCAGGCGGTACCTACGACAACCCTGCCTCCTATTCAAGGTTTGAGTGGAACTTTGGTGAGCTCACCCTCACCGATACATACACAAATACTGCTGCTAATATTATTCTCACACAAGGGCTGCTACAACCTTGTACAGATAAGGTAGGTGGCGAACCTGAGATATTACTGTTTGCAAATAACGAGTACAAAATTTTCCCAAATGTAACAACAGGTTTATTTGAAGTAGATTTTTTTCTAACACTACCTGGGCAAATGGAACTGCAACTAACAGATGCATTGGGTAAAATAATAAACACCCGTAGCTACCAATACCACTGCTGCCAAAGAATAGAACGCTACGACATTAGTGCTTTTGCAAACGGCATCTATTTCATAAACGCACGCTACACACCCGAGCGAGGAAATTTAGCCGAAGGCTTGAGGGTGCGGAGAGAGAGTACGTTTAGGATAGCGAAGGTGAAGTAACAGTGGGCAATTGGCAGTGTGCAAGAAATACAAATATTCAATTAACAATTTTCAATGTTCAATTTTCAAGTGGGCAACCTTGAACCTTCAACTTTAAACTTTAAACAAATCAAACTAATGAAAAAAAAATTATTACAATTATGTGTAGCATTACTTTTTGTATCAGCTGCATCAGCACAAGCGCCTGGCATATTTAATTACCAAGGCGTAGCAAGAAACTCAGTAGGCAATCCGCTTGCTAGTAAAAACATAACCTTAAAAATTTCTGTGAAAGATGGCAGTGCCTCGGGTCCTCAAGTTTACGCCGAAACAAGAAATGTAACCACCAATCCTTTTGGATTATTTAATGTGCAAATAGGAAGCCCCGGCGCATCAAATGTAAGTGGAACAGTACTCGGTGTAAACTGGGCAGCTGGCACTAAATTTTTACAAGTAGAAATAGATGCCAATGGCGGTAGTAATTTTGTGACCATGGGCAGTACACAATTGGCAAGTGTACCGTATGCACTCAATGCTGCGGGTGCGGCACCCATTGGTGCAGCGGGTGGAGATTTAACGAGTACATATCCCAACCCTACTTTAATAACAAGTGGAGTATCGGCAGGCACATATGGCAATGCCGCCAACTATCCCACTTTTACGGTGGACAATAAAGGTAGAATTACATTAGCAGGTACACAACCTGTACCTACTACCCTACCGCCAAATGGACCTGCGGGTGGAGATTTGAGCGGTACATATCCCAACCCATCTGTAGTAAAATTGCAAGGAAATGCCGTGAGCAATATTGCACCTACCACCAATAATTTTTTACAATGGAATGGTACGGCATGGATACCTACATCATCCATAGCTGCAGGGCTTGTAAGCGGTAATGGTACAGTAAACTTTTTACCAAAATGGACACCCAATGGCACAACTTTAGGTAACTCACAATTTTTTGATAACGGCACACAAATAGGTGTAGGCAATACAAACCCTGTATACAAAATAGATGTTACAGGTCGTATGCGCATACGCAGCGATGGTGGTGGCAGTCCATTTGAATCAGCTGGATTATGGTTTAGCAATTTAGCCAATACCACCAACCCCGCTTTTGTAGGAATGATTACAGATACAACTATAGGAATGTTTGGAAGTGGAATTGGAAATTTTGGACTTACCATGAACACCAATAAACCATTTGTAGGTGTTGGTACTATTAACCCAATAGATGCATTGCAAGTGGTACAAAATAATAGTGGAGTACTCGTTGGTGGTGGAAATGTAACAGGCTCTGAAGTTAAATTTTTGGCCAATGGAAGTTCCAACATAAGTATTTTAAATAGAGGCGATTTTGCATTAACGTTTGCACGCACAAGTAGCCAATCAAAAACAAATGTAATAGACAGTGCATTAATGATATTATCAGACCAAGGAAGATTGGGTTTAGGTACTACAAGCCCTACTACAAAATTTGAGGTGGTTGGTAATGCAAAAATTACAGATGCGGCTAGTACGCCAACATTAGATGCAACAAATATTGGTACAGGCAATGCAGGAAATTTTGTAGTAAACAATGTTGCAAGCACAGCAGATGCCTTGCGTGCAAGTACCAATGGTGTAGGTGCAAGCTGGGCTTTTCGTGCCACAAGTACAGGCACAAATGGTGCGGGTTTATTTATTTCGAACAATCCAACTACTACCAATAATAATTTGCAATCAAATACAAATGGACTGGGTAGAGCAGGTTTATTTAACGCCACAAATACTACAAGTGCTAGCAATGCAGTAGAAGTAAACGTAGCAGGCACAGGCTATGCCATGAAATTAAATAGTACCAATGCCGCACCCAAAGCATTACAAACTACAGGTGCATTACAGCTTACAGGTATTGGTGAAGGAGCAGGTAAAGTTTTGGCAAGCGATGCAGCGGGTAATGCTACATGGCAAGATTTAATAACACCAAAAGTGCATTTGAGTGCAGGGAGTTTTGCCGGTATTAATGTACAACCGGGCATACAAACGGCCTTAAAAAATTGGGGCAATTTACAAGAAGCTGGAGGTGCTAACTGGAATGCAAGTACGGGAGAATATACAGTACCTGTGTCAGGTTATTATTCTATTTTTTGCCATAACGCTTGGAACAGCACAGCAGTTTCTTCTTCGACCGAAATTAAAAATAGTATAAAAATAAACGGAGCAATTATTGCATTTGGCTACTCCAACCAATCAATTATAGGCAATATCCCAAGCGACCCACATGTACAAATAGAAACACAACTAAATGCAGGAGATAAAATATCCTTTTCAATTTTTCAAGAAACAACAGCACCGATGTTAATAATTGGGTCAAACTCTTTTAATAAATTCGGTATTCACCTAATTAGTAAATAAAATAAAAAAAATGAAAAATACATTTTAGCAGCAATATTAATCTGCAACATTTCTATTGCAAGCGCACAAACAAAAAAGTTAGAAAAAATCAATGATGCCCCTTTATCTTCTCAAATTGGCGACCCTCTTGTAAATGGCATACCATACAGCCAATACAAAGCCCAACAAGATGCTTTAAAACAAAAACAAGAAAAAGAAAAGCAAGACCATTACAAAAAAGAGAAGCAGAAAAAGCCAATTGTATAAAACTAAATACAGTTAAAATAGAAGGTTGAGCTTTTTATAAACACAACGGTTTTTACAATTCAATATCACTGAAAAGTAGGTTTAGGTTTTGGATGAAAAATACAGTAAAAGGTAGTATAGTATGTGACATGCATATTATACTGCCTTTCTGTTTTTATAAATTGTTTTTATTTTTTTTAACTGATTTAAATAAATCTAATGCGTACTTTTATTTAAATGAAAAGTAAACTCTCGCTCATCATCACCCTAAAAATTGATGATGCATCACAAACTTTCTTTAATGAAAAACGAAAACAGTACTACCCTGCTTACGCCAATTTTGTAGATGCACATATTACTTTGTTTCACAAATTACCATCAGATAAAAATATTGTTTATGAAACACTGAAGCAATTATGCAACACAAATGCATTTGATATGAAAGTGCTAAGCATAAAAAATATTGACAATTTTATAGCTTATGATATTGTTTGTCCTACACTGCAAAATATACATACTGAAATGCAAGCTGCTTTTACAACCATGCTCAATGAAAAAGACAAAGAAATTTTATGGCCTCACATAACCATTCACAATAAAGCCACTGTTTACAAAGCGTTTAAAACGCATCAAAAATTATTGGAAGATTTTGTGCCATTTAGCATTTCTGCTATTGGTTTTACTACTTGGTTTTATGCAAAAAAACAATGGATAAAAAAGAAAGATTATTTATTTACAGAATAATATTAATCCTTCATTTTATACAACCAAAAATAACCAGCTGCTGAAATAGCACTCATAAATGCTACTACATACCACAAATTAGCAAACCCAAATTCATCCGCAAAGGCAGAGCCCGCCATGCTCCCAATTACTTGCGCTGCGCTCCACGCCATGGTGTACATGCCTGCGTATTGCCCACGTGTAGTTTGGCTACTTCGGCCAATATAGTAGCTATTCATAAATGGCATAGAAAGCATTTCGCCAGCGGTTATTACAAACAATGCTAAGGAGGCAATTAAAAAACCATTGGCTAAAGGAATATTTAAAATAAGAAATGATAATGCCATCAGCATACAACCATACGTTATGTACACCAAATATGGTTTTTTACCCTCTAGTTTAAAAATAAGAATCATCTCAAATAAAAATATCATTAAACCGCTCCCTGCCATTATTACGCCTATGTAAAATTCTGTTAATCCCAATCCTTTTTTAAAAAATAAAGGAATGGTCGTAAACAATTGAAAAAAGCATGATGCAAAAATGATTTGAAATAGTAAGAAAATTAAAAACTTTTTATCGGTGTAAGGTGAATTTACTTTTGCAGTGGCTTCTACTTTTACAGAAGGTTTTTGCTGTTGTGCTTTGCTTACTTTAGGTAAAATAATAAGCAACATAATGGCTGCTGCAATATTTGTAAAGCCATCTACCCAAAATAATAAGTTATAATTGATAGCCGCTAAAAAACCGCCCAAAGCACTCCCTACAGCGAAACCCAAGTTTATAGAAAGCCTTACCAAAGAAAAAGATTGTGTTCTATTTTCTGCAGTGCTGTAATGTGCAATGGCCGATGCATTGGCAGGGCGAAAACTTTCATTGATCATAGCTAAAAAAAAGGTAACGATACAAATAGCTTCGTAACTTCTCATAAGCCCGAGCACAATAAACATAATACCTCCAAAAAACAGTGCAGAGAATTGTGTGTAGTAAAACCCAAATTTATCGCTAATTTTTCCACCTGCTAATGCGCCAAATAATGAACCTATTCCATACAATGCTACTACAAACCCACCTTGCTTTACCGTAAACCCAATATGATTGCAATACAATGTCATAAAAGCTAGTACCATTGTACCACTCCTATTTATAAGCATTACAATACTAAGCAACCACATTCGGCTTGTAAGGCCTGTATATGCATTTTTATAAAGGTTGATGGTTTTATTTATCATTAAAAAAGTCTCTTTTGTTGATTTAAGAAATGTTTAAAAACCAATATGGTTTTTAAACATTTCTTTGATGTAAAGTCACTAATAAAACCTTATAGGCTTATAGAAGAATCTTCAAATTGAACGTATTATCTATATTACTTTAAACTCAGCCGTCTTTGGTGCCTTATCAAATAAATTTTTACACTCCTCAGGTGGCATAATTACTTTTCTTGCAATGGTATCCATCCATGCTCCATCCACAGTTACAATAGCAGCAAGGGTTTCCTCGTTTTTATATATTTCACAAACGAGTGTCCATTTTCTAAAATCAGCAGTTACTTTATCCATTTTAAAACTTACGGTTACTTTATCCCCAAAAGTAATTTCACTTTTAAAAATACATTCTTCTCTAAAAATAATTGGCCCAAAATGGTGCTTCATAAAATAAGCAGGTGTAAGCCCATGCTCTACCATAAAAGCCATACGGCAGTACGCACCAAAATCGTAATACTTGGAGTGCAACACATGAAAATTTGGGTCTAAATCTGCCCAGCGTATTTCGATATTTTTTTGGAATGTATTCATATTAATTGTTTTGAACCACAAAGATCACTAAGAAAATACAGCACAAAGTACACAAAGAAAGCATTTTGTACTTTGTGGAAACCTTTGTGTTCTTTGTGGTAAATATTAAAAAAAAATCCTTTTTGCCCGCAAGCAAAAAGGATTTATACAAAGTTAAATGATAAAGTTTAGTTATACATTATATCGTAATATTCTTTCGCCATGCGATTGCTATCAAATTGCCACCTCACATCTCTCATGCCATTTTTTACAATCTGTCTCCACACATTAGGGTTTTCGTAGTACATTGGCAAAATTTGATTTTCTAAAATCTCATACAATTTTTCTAAATCATATTCATCTTGCTCATGCGTACTCATTTTTTCGTAATCTACTGGAGGCACTAAAAAACCATTATTACCATGATTAATGAATTCGCAAATCCAACCATCGTTTGTACTAAAGTTTACTGCTCCATTCATTGCTGCTGTCATTCCACTGGTTCCACTTGCTTCTCTTGGTACACGAGGGTTATTTAGCCACACATCACTTGCTTGTTTTAGGCGCTTACTCAATCCCAATTCGTACCCAGTGCATACTGCCACATTTGGAAACTCCTTGCTAAGATTTACTAAGAAATTAAAATCACTGATAGCTGGATAATCAACAGGGTAAGGCTTTCCAGCCCAAATGATTTGTACCGGATATTTTGTACTGGCCATTAAAGCTTTAAATCTGTCTTGGTCTCTTGTTATTAATTCTGCTCTTTTATACCCAGCAAAACGGCGTGCCCACACAATCGTAAATACATCTGGGTTAAATACTCTCCCCGTTTGGTCTGCTACGATTTCAAAAGCACGTTTTTTTAAATATCGTTTTCTATCAATAAACGCTGCTTCGTTTTCATCATCAGCAAAGCGATACAATTGTTTATCTGCCCAATAATGCCAGTTTTGTGCATTGGTAATGGCTTTTATTTCACAAATATCTTCGTACTTGTTCCACATTTTTCTACTCACTTCGCCATGCAGCTGGCTCACACCATTTGATAACCTTGCAAAACGCAATGCAGCCAATGAGTGATTAAATTGGTCGCCAGTATTACCCACTAAAGCCCTTACTTCTTCAATCGTTAAGCCACAGAAATAACCCATTTTTTCACAAAGAAAAATATCATGTTTTTCATTTCCAGCTTCCTCAGGAGTATGGGTTGTAAATACCAAACGCTTTTTTACTTCTTCTTTACTCTTGCCAAATTTTTGGTACAAATAAAATGCAGAACTCACTGCATGTGCTTCATTTAAATGATACACATCTGGGTGAAAATTTAATTCATCCATTAATTTTGCACCACCAACGCCAAGCAAAATAAATTGCGCCACTTTGGTAGCCACATTTGCGTCGTACAATCTGTGTGTAATTGTTTGAGAAACATGGTCATTTTCTGGTAAATCTGTACTCAACAAAAATAATGGTGCACTTTTAAACGTTTCTGGATCTAAATAAAATGCTTTTACCCATACTGGATGACCATGTATTTGTATTTGAAACTTTATGCCTGTATCTTTTAGGTAATTATATTGCTTTTCGTTCCATTGTACCTGCAAGGTTTGGTCTGGATTGCGGGCTTGGTCGTAGTAACCATATTTCCACAAAATTCCAATTCCTACAAGGTTTTGACGTAGCTCGTATGCACTACGCAAGTGAGAGCCACTCAAATATCCGAGCCCGCCACTATAAATTTTAAGTGGTTGATGTACAGCAAATTCCATAGAGAAATAAGCTACTTTTTTATTGTATGCACCATCAATATGATAGGGCACTTGGTATTGGGAAAAATTCATCCTTCGCTGTTTAATGAGCTGCAATATAATTAGTAATTAGTAAAGTTTAGGCTGTACCATAATAATTAAACTAACATTTTTTTAAAATTTGTTAGTAACATACAAAATAAAATTGTTAGATTTGCCTAACAATTAAATACTTATTTATGAACTTTTTGCAAAAATAACTATGAATTTTAATCATTCCGATAAATCGCTAAGCGAAGTACATAATAGTATTGATACCACTTTACCTAAAAAAAGTTGGCGCAAATTATTCTCCTTTTTGGGACCAGCCTATTTGGTAAGTGTGGGTTATATGGATCCTGGCAATTGGGCTACCGACCTTGCAGGAGGAAGCAAATATGGTTATGCGCTTATTTGGGTTTTGCTTATGAGTAACCTCATGGCATTACTCCTACAAGGCTTATCAGCCAGATTAGGAATAGTAAGGGGTAGAGATTTAGCACAGGCAAATAGAGAAACATACCCTCCAGTAATAAATTTTATTTTATACATTTTAGCAGAAATAGCAATTGCAGCATGCGATTTAGCTGAAGTACTAGGGATGGCGTTGGGTATTCAATTGCTAACAGGTTTACCATTGGTTTGGGGGGTAAGTTTTACAGTACTAGATACATTTTTGCTGTTGTATTTACAAAAACTTGGGATGCGAAAAATGGAAGCGTTTATTATAGCGCTAGTCGCCATTATTTTTATTGCATTTTTTATTCAAATATTTATAGCACGGCCAGTATTGGCAGATGTAGTGAAAGGCTTTGTACCATCAATACCTGACACTTATGCAAAATATATTATTATTGGTATTATTGGGGCTACAGTAATGCCGCATAACCTATACTTACATTCCGCACTTGTACAGTCTCGTAAAATAAGTAGAACAGATGACGGTATAAAAGAAGCTATAAAATTTAATAGAATAGATACAACAATAGCCCTCAATCTAGCTTTTTTTGTAAATGCAGGTATATTAATTTTAGCTGGCTCTGTATTTTTTACCACTGGAAATTCAGATGTAGGAACAATAAAAGAAGCGCATAGGCTACTCCCCTCTTTTCTTGGAAATGCTGCTCCAATATTATTTGCCGTTGCCTTAATAGCAGCTGGGCAAAGCAGCACCATTACAGGAACGCTGGCAGGACAAATAATAATGGAAGGCTATCTCAGTATACGTATAAGCCCCACACTGCGAAGATTAATTACAAGGCTTATCGCAATTATTCCTGCACTTATTGTTTTTTTAATTTATGGAGAAAGTAAGCTTGAAGATTTACTGATTGGAAGTCAGGTAATACTTAGTTTGCAATTAGCATTTGCTATAATTCCACTTATATATTTTGTAAGTGATAAAAAAAAGATGGGCAAGTTTGCAATAAAACCTATCGTTTTGATAGCTGCCATAGCAATAGCATTAGTACTTGTTTATTTAAATATAAGCATGATTATAGATTTAGTGCTTCCCGTTTTTGATGCAGAGGCAATGCTACCCAAAGTAATTATTACTACAGCAGGAATTTTCTTTGCAGCGGTACTTTTATACATTTCAATTTTTCCTTTTATTAATAAAAAAAAGAAAGACACTTCTATAGAAATACACGATACGTTAGATGTACTACCAGCACTATCCACACCTACTTATACCAATATTGCCGTAACATTGGATTTTAGTAAAGATGATCACAAGATTTTGTCTTATGCAATAGGACAAGGAAAAGCAACAGCAAATTATGTACTCATTCATATTGTAGAGAGCGCTTCGGCAAAATTGCATGGAGAAGATAGCGATGATTTTGAAACAAAAAAAGATAAAGCGCAACTAGAATCTTAAATGACTATACGCTATTTGGAAAAGGTTTATACCATGCATTAGAAAGAGTAGCATCAAGTAATCTATCAAATAACTTTTCTCCAAAATATCTTCTGTTAAACTTATAGCAAAACTCGTTTAGGTAGTTTTGCATGTAA
>JANNVW010000029.1:0-113349 GCA_031408295.1 Ferruginibacter sp.
TTCTAGCCTTGAAAAAAAGCTTACAACTTTCTTCCGTTGCATAATTACTAAAGAAAAATGACATATTCATAACTAACTATTTTAGACAAACATACTAAATAAATTAGTTTATTCCAAATTGCGTACAGTCATTAATTTTTATTAATATCTGGTTATTTTTATTTTGCCAAAAAAGTAATGCACAAACTATTGCTTTTACCTACACTAATGCTAATGGCGGTGGACTTTGTAGCCCTGCTACGATAAATTTCACACCCGTATATACTGGTATCCCTATTGGGTTTACTTGGTACTTTGGCAATGGCCAAACAAGTAATAGTGCCATACCCAGCATTAGTTTTGTAGCAGGTAGTTATACTGTAAAACTAGTAGCTGTGTTCCAAAATATAGCTGTAGAAACTACTCAAACAGTTGTTGTTGCCCCATCATTAACGGTAAGTCTTACTGCCAATATAAATAGTCTTTGCAAGCCAGGCAATGTAAAATTTACCGCTGTATCTTCATCACCCAATGCTTCTTACTTGTACAACTTTGGAGATGGCACTACGGCAGTAACCACCAACTCCGATACAATTACACACTTTTATGCCACTTATGGCACTTTCATTGCAAAGGTTAAGGTTACAGGCGTTGGAGGCTGTATAGATTCTGCATATTATCAAATAGATGTAAAAAAATTAGAGCTAAATGGATTGGCAAATCCTACATCGGGATGTGCCCCACTAAACACAGTTTTTTCTGTATCAGCTACATTGCCTACCAGTGTTACGGTAACCAACTATACTTGGAATTTTGGCGACAATACCGCCTTGCAAATTACTACAAATAACAACAATGCACACACTTACGCAGACTCAGGCTCTTTTTTACCAAAAGTTTTAATCAATACTTCTGATGGATGTGCTGATACCTTTAAATTTCCACGAATAGCTATTGGAATACCACCAATAAACCTTGTAGCCTTCCCAAAAAAACTGCTCTACTGTGGCAATGAAAGAGCAGCGTTTTATGCCTATGCTCCTCTGGCAAATAGTTATAAATGGCAATACGGTGATGGTACTGAGGACATAACTTCTGATACCATAACCTTTCATAAATATGATATGCTGGGTGTAAAAACGGTGAGAGTAACACCATATTTTAATGATTGCCCTGGTAATTCCATAACATTTACCATTAGTATTATTGGAGTAATAGCTGGTTACAAATACGCTAACACATGTGCGGACAAAAAAACATTTGCCTTCACTAACCAATCTCAGGGAAACGTTTCTTCTTCTGAGTGGACGTTTGGTGATAGTAGTCCAACTGTTTATAGTTATAATGCAGTACATACTTTTCCCGCTAACGGTGCTTTTAATACTCAACTGATAGTAGTAGATAATATAACAGGTTGCAAAGACACTATCAAATACAACATCTACACCGCTACACCAACCTTAATAAATATAGATACATTTTTATGCAGAAATGCAGCAACCACGTTTACAATATTAAACAACTATCAGAACCCGTCACTAAATAGCTCTTGGTCTGTAATCGGGTTTAGTATTGGTGGCTCTACATCAAGCCAAAATCTGAATGCCATTAATTTTGGAAATTTCAATAACAACAATGTGGTTCTTTATAGTGGTAATGAATACTGCAACGATACCATAAAATTAAATCACCCCATTTCGGTGAGAGGGCTAATATTATCTTATAATGCTTCAACTCTTGGTTGCACAAATAATAATTTTGTTGTCACCAATAATTCGTACCCTTTTGCAACAAACGATACCATCAAAAATTGGTTATGGACTTTTGGCATTGATGGTTTGCAAGACAGCCAATTCCAGCCTACACCATTTCAATTTACGGCTGAAGGTACATACACCATCAAACTAATTGCAAAAGATAATAAAGGATGTACCGATACAGCAATAAGCCAAGTGCTGGTAAGAGAATCTCCTTTTTTAAGAATATTTCCTCGAAATGATAAAATTTGTTTTGGCAGTACAGTTACCCTTACAGCTTACCATACTGACACTTTGGTTTGGAGTCCTGCAAGCCTTGTAGCTTGTGCTACCTGCGATACTACCATTGCTACACCTATAAATAATGTTACCAAAATTTTTGCTACTGCTAGCAATGCAGTTGGTTGCACTTTAAAAGACAGTACTACCATTACAGTGTTCACTCCTTTTACTGCTACTAGTAATGAAAACTCAGTATTTGGTTGTAAAAATGATACCTTACGAATAGGTGTAAATCCTCCCAATAAAAAAGTAATATGGTCTCCAATAGAAGGGCTTAGCAATAGTAATTTGTATCAAACAATAGCCACTGTTACAAAAGATACCATTACTTATACCGCATTGCTCACAGATAGTTTGGGATGTTATAGTAGCAGTACCAATGTAAAAGTAATTGCTTACCCATCTCCAACCGTAAATGCAGGCCCAGATAGAATATTGGCTTACAATAGCCCATTTACCTTAGCTCCTTTGTATGGTAGCTCAGTATCAAATTATGAATGGATACCAGCAGGTAATTTAAATTGTACCAATTGCCCAAATCCAAGTGGAATGGCGGACTCTTCTCGCAGTTATACCATAAAAACTAAAAATGCTTTTGGCTGTGCGGGTTCAGATAATATCAAAATTTCAGTAGAGTGTGCTTATGCAAATTTGTATATGGCTAGTGCATTCAGTCCCGATAATAAGGTTACAAACAATTATTACTTTCCACAAACTAGAGGTATAAAAATGATAAATCGCTTTAGCGTTTTTAATAGATTTGGGCAATTGGTTTATGAAATAAAAAATGCACAACCTAACTTACGAAGATTAGGATGGGATGGGAAATTTAGTGGGATACCACAACCAACAAATGGATACGTCTATACATTAATTGTTACTTGTGACCTTGGTGAAACAATTAATAAATGTGGATCATTTTTATTGATTAGGTGATACATTAATTAAATACTTTTAAACAATATTCTCAATCACCATCGCACTTGCTCCACCCCCACCGTTACAAATCCCCGCTGCACCATATTTTGCATTGTTCTGTTTCAATACATTTAATAGCGTAACAATTATTCTTGCACCACTTGCTCCCAATGGATGCCCAATAGAAACCGCACCACCATTCACATTTACTTTGGTTGGGTCAATGTTTAAGCGTTTTGTATTTTCTATTCCAACTACAGCAAATGCTTCATTTAATTCGTAATAAGAAATATCTGTGGCAGTTAATCCAGCTTTGGCAATAGCTTTTGGTACAGCAATAGCAGGTGTTGTTGTAAACCACTCTGGCGCTTGCTCTGCATCAGCATAGCTTACGATTTTACCAACTGGTTTTAAGCCCAACTCTTCCATTTTTTTCTTACTTATTAAAACAAGTGCTGCTGCACCATCATTCATCGTACTCGCATTGGCTGCAGTTACCGTTCCGTCTTTTACAAAAGCACCTTTCAAGCTTGCTATCTTATCAAATTTCACATTAAAGGGTTCTTCATCTTTAGAAAAAATAATTGGGTCTCCTTTTTTTTGTGGAATGGTTACAGGCACTATTTCATTTTCAAATTTACCATCAGTTATTGCAGCTTGTGATCTTTTGTAACTTTCTATAGCAAATGTATCTTGGTCTTCCCTACTAATTCCGCAAGTGGTTGCACACATCTCTGCTGCATTGCCCATGGCTTTTCCATCATACACATCTGTAAGACCATCTTTTGCCAAACCATCTATCATGGTTACGTTGCCATATTTGTTTCCCCAACGCATATTGTCTGTATAAAAAGGCACATTGCTCATGCTCTCCATACCGCCGGCAATTACAATATCTGCATCGCCAAGCATAATACTTTGTGCTGCTTGAGAAATGGCTTTCATTCCACTAGCACATACTTTATTAATGGTAGTACAATTTACTTCGTTTGGCAGGCCTGCAAATTTAGCAGCTTGCCTTGCTGGTGCTTGTCCAAGGTTGGCTTGTATTACAGCGCCCATCAATACATCGTTTACCAAAGTTGCATCCACACCAGCTTTTTCTAATGCACCCTTTATAGCTACTGCGCCTAATTGTGTTGCTGATAAATCTTTAAGAGAACCTCCAAAACTTCCAATTGGTGTACGTACAGCTGACAGAATATATACTTCTTGCATAAATTAATTTTTTGTGGGGCAAATGTACTATAAATAATATTGAAATTTAAAAGCAGAAAAAACGAATGTCTGATATAAAAATTAGTTGTTGATTAAAAGTGCTTACCTAAAGTAAACAAACAAAGCTTTAAAATTAACCATCTTACATTACAATAGTTAAAAGAAAAGGACAATATAGGCAAGTCTGGTGGTTGTGTATTACAATCGGTATTTTAACAACTATTTTTTTAATAAATAGAGGGTTAAGTTCTAGGGTTTTAAAAATGAAAAATACAAAAATATTTATTTAAATGAAGAAAATTTTAATTCGTTATCAGCCCGTAATCTTTTTTATTTAATAATTATTTTTTTATAAAAGGCCTTTGAATTTGTGCCAATAAGTACACTGCACATATTTTACAGATATAAGTTTCTAAAGCTATTTTATTCATATTAGTTGTTTATTTTGTTACAAACCAAATTCAGTAAATATTTATTACTTCCCAGCATCACTCCACTCAAAAAAATCATCTACATCTTTTTTAAACTTTACCAAATCGGGCTTGTTAATGTAGTACATATGGCCTGATGTATAAAAATATTGTTTGATGTTTTTCTTAAACTCTGGACGGAGAAACATGTGTTCGATATCGTACGCAGCGGTAAAATAAGGTGTAGCAAAATCGTAATAGCCGCTACCAACATATACTTTTAATGCAGGATTTTTTTGCATAGCATCTCTCAAACTTTCTGCTACATTTAAAAATTGGTTTTGCACATTGTTATAATTCCACGGATACACATTACCAAAAATATTGTAGGCTTTGTCTTCTTTAAAATTTAAATCTTTCTCAAAATAATCGTTTATAGCAGATGTAAAAGGGCCATCAATATTTGTAAAAGATGGATCAAAACTTACACTCTCACCAGCATCATCAAAGTCACGCCCCGTAAAACGTGCATCAAGTCTGCCAATGGTTAAGCCCTCTTTTCTGCGAAGCTCTTTGTAAAAACGATTTTCATCTACACGAAGGTTGGCTTGCAAACAATATTCTTTACTCAAGCCTGTGTAATAACTCATTTTCTCTGCTATTTTATCTTTATCGGCATCGCTCATCCATTGTCCTTTTATAAGTGCTGTTGCATATTCGCCAATTGCAAAAGCTTCGCTTTCTTTTAATGCCGCTTGTAAGTTAGCTTGCAAAGCAGGTGCTAATTTTTTATGGTACCAAGCAGCTGCGGTATAAGAGGGAATGTATAATGCTCTTGGCAAATCGTTGCCAATATAATAATCGTTTGTACCAAAATTTAATACTGGCGATATCAAGAAAATTCCATTAAAATAAATGCGATAATTGTCTTGCAAATATTTCGATAACCCCGCAGCTCTTGTAGTGCCATAACTTTCGCCTGCTATGTATTTAGGTGAGCCCCATCTTTCATATTTACTTAAAAAATGGCGAATAAAAGATGCTATAGATTGTACATCTTCTACATAGCCATGAAACTGCTTTGGACTTTCCCCCGCTGCTGCCCTACTGTAACCAGTAGCAACAGGGTCTATAAAAACCAAGTCTGTTTTATCTAACCAACTGTACTCATTGTTTATTACTTTGTATGGTGGCCCTGTGGCAGTCCCATTTTCTTTTAATGCTACTACTTTTGGTCCTAGACCACCCATGTGCAGCCATACAGACGATGAGCCAGGCCCACCATTAAACGTAAAACATACTGGTCGTTTTGCAGCATCTTCAGCATCTTTTTTATAGTAGGTAAAAAATACTTTTGCAATGAGTTTACCTGTATCATTTTTTAAATCGAGATAACCTGTGTGGGTAGTGTAATTTACATTTTTGCCCTGCACCATATTATTGCCTTTAGTAATTGTTACTTGCACACCTGCGGGTATAAGTTCTTTAGTTTCAATGATGGGGCTTTTTTGTGCAGTTACTTGTGTACATATACATACAAGGATGAGGAAGAAAATTTGTTTCATATTTTTTTAAATTAATTTTTCTATTTTTTAAGTTGCATAATACAAGATGAATAATGATATACTGTTGAATGAGTTCCGAAAAAAAATCGGGATAAACTACGACACTGAAGCTCAATAAAGGTTATATGCTAGTAAAGAAATAATTTGCAGAAACAAAGTTTTTATTTTGCTCCGCAAAATTTATTTGCCACAGATTCACAGTTTAAGAATGTTTAAAATGGCGGGTTTCTTTTCTAATCGAAATAAATAACTTCAGAAGTCTCAAAGGACCATCAACCCTTAAACTACTTTTAACAACCTTCAACTTCTTCCTCATTCCTTCTTCGCCGAAATAACTGGCACCGCTTTCTCCCTTATCATTTTATTCAACTCCACCACATCTACATCCATCAACGTTTTTAATTTATTAATTTGTACATCTGCCATTGCTGCAAGGTCAGTATATGCTTGCTTGAGTTGCTTTGTGGGCGCATTGTTGCCGCTGTTGGCATAATCGTACAAACCGCTTATTTTATCGTTTAATCTAATTGGATAGTTCAATACATCTTGTCCACTCTTGGCTTTTGTTTGATACAAAGCTTCTTCAATAGTGGTCAATTGCTTTGCAATGGTATCGCCTTTTTCTTTTATTTCTTTTGGCAGGTCTTTACCCATACGTTCTGTAAATCCATTTATTTGTGTACGAATATCTCGTATGTTTTTTATAGATTTTTGTATGTCGCTAAACTTATCTCTTATGCTTAGTAGTGTGCCAAATTGTTCTTCGTATTCTTGCTGTGTAATTTTATAAGAAGGATTTGCTAAAATAGTAAATGCTAGCTCTGTAGAATCTTTGCCCACTTTTACTTTTGCAAAATACTGCCCTGGTGCAGCTTTAGGCCCAGCTACAGTACCATTCCACAAAATCATGCCTTCTATTTTTTCAGCTTCGGGGTAGTACATGTTCCATACAAATTGGTTCATACCTTTGTTTATTTCAAACTTATCATTTTTCTCTTTAGCATCTGTAGCAAAGGTTTTTATCAGTTTCTTATTTTTATCTAAAATAGAAATACTTGCTTTTGTACTATCCAAAATATCTTTTGCATAAAAATTTATTACTGCACCATTCGGTGGATTTGTACCAGCATTTTTTGCATTCATATTTACAAATCCATCTCTTCTGTAACTTTCATTAATAGGTAATACATGTAAGTTTTTATTTACCATGTTTGCATCAAATTGCTGCACAGCAGTAAGGTCATCTAGCACCCACAATGCACGCCCCTGGGTAGCTACAACGAGGTCGTTGTTTTTTATGGTCATATCTGTAATGGGTACAATCGGTAGGTTTTGTTGAAACGGTCTCCAGTTTGCGCCATCATCATAACTAATATACATACCATATTCTGTACCTGTATACAACAACCCTGCACGTTTTTTATCTGCACGTATGGCTCTAGCAAAATGCATAACATTTATACCATTGGTAATTTCCTTCCATGTTTTACCATAGTCTTCTGTTTTAAAAATATATGGTTTAAAATCATCCATTTTATATTTTGTACCTACAATGTATGCAGCACCTTTTTTAAATGGATTTACATCAACACAATTCCACATCATCCATTTGCCAGCGGCAGGCGGTGTAATATCATTCCAAGTTTTACCAGCATCTTTACTTATGTTTACCCTGCCATCATCACTACCTGTCCACAGCAAATCTTTTTCGTAAGAGCTTTCCATAGCAGTAAAAATGGTACAATAATATTCTACCGATGTATTGTCTTGTGTAATGGGGCCGCCACTACTTTTTTGTTTTGTGGTATCATTTGTTGTAAGGTCTGGGCTTATCATTTCCCAAGATTGTCCTTCATTTTCTGTTACAAATAAATGTTGTGCACATGCATATAATCGTTTAGGATTGTGTGGCGAAAAGAAGATAGGAAAATTCCATTGAAAGCGATACTTCATTGTATTTACGCCAGCTCCCAACGGATTATCAGGATACACACTAATGGCTCTGTTTTCTCCCGTTTTATGGTCAAGCCTACTCAAATATCCACCATAGTTTCCACCATACACCACATCAGGATTTAAAGGGTCTGCTACAATATGCCCACTCTCTGAGCCTGCGGTAGATTGCCATTCGTTGGTAGAAATTTGTCCGCCATCACTTGCACTTAATATTCGAATAGCACTGTTATCTTGTTGTGCCACTAGTATTCGATATGGAAAATGATTATCTGTAGAAACCCTGTAGAATTGGGCTGTTGGCTGATTTTCGTAGGTACTCCAATTATTACCAGCATCAAAACTTACTTGTGCGCCACCATCATCTCCTACAATCATTCTGTTGGCATCTTCGGGGTCTATCCACAAATCGTGGTGGTCGCCATGCGGCGTGCTTATACTTTTAAATGTTTTACCAGCATCAATACTTTTATAAAATCCTACATTTAATGCATACACTATATTTTCATTCTTTGTATCGGCAAATATTTTACTAAAATACCAAGCTCTTTGTAAAATATTGGCATCATCACTTTGTTTTTCCCAAGTATTTCCACCATCATCACTTCTGTACAAGCCTCTACTTTTGCATTCTATTGTTGCAAAAATTCTTTCCGGATTTACAGCGCTCACAGCTATTCCAATATTACCAATCACTTCATTTTTTGGCATGCCTTTTTTGTTCATAAGGTTTACCCAAGTTTCGCCAGCATCGGTACTCTTCCACAAACCGCTTCCTGCACCACCACTCTCCAAACTATACGGCGTGCGCTTTACAGCCCATGTGCTTGCATAAAAAGTATTGGGGTTGTTTGGTTCCATTACCAATTCTGCTGCACCAGCATTTGCATTTACAAATAAAACTTTGCGCCAAGTTTTGCCGCCATCTATTGTTTTAAAAATACCACGATCTTCGTTTGCACCAAATAAATGTCCTATAGCACTCACCCATACAATGTCTGCATTTTTAGGATGCACAATAATGCGACCAATATGTCTTGTATTTTTTAGACCTATATTTTTCCAACTTCTACCACCATCATCGCTGCGCCACATACCGCCAATACCCTCGCTCACATTGCCTCGTAGCGTATTCTCTCCCTCACCTACGTATATTATGCCTTCATCCGAAGGCGCAAGCGCCACCGCACCTATAGAGCCGCCAAAATATTTATCGCTAATATTTTTCCAATTGCTACCGCCATCGGTTGTTTTCCAAACTCCACCACCTGTAGCACCAAAGAGGAACGTGTTTTTATGTTTGTAACTACCAGCTACGGTTGCACTACGCCCACCTCTAAATGGGCCTATTTGTCTATACTTTACCTTGCCAAATAAAATAGAATCGGTGTTTGTAGTTTTTTGTGCTTGCAAATTGCATGCTATTAAAATTACGATTGTAGAAAAAATAAATTTCATGTTGCTTTTTTATTGAAATATTAGATATCTAAAGTTATCTCTTTTAAGCCAATCCTTTTCATTTTCTAGCAATACTTTTATAATTATTGACTACAGCTTTTTATTTACCCAAGCCTCAATAAAATTTATCAAACTTAATATAGCAGTTATAAATATTGAGTAGGCTAGCCAAGTTTGCCTCAAATAGGTATTAGACAAAAATGATTGTCTAATTAATATCACTAAAAAATCCTAGTCAAAAAAAAATCCCTTTTGCAAATTGCAAAAGGGAAAATATAAAATTTTATGTAAAATTATTCAGCAACTGGCGCTACTGTAGCTGCAACCTTTTTACCAAAACGCTTATTAAATTTATCAATACGTCCTGCAGTATCTACCAATACATTTTTACCAGTATAAAACGGGTGAGATGTATTAGAAATCTCCAATTTGATAACTGGATATTCTTGACCATCTTCTTCAAAAACGATAGTTTCGCTTGTATTAGCAGTAGATTTACTTAAGAATGTTGTACCATTACTCATGTCCTTAAACACAACCATTCGATAATTCTTTGGGTGAAGTTCTTTTTTCATTTTGTAGTTTTTATGCATGGATTTTGCCATGCTTGTTATTTTAAGATTGCAAAAATAAGGATTTTTATTGTAGATACAAAATAGGCTTTACAATTTTACATATGTGGCTTTTACTACTTCATATTAACGAACTGCAATGCTAATCCAATATTCCATTCTTTACTAGCCTGTATAACATCTTGTAAATCATCTATTTTTTTACCAGTTACTCTAATTATGTCATCCATTATGGCGGCCTGTACTTTTAAACCACTATCTTTTATAAGTTTTACTATCTTTTTAGCATCTTCTTGTTTAATTCCATTCCGAACCAAAACTTCTTGTTTGGTAATTTTTCCACTCGGATAAGGAGCTTTACTAAAATCATAAATCTCACCAGCCAAACCTTGTTTGATACTACGGCTAATCAACACATCGGTTATTTGTCCAAGCTTCATTTCACTATCAGCCTCTAAATTTAGCTTGAAATCTTTTTTGTTAAGTTCAATTTCCACATGTGCACCTTTAAAATCGAAACGATTTTTAATTTCTTTACTTACTACATTAATGGCATTATCTAGTGTTTGTAAGTCTACTTTGCTGGCAATATCAAATGAAGGCATATTAAATATTTTTATTTGTGATTGGTTAAATTCAATTTTTAAACAATTTCTTTTTTATAATCAATTGAAACTTTCTTAGCAATAAATTTAGCATAAAGAATTAGCAATATTCCAGAAACTACAAGTCCGATAGCTATTTCTTGCGCTTGCGACAAAGCAAACGCTGATACTTTATAAGAAATATTAACACGTATCATTTCTATTATAAATCGTTCTATACCATTTAAAATCAAATAAATACCAAACATTACAAAAGGCGTTTTTATAGATTTTCTTATGCTCCACAAAAACAAAAATAGCATTGTACAAATTATTGTTTCATAAAATGGAGTGGGGAAAACTGGACTTGGTAATACTCTAAAATGCTCTTCTGTAACACCAGGCATTGGAATACCATCGTTATTTACATTTTGTGGGTATGCATATGCAAACAACCATTTTGGTAAGAAGGAAGGACCCTTTATATTTTTTTGTGGTACTTCTTGTAAGCTTTTGTAGGTTCTATCTGTTACATAATACTTTTTTCCAGTACTGTCCATAACCTTACCCTCTAAAAAGTAAGTTGCGTTTCTTTGCAATGATTGCTCAAATTCACCAGGAGCGGCTAGCGAAATATTTCCATTTGCATCACTTACATAAGCACTATTATACACACCCCAGTCTCCATCTCCCGACACTTGACAGCCAATTCTACCAATTGCATAAGCTATCATTAAACTTGCAGCAGCAGAATCTACAAGGTGAGAAATTTTTATTCCTTTTTTGTATGCATACCAACAAACTGTAATAGCTGCTAAAATTAAACCTCCGTAAAAAGTAAGTCCACTTTGTGAAAATAGTTTACCAATTGGGTCTTGTATAAATTCGTCCCAATGTTCAAAATTATCGAATAACTTAGCCCCAAGTATACCAAATATTAGTGCAATTATAAAGATATCTCCTACCCTATCATGAGGCCATATACGTACCGTTCTTTTTTCAGGTACTTTTAGCTTTTGTTTGTTTCTATCGTACCATTTTAGAAAAATTAATAATGCTGCAATTATTAATCCACCAAAAATATTTCCCTGTTTAGAAAATAAGTAATCTTGTACTGTTATTCCCTCTGGTTTGGTAAAAATTAAACCAAATAATTTTGCTCCAAAAATAAATCCTACCAACCCATTTAGTATTAACTCCCACAATGATGCAGGTTTACCTACTATTATGGTTTCCTCAGAGGGAGAAAGTAAACCTTGTTTTTCTCTGCGCTTAAGCTCGGCTCCTAAAATTAGAATAGCTACAAAAAAAGCGACTGCTACCATTAGTCCAAATGTGTTGAAAATTTTTAAGAAGCCCCATTGAACGCCGAACCAATCTTTAAAAATGTAATATAAATTTGGATACATTATTAGTATATATATTTTGAAGAGAATGCAATATAGCAAAAAGTCGCCGTGGTATGAGCCATAAAATGTTGAATGTACTTCAACAAATTAAAAGTTCAAACACGGCGACTTCAAATTATTTTGATAATTAATTACAATGAGTATCAAAAGCTCCCATTAAATTATCTGCAATCATTTGAGCACTCCTCCCTTCTATCATATGACGTTCAATCATATGTACCAACTGCCCATCTTTAAATAATGCAATTGCAGGAGAAGATGGCGGATAAGGCATTAAATGCTTGCGAATTTCGTTTACTGCTTCTACATCAAACCCAGCAAAACTTGTGGTAATATGGTTTGGTTTTTTAGTTGTATTATTTACAGCCATTAATACACCAGGCCTTGCAGTACCAGCACTACAACCACACACAGAGTTTATCATTACTAAGGCTGTGCCTTTTTCTGCTAGCACCGTATTTACATCTTGGGCATTTAGCATTTCTGAAAAACCATTTTCAGTTAGTTCTTCTTTCATTGGTATTACTATTTCTGCTGGATACATATTCTATAAAATTTAGAATGCAAAATTACATGGTAATCTTCAAACTAATACCTGCAATTTTAGCAAATAAAAATCTTCATTTGAGTCATAATGTCATCGCAAATTAAAGAAAAGTGCCATTATGGCTATTTTATATTAGATGGAATAAGATTTGAATGATATGGGTTGAACAAATAATTATAAAACTAAAAAAAATAAAATTATGTCTTACGTAAAAATGAACAACAATTATCGCTCATTTGATGGTTTAATGAAAGAACTTTTCAATGAGTTTCCTGCTGCTATAAGCAAAACAGTTAGAGAGGATGTATTAAATTATCCACCTGTAAACATCACAGATAAAAAAGATGTCTATTTAGTAGAACTATCTGCTCCTGGTTATATAAAAGCAGATTTCAACATTAAGCTAGACAACAACATTCTTACTGTGAGTACCCACCAAAAGGAAGATACCGTTGTAGAAAATGAAAAAGTTATTCGCAAAGAATTTGCAACAAAATCGTTCAAGAGAAGTTTCACGCTAAATGAAAAAATTGACACGGAAGCTATAGTAGCTCGCTATGAAAATGGGATTTTGCAAATAGAATTACCTAAAAAAGAATCTGCTGGTAATACTGCAAAAGATATTAGTGTTATGTAAAGTTAGTTTTGAGGTAGATGGTTGATTATAAAAACTCCCCAAATATTAGGGGAGTTTTTTATATTATTTTACTAATTGGGCAAATATTTTTTTAATCAACACATTGTATATAAGATTTAGTGCAATATTCTTATGTGCATGACATTACGCTCTGTCTTTTATCCAAATTATATAGGAGAATCTTATCATAAAAAAGTTATTCATAATTTGTGTAATGCACCCCAAAACTTAATTTATACACAAGGGAAACTACTCCCCCATACCATCTTCGCCATCAGTTTTACTACTATTAGCAAGCAAATCGTTTAGCAATTTTATTTCATCAGCAGTAAAAAAACGCCACTTACCTAGCTCTATGCCTTTTAGGGTAAAATTCATTACTCGTACTCTTCTAAGCGATGTTACTTTAAGACCTAATGTCTCACACATACGGCGTATTTGCCTATTTAATCCTTGTTTTAAAATGATGCGAAAACGTGCATCGCCTTCATGCTTTACAAAGCATGGCTTTGTAGTAGTATTTAAAATTTTTACACCTGACCGCATTTTATTTATGAACTCATAATCAAATTTTTTATCAGTAGTTACCATGTATTCTTTTTCATGCCCATTACCTGCACGAAGTATTTTATTTACAATATCTCCATCATTAGTCATAAATATCAATCCTTCAGAAAGCTTATCTAGTCTGCCTATTGGAAATATTCTTGATTTGAAATTTACATAATCTACAATATTATTTTTTTCATTTATATCGGTAGTGCAAGTAATGCCTTTAGGTTTATTGAGCATTATGTAAACGGGAGCATCTTTCTTTTTTAAGTTTTCTCCATCTACTTTTACAATATCGCCAGCTTTTACACGATTGCCTTTATCAGCATCTTTTCCATTAATGGTTACACGGCATTCCTCAATATACCTATCAGCTTCTCTACGACTGCAAAATCCTGTTTCGCTTATGTATTTATTTAAACTTGTATCCATCAAAATTTCCTTTACTAATTTTAATTTGTAAAACTATTTAATCAAAAGTAAATTTTTTAAAATGGAGTACACACATATTCTTTATAAAATAGTATTTATCATCTTTACTTTATTTATTCTAATACAAAAAATCAGCAAATAAGAACTAAAAATAAATTTTAGATAAACCCCACATCGATTTTTAAATGCATACTAAAATTTACATTACTGAAATTTCAAAATACTATTATCTCTATTGAAGAATATTATTTATTTAAAAAACTTTACTATTTTTAACACCTGTACCTTTTGCAATTAAAATTTAATTTGAGCTGCTAATTTGTTTCAATTAATTTTAAAATATTTGTGTACCAAAACTTTTACAGAATTAGTTTCAATAATTTATTAAACCTAATAATTTTATGTATAAAAAATACTTAGTATTTATTTTATTGTTTTCCATAAGTTTCATGGCTCTTGCGCAGCCCACTGTATTGTACAGTTCTATAAATACTACGCCTAGAGTTCCTATGGTAGACATAGGGCTTTTTAAACAAGGTCGTATGCAAGCAAACCAGAGTGGTTACCAGCGTTGGGCTTTTCATATGGGCACTGTATCTGCGCCAGATTATTCTCAAAACTGGCGTGTTGGTTCTATTCCCAATGTGTTATCGTTTGGTAATTTTTTACAAGCAGGCTACGCTAATGGTGCTAATTATTTTACTGGTGGAGGTGGAATAGATGGAGAAATAAACCCTACTGTAAACGGAAATTATTATACGTTTAACATCATGAAAAATGCTTCAGCTTCTAACGATATGGAAGTGCTAGAAACAAATTTTAACCCTACTGTAATAAGTACAGTAACGCAAAATCCGGTAGCAGCTAGCGTTATAGCTAACACTCCAGTAGCTGTTACAATAAATATGGCCAATGCACCAGCTGTGGGAGAATATGTTTATGTACGATATAGCATAGATGGTTTTGCAAACTCTTTTTTAATACAAGCCAATTTTGCTGGCAATATAAGTACTGTAAATATACCTTGCCAAGCAGCAGGTACAAATCTTTCTTACTATGTGTTTTCATCTACTGAAACGCTTGCTGGCATCAATTCAGACTTGGTTGCTTTTGGTATTAATGCTTATGATTTAGCCACACTTAATTTGAATAACAATGGAGGGCCAAATTACAGCTACACAGTTGCTGCTGCACCAATAAATATTATTTCTTATGCAGGCACACCTTACTGTAGTAATAGCGGTACAGCATCTGTTACAAATACTAGCACATTAGGTGGCGTTTATTCGTCTACAGCAGGGCTTTCTATAAATGCAACAACAGGAGCTATTAACTTAGCAGCTTCCACGGCGGGTACATACACAGTTACTTATACAATAGCCGCCGCAGGCAGTTGTGCACTATATACAAGTACAACAGCAGTTACTATTAATGCTGCTCCAAGTGCTACCATTTCTTATACAGGTTCGCCATATTGTAGCAATGTAGCAACAGCGACTGTTACGAGAACAGGAACAGCAGGTGGCACTTATTCATCTACTACTGGCTTATCGATAAATGCAATAACTGGCGATATAAATATTGCAACAAGTACCGCAGGAACTTATGCTGTTACCTACACTATAGCAGCAACGGGCGGTTGCGCATTATTTGCCACTACAACTTCTATAACAATTACTACTGCACCTGCTGCTACCATTACTTATGGTGCAGCTCCATATTGTAGTAATAGTGGTACAGCTAATGTTACAAGAACAGGAACTGCGGGAGGAACATATTCATCTACAGCAGGACTTGCGGTAAATGCATCAACTGGTACAGTAACGCTTGCAACTTCTACCGCAGGTACATATTCAGTTACCTACACTGTAGCAGCGGCTGGTGGTTGTGCTATATTTACTGCTACTGCCTCCATAACAATTACAGCTGCGCCAAGTGTAACCATTGCCTATGCAGGTTCGCCTTATTGTAGCAATCTAGTAACAGCAATCGTTACAAGAACAGGAGCAACAGGCGGTGTGTATTCATCTACAACTGGCTTATCAATAAATGCAACAACAGGCGATGTAAATATTGCAACAAGTACTGCTGGCACTTACACCGTTACCTACACTGTAGCAGCAGCGGGTGGTTGCGCATTATTTACCACTACTACATCTATTACAATTACTACTGCTCCCACAGCAACTATTACCTACGGTGCAGCTCTGTATTGTAGCAATAGTGGTACGGCAAATGTTACAAGAACAGGAACTACCGGAGGAATATATTCTTCTACTGCTGGGCTTTCTATAAATACAAGTACTGGAGATATTACACTAGGTACATCTACCGCAGGTACTTATACTGTTACTTATACAATAGCAGCGGCGGCGGGGTGTGCAATATTTACCACTAGTGCTACCATTACAATAACAGCTGCTGCAAATGCAACCATAAATTATGCAGGCAGCCCCTATTGTCAAGCGGCTACAACAGCTTCTCCTACTAGAACTGGAAATGCAGGTGGTGTTTATACGTCTACAACTGGGCTTACAATAAATGCAACAACTGGAGACGTAGATGTGGCAGCAAGTACTGCTGGAAGCTACATTATAACTTATACTATTGCAGCAAACGCAGGTTGTGCAATTTTTACCACTACTGCCAATATTATTATCAATTCAATTTCTGTGGCGCCAACAAGTGCTTCCGCAAGTACAACATTAATTTGTGGAAATAGTGGTACTGTAAATCTTACGGCAAATGGTGGAACATCAGGCACAGGCGCAACCTACAAATGGTACAGTGGCACATGTGGAGGCACATTTGTGGGTACAGGTGCAACACTTACAAATGTAGCTTTAAATACTACTACCACTTATTTTGTAAGAATAGAAGGCGCATGTAATAACACAGCATGCCAAAGTGTAATAGTGAAAGTAGCTCCACAACCTACAGTAGAAATAACTGTAGCTCCATCAACAGGGGTTACACCATCTTCACCTGTAACCATTATAGCTACTGTATCGCCAGTAGATAATTACAACTATGCGTGGATAAAAAATGCAATTACAAATTTAAATATAAATGCAGATAGGATTTTGGTAACAGCAAATGAAGCAGGAAATTATTCAGTAAAAGTAACTGCATCGAGTGGTTGTGCAGCTACATCAGTAAATGCTTTTATTACTTCTGCAATATCATCCACATTATTTATTACGCCTAATCCGAATAATGGTTTGTTTAATGTAAGCTACAATAACGGAGCTGCTAATTTGAATGGTCGTACTATTAATATTTACGATAGCAAAGCTTCAAAAGTATTTACACAAACATATAACAATGCTGTACCTTTTAGCAATATGAAGGTAGATATGAGGGGATATGCAAAAGGAACTTATTTTGTGGTATTAAGAGATGCGTCTGGTAAGGAATTGGCAAATGGGAAAGTGTTGATTTTGTAAAGATTAGGATAGGTAAGTACCAGGTGTTATTCGAAAAGGTTTTTTTTAACATTTTATTCAAGCAACAGAAAATCTGTCCGAAGCCTTTCAAACAGTCACTACATAAAATATCAAAAAAAGGTTGCCAAATTTGCCAACCTTTTTTTTGATATACCCTTTGGATTATTTTTTTATAACCATAGCTGTTAGTTTCTTTTCATTTGTGGTTGCAGTTACAAAATATAAGCCAGCTGGTAGATTAGCCAAATTTACCGCAATTGTGTTTGCACCCCTTTTTAGTGTTAGCATTTGTGTACTTACTTTAGCACCATCACCTCTATAAATAACGAATTGGCTTTGTAAATTGGTATTGCTTTGCAAAATTGCATTTGCATTTGAATTGGTAACATTGGGCAATATTGTGATAGATTCCCCAATTGGTTTAGTTGGATTTAAAGTAACAATATTTGAATAGTCAAATTTACCATTCTTACCCACCGCCTTTATTCTATAAAAAATTGTTTTATTAAAAGAATTTATTGGAATATTGAATGTATAAAATTGCTTATTCACGCTATTGCCTTTGCTCCACTCATTTCCAGCTGAAGAAAAATTAATTCCATCCATACTTTGTTCCACAATAAAATAATCATTGTCTATTTCTTGTTCGGTAGTCCAATTTAGTATTCCTAGCTCTCCTACTTGGTTTGCCTTGAGTATAATACTTTTAATTGGTACAATAATTAAACAACCTGTTCTTACATATATGCTATACACATTAGAGGTATCCATGCATCCATTAGGAGATGTAACAATTACTGATAAATTATGATTGCCAGGTATTGGAATTAAGGTATTTAATGGGAAAGAAATACCGTTGCCAACTGGCAAACCGTACGGTGGTGCATTATCGTACCAATTTATAGTATACCCAGTTAAGTTTCCATTAAATGATTGAAGCGGCAAAAATATTTTAGCAGTATCGCAAATAGTATCGCATCCTATTGGAAATAAGTTTAACTCAGGGCTAGGCAAAATTGTTTGTACTGCTGTATTGCTACAACCAGTAATACCATCAGTTACTTTTAAAGTATAATTTCCTGCGGCAGATACAAGAAGAGAATTGCTGGTAGATAAAACAATACCAATATTATTTAACTGCCAAGCCCATGATGGGCTAGCAGCATTAGATGTAGCATTTAAAGTATAGAGATTATTAGAACAATATGGAGTAGGTCCCACTACACTAATTGAAACAGTCGGCAATGCATAAAAAGTTACATTTATAGAACTCGTATCTGTACAACCCAAACTATTTACAACCTGCACAAATATATTATGTGTGCCTACTGTAAAAGGTGCTATTCCAACTATGGAAGAAAATTGGTTAGTATTACCCACAGGATTTCCATCTACTAACCATTGATAAGAGCAGCCTCCACAGCTTGGAACTGTTACAGTATAAGTACTACCAAAACATACACTTCCAGAACTGATTATTGCAACATTGGGTGCTTGGTTTACAGTAACGGCCACTGTATCTGAAATAATTTTGCATCCATTAATGTCAAATGCAATGAATGAATAATTGCCCGTTTGCTTTACCGTATCAGTAGCAAAATTTGCTCCAGCTATAGCTACTCCATTATTATACCATTGATAATTTACCAATCCAGTGCAAGAAGATCCCAAAATAACAGAATCTCCAAAGCAAAAAGTTAATGGCCCAGAAAATGTAACCGTGCAGATAGGTGCTGGGGCTATACCAATGGGAACAAACACTGTATCTTTACAACCATTGGCGAGGGTAACAATATGTGTAATTAAAAATAAACCTGGTGCCCCATAAGCATGGGATGTAGGGCTTGTGTAAGAGGTAGCTGCGTCACCAAAATCCCAAAAATTTGTTGGTGCTGGAAATAAATTATTAAAATTTACGGTTGTGCCAACACAAGAATTGTTAACGTTGAAAGAGGCGTTTGGTATTATTATATTTACTGTATCCCTATGTATTACGGTACAAGTACCAGATGTAATCGTTTGGGTTATAATATAAGAACCAGATTGTGTAATGGTTAAAACTGGGCTTGCTATGCTATTGTTATTATAGCTGGCTATAATTGGTGGCACAGCTATATTGCCTGGGTTAGTACCAACAGTCCAATTATAACTATTTATTACAGCAGGAAAAACTACTGTAGATGCATCAAATAAACTTACCGATCTACAATTGACCACTTTGGTAAAATTTGCTGCAACCGTTACATTCACTGTAGTGTCTTTACAAATCCGGCAAATACTATTATCGGGCATCTTTACATCAATGCAAATCCTTACCTGCTTATTCCCAATAGATGTATATGTTCTAGTGGTAAAACCACTTGTGGTAAAGTTATCTTCTAAATGTGTGATTGTAGGATTACCTGTACCATTTATGATTGCACCTGGTGGTGTAAGCACTGCTACTGCAAGTGTAAATGGGTTACAACCTGTTATACTTGTAATTCCAATTGTTGCATTGCAACCTGGTGCTGGTGGGCAATTAGAAATAGTAATTACAATAATATTTGATGTAACTACACAAGTGCCTAAAGTAACTACACAGTAATAAGTATAAGTACCTGCCACTGTTAAATTATTAACGAGTAGCGTTGCATTGGTAGCACCCAAAATTATTCCAGCTGTATTATACCATTGAAATGTATAACCCGGCCCATTTACTGCTACCAAATTCATATTGGGCAAGTTGGGCAAACAATAATTTACAATGTTGGATGCCGAAATACTTGCTATAGGTCTGCCAATATCTGGGATATTATAATTTGTAGTTACCGTGCACCCAGTACCATTAAAATTCTGGATTTGAACTACATAATTTCCCGGAATATTTATGTTGGAAATGCTGGGTGTATTGCCACCAACTGGGCCACCAGGGCCTGTCCACGCAAATATACCAGTAGCGCCAGTGCTCAATATTATACCTGTGAGACCGCATAAAGTGCCAGAAGCAGTAATAGTAGGTATTGGTGGTTCATTGATGGTTATTGCAATAGAATCGCTGTTGCATACACCAAAATGCAAGTAAACGATATTGCTAGAACCTGGGCTGTTATTACCATGCCATTTAATTAAAATAGAAGCAGTTCCTTGTCCACTTAAAATTGTACCAAAAGAAGCAGGCGTAACATACCATAGAAAATTTCCGTTCAAAATATTGGTAATATTGTATGTAACATTCTGGTCTGCACATACAGAAGTTGGTCCTGTTATAATAGGATTTGGATAAGCAAAAATATTTTTTACAAGTGTATTGCTTAGGCAATTGTTAGGGATTGAAGATTGATTTACGGTAACACTATATGGCCCAGTAGGTCCCCAAGTTACTTGTATAGAATCATTGTTTACACCCAATAAAGAAAAAGAAGCCGCATTGTTTAATACCCAATTATACAAACCTACAGCATTTGAAGTAGCAGAATACACATAGGTTTTTCCGGGGCAAATAGAATCTTTGCCAATGATAGCACTAAGTACTGGTTTTGGAAATACCGTAACTAGATAACTAGCATTGCTACATACCGTATTTGGAAGAACTGCCGTAGCAGTAACAGTATAAACTATTGGAAAAGCAGTAGTATTACCCCAAGTAACATTTATGGTGCTGGTTCCATTGCCACTATTAATGATAGCTCCAGCTGGCGTAATTACCCAGTTACTTGCTACAGGAATATTGACAGGCCTTACTGAAATTAGATTACTTGTTTGGCTTGCACAAATTGAACTAGGTCCTGTAATGGCTAAAGCGGGTCTAACAAATACATTGTAAGTAGCAGTACCACCACATTTAAGCAAAGAATCATAATAGTTACAAGCTATTATATGATTTCCGATTGTTGTCCAGTTTATACCAATTTGATTGGTATTGCTGTTAAAAGGGGTAATAGAGCCACCCGATGATAATGTCCAAGCATAAGTAGTACTAGGCCAAGCAGGAAGCGTATATGTTTCATAAGTATTCACACAGGCTAGTATTGCACCACTTATAACTCCCACCGCAGGTACGATTGGTATGTTTACTGTAGTCCCTTGTGGGCAATAGGTTATTGTACATCCTGCTGCTACAAGTGTTAAACTTCCTTGTGGTGTGCCTGACCCCCATTGAATAGTAACACATGCGGTGCCCTGTCCACTTATAATTGTGCCACCAACTACAGACCAAATATAAGAACTACATCCAGATGCTGTTGTGCAATATTTTTTTGTAGCACCAGCACATACTGTTGCCACACAGGCAATATCAGGGCCAGGTAAATTATTTATTATTACATTATGCTGAACAGAATCTATGCAAGTAGGGCACGAAGGTTGTCCATTAACAGGAGGAGGCGAATTGGAAACTATTAAAGTAACCGTATAAGTTCCAGGAAGCGTATACGCATGGGTCGGATTGGCAAGTGTTGATGTAAATCCATCTCCAAAATTCCAAAAATAATTGGTTGCGTTAAGTGTACCTGCGGAATTAAAATTAATGGTGGTAGGATTATTGAAACATGCCGGCTGAGGAGTTGCAACAAAAACCGCAACAGGTTTATTTAGTAAATTAAAAGTTAGGTTTAACGTATCCCTACAAACTGATAAACCAGCTCCACCAGGCGTAATAAATTCTATAGAAACATTTCCAACATTAGAAGCTCCCCATTGAACAGTAAACATATTGTTTACAAAATTAAGTAGCGTACCACCTGAAATACCAATCAAAGAATAAGTTGTACCCGCATAGCAAGTAGGATCTACTGCTATCGTGTATTTCATCCTCGTATTCTTGCAGGACTTTATCGGGAAAATCAAATTATTATACCCACTACCTGGTGCTAACTTCCTAGCTTCAACATTATTACAACCTATACTATCAGAAATGGCAAATAAAGGGGGGCAGGGAACACTGCATTGAGCTTTTATCGTATTAGTTAAACTTATACTTGCAATAGCTAATAAAATGATTTTTAATATCTTTTCCATAATAAATACTTGATTTTTTAAGGATTACCAATAAAAATATTTTAAGTAGGGCTCGAAATAACAGGCTGTTCAATAAAATTTAAAATAGGATAAAAAGACGATAGGAATAAAATGCTTTGGTATAATTTATATCTTTTTCTGATATAAATGTAAGAATTTAATTACCGAAATGGAAATAATTTATATCCCACACATAAAAGATAAATAGAAAATTGAGATAAGTACAATAGAGACAAAACCTTGTATGTAAAAAAATAATTAAAATACAAAACAAAATTGTTCGTGACTTTACTATTTGATTACAATTACTATTTTCTCAAGAGATATATCAACAGTAATACAAAATAAGAAATGTCAAAATATTTGTTTAGAAAAATAAACACAAATTATTTTTTCTGCACTATCATTAATTTGTAATAACAATAATTCTAAAAAGTAAAAAATAGAATGTTGGCAGAATATGTTTTTATTGTTCTGATAAAATTATGAATGTATAAAAAAGTGACTATCTCACAAAAAAACTGCTCTTTAGAATCGCTTAAACGATACGAGCTCCCCAACGGGAAACGAAATAAAAAGAGGCTGACTCATAGTTTTAAGACAGCCTCTTTCTAATATTTATATTCAAAATTATTCTGCAGCAGGGGCATCTTCCACTGGTGCTTCAGATATTACTTCTGCAGGTTTATCTTTATGTAATTTACCCAAATCATTACCAGATTTTTTCTTGATAATACGTGGTGCTAGCATTACCTGCATACGCTTACCTTCAAGTTTTGGTAATCCTTCTAATGCACTCACATCTTTTAAACTATCAGCAAATTTTAATAATAGTAACTCGCCTCTTTCTTTGAACATAATAGCACGACCTTTAAATTGTACATGTGCTTTTACTTTATTTCCATCTTCAAGAAATTTTTCAGCATGCTTTACTTTAAAATCAAAATCATGATCATCAGTATTTGGCGTAAAACGAATTTCTTTTACTTCACTCGTTTTGGCCTTAGCCTTCATTTCTTTTTTCTTCTTCTTTTCTTCGTAGAGAAATTTGTTGTAGTCTATAATTCTACAAACTGGCGGCGTAGCACCTGGAGAAATTTCTACTAAATCTAAACCCTGCTCTTTTGCAAAGCCATTGGCTTCGAAAAGGGAATAAATACCGGGTTCGATGTTCTCACCAACCAAGCGCACTTCTGTGGCTTTTATCATGTGGTTGGTACGGTGCTCTTGTTGCTGTTCTTTTTTAAAACGAGGATTAAACGCTCCTCTGGGCGGCCGTGGTGGAAATGCCATTTTTATTTTTTTGCAATCCGCTTTTGGCAGGTAAAAGCTTCATGCAATGGTTTGTTTGTTTAATGATTAATCTGCCATTATTAGTTAAAAATACAAAATTATTCTCCTATACGCTCATTTATTTCAACAGAAATTTCTTTTATAAACTCGTCTAGGTTTTTTACCCCTTGGTCGCCCTTGCCTTGTTTACGCACGGCTACAGCATTATTTTCTATTTCTTTTTCGCCAAAAACGAGCATGTACGGCACTTTAGCCAATTCTGTATCTCTTATCTTTTTACCTATTTTTTCGTTTCTATCGTCTATTTCGGCACGAATACCAGCTGCTTTTAATTTTTTCAACACTGCTTCTCCATAGTCCATAAACTTGTCACTTATTGGCAATATTTTTACCTGAAGTGGTGCTAACCAGGTAGGAAATTTACCTGCATAATGCTCTAACAAGAAGCCAATAAAACGCTCGTGTGTACCCAATGGCGCACGGTGAATGATTAATGGAATTTCAGGCTCGTTGTTTTTATTGGTAAATGAAAGTTTAAAACTTCTGCTTTGTGCAAAGTCAACCTGGTTGGTTGCCAATGTAAATTCACGACCTATTACACTCCATATTTGTACGTCAATTTTGGGGCCATAAAAAGCACCTTCGCCTTTTACTTCTACAAATGGAAAATCATTTTCAACTAGCACATTTCTTACTAAAGTTTCAGTTTCTAACCAAAGTTCAGGTTCATTTACATATTTATCACCCAATTTTGCAGGGTCGTGTAAAGATAAACGTATTTGATATTTCTCTATTCCAAAAATTTTGAAATAATATAAATACATATCAATTACCGATTTAAATTCCTGAGCAAATTGTTCTTTGCTGCAATAAATATGCGCATCGTTCATATGCAAGCAGCGTACACGCATCAACCCAAATAATTCTCCACTTTGCTCATACCTATAACAAGTACCATACTCTGCAAGCCTGTATGGTAGGTCTTTGTAGCTCTTAGGCTCTGCATCATATATTTTATGATGATGCGGACAGTTCATTGCTTTTAAATAATATTTTGTACCATCTAACTCCATCGGCGGATACATACTATCTGCATAATAAGGCAAATGCCCACTTGTTAAATACAAATTTTCTTTAGCAATATGCGGGGTAACTACACGCTTGTAACCTGCAGCTTCTTCTGTTTCTTTTGCCAATCTTTCTAGCTCTTCTATAATGATGGTACCATTGGGCATCCACAAAACCAACCCTTGCCCAATATCATCGTCCATGGTATAAATGCTGAGCTCTTTTCCAAGTTTGCGATGGTCTCTTTTCTTTGCTTCTTCGAGCATCAATAAATGTTCATCCAATTCTTTTTGGTTTGGAAAAGAAATACCATATACACGAGTAAGCTGTTTGTTTTTTTCATCTCCTTTCCAAAATGCGCCAGATACACTCGTAAGTTTTATAGCTTTTATAAAACTTGTATTGGGAATATGTGGACCACGGCATAAATCGGTAAAATCGCCTTGTGAATATAGAGTAATGCCTCCATCTTCGAGATTGCTCAACAAATCTAATTTGTACTCATCCCCTTTTTCTGTAAAATAACTTACAGCATCGGCTTTGCTTATTTCTTTTCTTTCAAATGCACTATTTTTCTTGGCAAGCTCTGCCATTTTCTTTTCTACTGCAAGCAACCCTTCTTCTGTAAGTACATTATCGCCTAAATCCATATCATAATAAAAACCTGCCTCTACAGCGGGCCCTACCCAAAATTTCACTTTTGGATATATAGATTGTACAGCTTCAGCCATTAAATGCGCCGTAGAATGGCGAAAAGTTGATTTTGCCTCAGCATCATCCCAGGTTAATAATTTTAAAGAAGCATCATCGTTTATAGCACGGGTAGCATCCCAAACTTCGCCGTTAACACTTGCTGCTAGCACCTTTCTAGCTAGTCCTTCGCTAATAGATTTTGCAACATCCATTGCACTTACGCCTTTTTCGTATTCTCTTACCGAACCATCGGGTAATGTAATTTTTATCATTATCTTTCTCCTAAACTTTTATGAATCGCAAATTTAACGAACTCTTTGCTATTCCGTAAGGTTAAATAATGATTACTTGCCATTATAAAAATATAATTTTGCAAAAACTGTTTACAAATGAATAGAATTTTAATACTAGCTTTTCTTTTATTACAAGTAAATATTTTACCTGCTCAAAATTTCACCGGTCAATGGAAGGGAGAATTTGTTGATAATAGTTCCATGATATCTTGGGGTAGTAACCGCTGCGATTATGTGATAGATTTAGATGTGAAAGGAACAGTTGTAAACGGATATTCGTACACTTACTTTACAGATAATGGAAAAAAATATTACACCATTTGTAAGTTAGTAGGTTTTGCAGATAAAAAGAAAAAATATCTGGAAGTAAAGGAAACGGCTCGTACAAAAACAAACGTGCCAAATAATGTTACAAACAGTTTTCAAATACACAAATTAAGTTGGCGCACCGAAGGAGACAACGAAATACTAGAAGGTAATTGGATACCTGCCCCAGGACAAGATAGCAGAAATACTGGTTTTGGAACTACCCTTTTAGCAAAGCGCCAACTTACAGAAATATCACCCCTAGCTAAAAAGCTAAACTCAAAAAAAGACCCAAACAATTCTGCTGAAAAAGCTTTGGTAGCAAAACCAAATACAGCAATAAAAAAGCAGTCTACAAAAACAAATTTACCTGTTGCAAAAACAAAAATACCAGTGGTTACAAAAACCATTACTTCAAAAGCAATCACAAAAAAGACAACCATTCCAATTAATAAAGATACTAGCAACAAAACTACAAGTGTTGGAAAAATAGATGTCTCAAGAGAAAAAACAATTCCAAAGGGTTTTGAAAAACGAAGTAATGATGTTTTAAAAACGGTAACTGTAGAAAATACAATTGTAAAAATAGACCTGTACGATAATGGTGAAATAGATGGAGATAGTGTTTCTTTATTTTACAATGGCAAAGTATTGCTAGCACATAAGAAACTTACTACACAGCCCATTAGCATAGAGTTGCCAATAAATAATGACGAAACAAATGAGCTTGTAATGTACGCCGATAACCTTGGCACCATACCACCAAATACAGCACTCATGATTGTTACAGATGGCAACAAAAGATATGAAGTGCGAGTAACATCCGACCTTAAGAAAAGTGGAACGATAAGGTTTGTGCGTTATAAGAAAGAGTAGGAATATTTTTTTGATTCTTTTTAATTTTTACTTTCGTAAAAACTTTTCGGGTGGTGGCGCAGCCCGTTAGCACACACGTTTGGGGGATTGAGGTAGCAAATTCGATATTGTTCTCCATAATTAAAACTACCCTTTAATCATTCATTATCCCATCTGTCAACCTGGTATATAGCACCCTTAGTTTTGGATGGGCTTCCAACACACGTAAATGTTTAGCCAATGTAATAATATCTCCTCTTTTTGCTGGCCCCGTTTGCACATCTAATGGAGAAACATTTTCTATTCTAATGGCTGTCTCTTTTATTAAGGGTTTAAGTAAGTTAAAATCTACATTTTCTTTTATGCAGAATTTTTCGGCAGTGCCATACAAATAGTTTGTAAAATTATTTACAACTACAGCAGCTGCATGTAATCTTAATCTTTTTTCTTCGGTTTCAAATTGAACATTGCTGCCTAAAGATTGTGCAAATGTTTTAATAAATTCTAGTGTTTCTAAATTATTAGCTTCAATTAAAAAAGGAATAGCAGGTATGGTTTCCATCTCTTTTCTCAAACTTTGGAGTGGATATAGTACGCCAATATTTTTACTGTTATGCGTCAGTTCGTTCATGGAGATAGCACCCGCAGTATGTACAATTGGTATGCTACCAAAGTTAATACCCGTCATGGTTTCTTGCAATGCATTATCAGTAATAGCAATAATTACAAGATCTATTTTATTATCAGCATTTTCTTTAATATTAATACAAGTAGCACCAAGCTCAGCAGCCAAAATATTACCAGCTGTTACATTCCTTGCTATTATTTGGTGAATGGCATGACCTTTCTGCTTACAAAGTCTTGCCAATACAGTTGCCACATTGCCCGTTCCGAGTATAGATATAACCATTAATAACTATTTTAGTATGAAAGTACAGAAAAAGTTAAATATTCGTTTTGTAATTTATAAAATTACTTTTACAAAATATGAATATCGTTATTTAATAATCAATAGTTTATGCCGTATTAAATTATTTTTAACAGATAATAGGCTGTTTGAGTTCAATTATTTCTATTGTTACAAACAAAACAGCTTCACCGCAAAGAACTAGAGTAAAAGGGAGATTTCGCAGAGAGAAACTTTAATTTCTATGAGATTTCTTACAAAACTATCAGATTTGAAAATTAGACAAAAATTTAAATGATAATGAAAGAGTTTAATTCAAATAGTCTTTAAATAGGAAATATACGATTATATATCAATGTCATTAAGTTAAGCCTAACTCCACACTACCTAATATCACCCCTTCGGGGTTTTACTACATTTATTTATTTGTGAGCTATATTAATGTCAGCCTTTCAGGCTTTAAATCCCAAAGAGCCTGTCCCGATTTTTCGGGAGATGATATCACTATAGTTATTGTTACAAAATTAAAGCCCTAACCCCGAAGGGGTGATATTAGCGGATAATATAAATCCTTAACTTAACGATATTGGATTATATATTAAGATTATTGAATAATATTATTCTTGAAAAGTGATATACAAAAAAGTCAAGCAATTTTATTAATTAAACAGTAAAAGTTTTATGGATGCAAAAGCAAATTGGATGCAAAAAACATAACAACAGTTCTCTTTTTTAAAGAAAAAATGCATTATTTCAATTTTAAATTAATATTGCAGAAATCTTATTGTAGTTATATTGCGTTCTTTTTAATAATAAAGATTAGGTAGAAATAGGGGAATTACGCTCATTTAAAGCATATTATGGCAAAGAATTTATTGATAGTGGAGTCGCCTGCAAAGGCAAAAACGATTGAAGGCATCTTGGGAAAAGACTTCGAAGTGCGGAGTTGCTTTGGGCATATACGTGATTTGGAGAAAAATGATATGGGTATAGATATCAACAATAATTTTATGCCCAAGTATATTGTACCTGCCGAAAAAGACAAAGTGGTAAAAGATTTAATAAGCGCTGCAAAAAAATCGGATGAGGTTTGGCTAGCATCGGATGAGGACCGTGAGGGAGAAGCCATTAGTTGGCACCTTGCGGAAGTATTGAAGCTTGACCCAAGAACAACCAAGCGTATCGTTTTTCATGAAATTACAAAACCTGCTATTCAAAAAGCGGTAGCCAATCCACGATTAATAAATATGAATTTGGTAAACGCACAGCAAGCTCGCCGTGTGGTGGATCGTATTGTGGGCTTTGAACTAAGCCCAGTGCTTTGGAAAAAAATTGGTATGCAAGGTGGCTTGAGTGCCGGTCGTGTGCAGAGTGTAGCCGTAAAATTAATTGCAGAAAAAGAAAGAGAAATAAACAATTTTAGTGCAGTAAGTAGTTTTAAAATAGAAGCAGGATTGGTGGCAACAGATTTAAATAATAGAGCTGTTTCTTTTAAAGCAGAAGGCGCTAAATACGATGCGCAAAATGATGCAGAGCAATTTTTACAAACTTGTGTAGGCGCAAATTATACGGTAAAAGATATTCAAATAAAGCCCGGCAAACGTACGCCCGCTGCACCTTTTACAACATCTACCCTACAACAAGAAGCTAGCAGAAAATTAGGATACGGTGTAAGCAAAACCATGTTGCTTGCACAAAAATTATACGAAAGTGGAAAGATAACCTACATGCGTACCGATAGTGTAAACCTTGGGGAAACAGCTATGGATGCTATTAAAAGTGAAATAAACAGCAGCTTTGGCGATAAGTATTTGCAAGTACGCAAATACAAAAACAAAAACGAAAGTGCACAAGAAGCGCATGAGGCCATTCGCCCGACATACATGGATGCACGTGTGGTGGCAGACCAAGATTTGACAAGATTGTACGAATTGATTTGGAAGCGTACGATTGCTTCGCAAATGAGTGATGCTATTTTTGAAAAGACAACAGCTAAAATTGAAATAAGTACCAACAAAGAAGAGCTTACTGCAAGTGGTGAAGTGTTGAAATTTGATGGTTTCTTAAAAGTATATATGGAGAGTACCGATGATGAGGAAGAAGGTGAAAATGAAGGTGAAAGTCGCTTACCAAATCTTACTGTTGGACAAGTATTGGGCTTTAGAGAAATGACAGCTTCTGAAAGATTTACTAGACCAGGTGCACGTTACACAGAGGCATCGCTAGTAAAAAAGCTAGAAGAACTGGGCATTGGCAGACCAAGTACCTATGCTCCTACTATATCTACGATCGTAAAAAGAAACTATGTTGTAAAGAAAGATAAAGACCCAATAAAAAGAACGGTACGTGTGGTAACATTGAAAAATGATACCATTACCAAAACACAGACCGAAGAAAATACCGGTGCAGAAAAAGGAAAATTATTTCCTACGGATTTAGGATTGGTGGTTACCGATTTTTTGAGCGAGCATTTTAAAAGAGTAATGGATTATTCTTTTACGGCAAATATTGAACAAGAGTTTGACAACATTGCCGAAGGCAAAATGCAATGGGGCAAAATGGTGGGTGATTGGTACACGCCTTTTCATGAAGGTGTGGAGCATACATTGGAAAATGCTGAGCGTGCAAAAGGAGAAAGAATACTAGGTGTAGAAGAAAGTACAGGCAAGCCGATAAGCGCACGTATGGGGCGTTTTGGGCCAATGGTACAAATAGGCGCACAAACAGATGAAGAAAAACCAAGGTTTGCAAAATTAACTGCTACGCAAAGTATAGAAACGATAACGCTTGAAGAAGCATTGGATTTATTTAAACTTGGTGCGCCATTGGGACAATATGAAGGACAAGATGTAAGTGTAGGTGTTGGAAGATTTGGCCCTTATGTAAAATTAGGCGATGCATTTATTTCTATGCCAAGAGGTGAACAAGCCGCTAATGTGGATATAAATAGAGCTATAGAAATAATAGAAGCAAAAAAGGTAGAAGATGCTCCAATAGGGCATTATGAAGATAAACCTATTACAAAAGGTAAAGGCAGATTTGGGCCATTTATAAAGTGGAACGATTTGTACATAAATATACCTCGTGCATACGATTTTGATGTACTTACACAGCAAGATTGCAATGAACTAATAGAAAAAAAGTTAGAGAAAGAATCAAATAGAGTTATACAAAATTGGGCGGAGGAAAAAATAACGTTGGAGAATGGACAATGGGGACCAATCATAAAATTTAATAAAAAGAAACTTAAAGTAATTGGTGGTGGAGCTAATGGAAAATATACAGCAGAGGAATTGGCAGTGCTAGATTTGGATACCATTAAACAAATGATTTTAACGCAAGACCCTAAGGCTTTTGATAAGAAAACAACCGCTAAGAAAAGTGCTGCAAAGAAAACTGCGGTAAAAAAAGCAGCTCCAAAAAAAGTAGCAGCTAAGAAAAAATAATTTTGACATTACATTACACGATAACAAAAGAAGATTATGTTGAGTATTTTGCTTACATGTATTGGGATGGAAAGGGAAGAAAAAAACAACGTTTAAAAAATATATTTAAGCAACTTTTGTATGTTGTATTTTTCTGTTCAATTCTTTATTTCACTGGTTCCTTTGGCTCAAATGCCAAATTTATAATTCTTGCAGTATTTTTAATTTTTGGGGTTTCACTTTTAACGTTAATAAATGGTCGTTCTGATTTGGAGAGTCAGGCAAAAGCAATTGCTGATGATTTAGAAAACGAATCAATTTTTGTAGAAATGTTTATTACTATTTCTGATGATGATTTTCAAATCAAAAACAAATTAATTGAAACAAAATATATTTGGGCGGCATTTATAAATAAAATTGAAACAAAAAATCATTACTATTTATTTGAAAATGCCATGCAAGCCATCATCATTCCTAAAAGAGCTTTTACAAATAATGGAGAAAAAATTGCATTTGATAAAATACTTTCCCGAAATTTATCATTAGATGCAGAACTAAAAGACGCTTTCCTTTAATGCAAGAAAACAAAGAAATACAAGCTTTACTAAAATTGATAGACGACCCCGATGAAGTGGTGTATGAAACCGTAAGCACCAAGCTTATTTCTTTTGGTAAAGATATTATCCCAAACCTAGAGCACTATTGGGAAACCACCGCCAATACTGCATTACAAGAAAAAATAGAAATGCTTATTCATCAATTACATTTTGAAGATGTAAAGCGTGAATTTGAAAAATGGAACAACGATGCCAAGCCAGATTTATTGGCAGGCTCCATGCTTGTTTCTAAATATGTGTATCCTGCTATGGATAGCATGATAATTTTTAAAGAAATAGAAAAACTACGCAGAAATATTTGGTTAGAGATGAACAGCTACCTCACGCCCATGGAGCAAATAAATGTGTTAGGTAGCATTGTATATAGTTATTACAAACAACAAGCAGTAGAAATTTCTTACGAAAATATTGATGGATTCCTCATAAACAAAACGCTTGAAAACCACAAGGGCAATGCATTTGGCAATGGTACGCTTCTATTAATTTTATGTAGCCTGCTAGATGTGCCAGTTTTTTCCATCAATATTCCCAATCAATTTTTATTAGGCTATTTTGATGAGCATTACAATATTTTAAACCCAAAAGGTCATGCATCTGAAAAAATAAAATTTTACGTTGACCCTGTAAACGGGCAAATGTATTCCCATAAAGATGTAGAAAATTATTTTAAGAAAATGTCCGTTCCACCTGTATCTGCTTTTTTTAGACCGCTGGATAATAAATCCATTATCATTATGCTATTATCTGAATTGGTAAAATGCTACGATAGCAATACACAGCAATATAAAATAAACGAACTACGCTCCATTATAGAAATATTAGTAAAATGATATACCACGTTACCACTAAAGAAAATTGGGATAAAGCTATAGCAGCTGGCTTTTACGATGCTCCTTCCCTGCACACCGAAGGTTTTATACATAACAGTACTGCTGAGCAAGTGCAAGGCGTATTAGAACGCTATTATGCAGGGCAAACCAATTTGGTTTTATTGCACATTGAAGAAACAAAACTTACAGCAGAATTAAAATATGAATTAGCACCATCCGTAAACGAGGAGTTTCCGCATATTTTTGGTGTAATTAATATAGACGCAATAGTAAAAACAGAATTGCTATGATAACCTGGGATGACTTTGAAAAAATAGATATCCGCATTGGCACAATTATAGAAGTTACAGATTTTGAAAAAGCCAAAAAGCCCGCCTATAAATTAAAAATAGATTTCGGTGCTGAAGGCATCAAAAATTCTTCTGCACAAATAACGGTTTTGTATAATAAGGATGAGTTATTGGGCAAACAAATTATTGCTGTTATTAATTTTCCTCCAAAACAAATTGCCAATTTTATAAGCGAATGCCTTGTGCTTGGTGTGTATAATGAAGATAACAATGTAGTGCTTTTGCAAGCAGAGAGAAAAACGGAGAATGGAAGAAAAGTCGGGTAAAACTAGAGTGGCAAAATTGTACCTAAAAAATTTTCATTCATTATTATAACCTTATTGACCACCTAAAATATCATGCCCAAGCTTATCTCGTTTTGTAAATAAATATTTTTCATTGTATTCATTTGGTTTTACTTCTATAGCAACGGTGTCTACAATTTCTAGACCATAGCCCAATAAACCTGCACGCTTTCTCGGATTATTACTCATCAATTTCATTTTGGTTACACCAAGCTCTCTCAAAATTTGTGCACCCACTCCATAGTCTCTTTGATCGCTGGCAAAACCAAGCTCAATATTTGCTTCTACGGTATCTCTACCCTGCTCTTGTAGTTTGTATGCTTTCAATTTATTCAGCAAGCCAATACCTCTACCCTCTTGATTCATATATAAAACTACTCCCTTTCCTTCGTTTTCAATAATTTGTAAGGCATGTTGCAATTGGTCTCCACAATCGCAGCGTAAAGAGCCTAGTATGTCCCCAGTTACGCAACTACTATGTACTCGCACAAGTACTGGCTCATCTAGTTTCCATTCTCCTTTTACTATGGCAAGGTGTAACTCTCCTGTATTTACCTGTGTAAATGCCCTTAGTTGAAAATTACCATATTTAGTAGGCATATTTACGCTTACCTCTTCTCTTATAAGTGTTTCATGCTTAAGCCTGTAAGCAATCAAGTCTTTTATAGAAATTATTTTCAAGTCAAATTTAGTTGCAATCAGTTCAAGTTGTGGCAATCTAGCCATAGAACCATCTTCATTCATTATTTCTACCAATGCTCCTGCAGGTTCAAAACCAGCTAATTTTGCAATATCAATAGTCGCTTCTGTATGCCCAGCACGTCTTAGCACACCAGAATTTTTAGCCCTTAGCGGAAAAATATGACCTGGCCTACCGAGATCTTCAGGCTTTGTATTGGGATTTATTAGGGAAAGTACAGTTTTAGAACGATCAGATGCTGATATTCCAGTAGTACAGCCATTTCCAAGCAAATCTACACTTACCGTAAAAGCCGTTTCGTGTGAGGAAGTATTATTACTAACCATAGGCTGCAAGTCAAGCTCTGCACATCTTTGCTCAGTAATAGCTGCACAAATAAGCCCACGACCATGCGTACTCATAAAATTGATAACCTCAGGCGTTACATTTCGTGCCGCTGTTATAAAATCTCCTTCATTCTCTCTATCTTCATCATCTACCACAATTATAACCTTACCTGCCTGTATATCTTTAATAGCTTCTTCAATTGTATTCAACATTTTGCACATTTTATGCAAAGTTAGTTCCTATATGATTTAAGTTGATAAAGATTTCGTTTTTCGAAAAAAATGTCTGATTTATGTAAAATTTGAGATTTAATAAGCAAAAAAAAATGGTTAACTTAAATTTCATAACAACTTGTTAATAAAAATGAACAGTTTTAGACAAAGATTTAGTTTCTTTGCGGCATAAAAAAACAAGAACTAACATGTATTTAAAAAAAATCATTCCAATCCTTATAGCAATGTTTGCTATGCCTTATGTAATGAAGGCTCAGGTAACAACCAGTAGTTTGTCGGGTGTTGTAAAAGACACTAAAGGGCAACCATTAAGTGGAGCTTCCATTATTGCTATTCATATGCCTACTGGAACAAAATACACAGCAGTAGCTAGAACCGCTGGGCGTTTTGACGTAAACAATATGAACCCAGGTGGGCCGTACAAAATCACAATTTCCTTCACAGGATTTACTAATGATGAAAGAGATGATGTATTTCTTACTTTAGGTGAAACGCAAAGAATAGACGCTGATTTAAAAGATAAGAATACTGATTTAACAAATGTTGTAGTATCTAGCAAGAGAATATCAACCGCTAAGAACGGAACAGAAACTAGTATAGGAAGAGCTAAACTTGATATATTACCTACAATAGGTAGAAATTTAGGAGACTATCTAAGATTCACACCTCAGGCAAAAGTAAATGGTGCTAGTATTTCTATTGGAGGACAAAATAATAGATACAATGGTTTTCTTATTGATGGTGCCGTAAATAATGATGTATTTGGGCTTAGTGCATCTGGTACAAATGGCGGTCAAGCAGGTACACCTCCGATTAGTATAGATGCTGTTGAACAATTGGTTGTTCAAGTAGCTCCCTTTGACGCAGCTGTGGGTAATTTTACTGGAGGTGCTATCAATGCAATAACAAAATCTGGTACAAATCTTTTCCATGGTTCGGTCTACTACGTATTTAGAAATGAAAACCTTGCTGGTCTTACGCCAAATGTTGATGATCCACTTAGAGTAAAATACCCTGGTTTTAAAAATCAAACTGTTGGTTTTACCATCGGTGGTCCAATTATTAAAAACAAAGCATTCTTTTTTATAAATGCAGAAAAACAAAAAGATAATAGACCGCAACCGTACACAGGACCAGAGGGTGGCGTTATTGACTCAATAAAAAAATTGGTAAATCATGTAAAAACAACTTACAATTACGATTTGGGTGATTTTAGAAACAATGAAGATAAAATTGATAGAATTAATTTAAATACTAGATTTGATTTTAATTTATCTTCAAAACAAAAACTTACTTTAAGCTACAGGTACACAAATGCAGAACGTATTAACGCAAATAGAAGTTCTTACAACGGAGCTACGGGTTCTATTGCATTTACAAATGGTGCACAATTGTTTCCTTCTGTTACTCAATCTGGAAACATTGAACTTAATTCAAAATTTAATAATACTGTAAACAACAAATTTAGAGTGTCAATTACTGATGTAAATGATGACAGGCGCTTTGTTGGAACACCTTTTCCAACAGTAGTTTTGTCTGCATTTAATGGTGGCCCAACGTATACCATTGGTTCAGAGGCTGCATCTACAGGTAATTTATTAAAGCAAAACATCATAAATATCTATGATGCTTTTAAATTCTATAAAGGTAAGCACGGTATAACAGTTGGTGCGGATATTGACATTAACAAATCTTACAATCTCTTCATTAATAGAAATTTTGGAACTTGGACTTATGCAGCTATGGGATCAGTTGCGAATCTTGCAAATCCAACAAGTATTCAAATTGGACCTTTACAAGCTTTTATGGAAAATAGAGGTCCTTCTAGAATTCAAAGAGGTTACTCTTTGGTGGATGCTAATGGTAAGATTGGTGATGAAAATACAAATTCTGCTGCTGATTTCAGATCTGTTAGACTAGGTTTTTTTGTAAATGACGATATAAAAGTTACGGATAAATTTACTCTTACACTTGGTTTACGTGCTGACAAAACTGATTTTATTACAGATGTACCAACAGATGCTTTTTTTAGAGACTCGGCTTTACCTGTAATAAGCGCTCAATATAACGTTCAAGGAGCTGTACAAGGGCAGAAATTTAAACCTTCATTTATTTTCTCTCCGAGACTTGGGTTTAAATATACTATAGATGAAGAAAATATAACTATACGTGGTGGTGTAGGCATTTTTGGGGGTCGTACTCCACTTGTTTGGCCTGGCGGAATTTATGCAAACACTGGAAATTTAATTGGTGGATTGGATACTGCGAGAACAGCTGGACAGCTAAATGCTTTTTCAGCTAATCCGCTAGGTATTCAAGTAGGTGGCGGACCGCTTGCTTTTAATAGTAATGTTGGCACTCAACCTACACAAGCTGACTTTGGATTGCCATCAACATTAATTAAATCTCAAGGCGATGTAAATATAATTGCTAGTAATTTTAAATTACCTGCTGTTTGGAAAGCTTCATTAGCGTTTGATAAAAAATTCGGGCAGGGCTGGACATTTACTACGGAAGTATTATTTACAAAAAATATTAACGAAGTAGACTGGCAGAATGTAAATTTTTTACCACAATCTGTTACAAACTTAAATGCAACTGGTGTTGATAATAGACCTATTTACCCTACTACTGGAGCTACTAGATTAATTTATAGACCAACTGGTACTACGGCAGCGGCGAGAAACCCTTATTCAAATGTAATTTTAATTAAAAATACCGAAGGTCCAAAAGGTTACGCATATAACTTTACCGTAAAAATTGACAAAGAAACTAAATCTGGTTTCCAGTTTAATGCATCATATAATTATGGTAATTCACAAGTATATAACGAGGCTACAAGTTCAGTAAATGTTAGTAACTGGCAATTCATAGAATCAGTAAGAGGTAGAAATTTTAATGTTAGGTCTACTTCGGATTTTGATTTGGGGCACAGAATTTATGCATTAGCATCTAAGAAATTTACTTATGCAAACAAACATGCTGCTACAACAATCACATTTAGTTATAATGGTCAGTCAGGTAATCCTTATAGCTATGTTTATGGTGGTAATCCCTTTGTTGGAGACGGTGTTTTTGGAAATGATTTAATGTATGTACCTACTAGCAGAGCTGAAATGGATGCAATGGTATTTGTAACAAAATTAACTGGAGCTGCTGCTACCCCTGCCGCTAATGCTGCAAATATTATTGAACAAAAAGACCAATACGAAGAATTTATAAACAGCGATAAATACTTAAGTAAGCGCCGTGGAAAATACGCAGAAAGAAATGGCGCAAGGTTACCTTTTACAAATATTTTGGATGCTAATATCACACAAGATTTCATGTTGAAATTGGGTAAACACACCCATAAACTGGCTATTACCTTTGATATTTTTAACTTAACTAACCTAATTGATAAAAATGCTGGTAAAACATTCTTTTTAACAAATGACCAAACAAATGTTGTAAGTTTTAGAGGATTTCAAACTGCTACTACAATTCCTACGTACCAGTTTTTTAAACCCGCTAACAATAAGCCTTATGTTACTAATGATGTTCAAACAAGTCCTAGCACTAGTGCACGTTGGAATGGTCAATTAACAGTGAGGTATAGCTTTTAAACAAATTTCAAGAATATGCATAAAACCTCCGACGTTTCGGAGGTTTTTTTATGCCCAACAAACGTTGCAAACTTAATTTTTTATCAAGTTTTCATCCTTCGCTATTTTCTATTAGAAAAAAACATTTGTTTGTACTATATTTGAACATATGAGCATTGTACAAAGGTTGCAAGAGTTAGTTGTAAACAGTTTAAATAATCTTTACAACCAAGTATTTACCGAAAAAGATTTTCAAATAAATCTTACCAAGCCTGAGTTTGAAGGCGACTATACTGTAGTGCTTTTCTCTTTATTAAAAAAAACTGGAAAAAATCCAGATGCGCTTGGAGAAGAATTGGGCAACGACCTAATAAAAAATAATTCAACTCTATTTACTGGTTTTAATATTATAAAAGGGTTTCTGAATTTATCTATTGCAGATGATTTTTGGTTGCAATTACTGCACAAAAATTACAACGATATATGTTTTGGTAAACACCCAATGAATGGCAAAAAAGTAATGGTAGAATATTCATCTCCCAATACCAATAAGCCACTTCACCTTGGCCATTTAAGAAATAATTTTTTAGGATGGTCTGTAGCTGAAATATTAAAAGCTTGTGGCTACGAAGTTTTTAAAAGTTGTATTGTAAACGACAGGGGTGTGCATATTTGCAAGAGCATGATAGCTTGGCAAATGTTTGCCAATGGCGCTACGCCAAAAAGTACCAATACAAAAGGTGATCATTTTGTAGGTGAATATTATGTAAAATTTAATGATGAACACAAGCGCCAAATAGCAGAACTCGTAGCAAAAGGCATAACCGAAAAAGAAGCAGAGAAAGAAGCGCCAATAATGAAAGCAACACAACAAATGCTGCAAGATTGGGAAGCTGGCAAGCCAGAAGTAATGGATCTGTGGAAAGAAATGAACAGTTGGGTGTACGAAGGTTTTGAAGTAACGTATAAAAATATCGGTAGCGATTTTGATAAAACATATTACGAAAGCAATACCTACCTTTTAGGAAAAAAAATTGTACAATTAGGGTTGGACAAAAATGTGTTTGTAAAAAAGGAAGATGGCAGTGTATGGATAGATTTGACTACTGATGGACTAGACGAAAAATTGGTGCTTCGTAAAGATGGAACAAGCGTGTACATTACCCAAGATATTGGGCTTGCGCAACAAAAATATGAAGAGTATAAAATAGATGAAAGCATTTATGTAATTGGCGATGAGCAAAACTACCACATGAAAGTGTTGAAGTTGATTGCACAAAAATTAGGTGTAGCTTCGGCAGATGCTATTCATCATTTATCGTATGGCATGGTAGAGTTGCCAAGTGGTAAAATGAAAAGTCGTGAAGGTACTGTGGTAGATGCAGATGACTTGGTGGAAGAAATGATAAACACATCTAAAAGACATACAGAAGAATTGGGGAAAGTAAAAGATTTTACTTCAGAAGAACTAGTACAACTCTATAATACCATCGGCTTGGGGGCAATGAAATTTTATTTACTTCGTGTAGACCCAAAAAAGAAAATGATTTTTAATCCTGAGGAGTCTATAGATTTTCATGGGTTTACAGGCCCATTTGTGCAATATACCTATGCAAGAACAAGAAATATTATTAGAAAGAATGAATTGAATAAAGTGGTGACAGCAGCAACTACATTATTAAAGAGTGAAAAAGAAATATTACTCATTGCAGAACAATTTCCTGCTGTTATTTTAGAAGCAGCAAAGGAACTTGACCCTTCAAAAATTGCAAATTTTATTTTCAATTTAGCTAAATGCTTTAATTCATTTTTGGCAGAACACTCTATTGCAAATGCAGAAAGTGAAGAGAAGAAAAAATTGCGTTTACAATTAGCCATGATAACAACTAATATTTTGAAAAATGGGATGCAATTGTTGGGAGCGGATGTGCCGGAGAGAATGTAAGAACAATGTGCAAATTTGCAAATGGGCAAATGTGCAAATAGGGAACTCTGCGAAAACTCGGCTTCGTTTTAGGGATGCCAACTTTTAAAAAGTTGGCATCCCTAAAACGAAAATAAAAATAAAATTTAAAAATAGAATAGGACATAAATGAAAAAGAAAATTACAAAAATTGGTGTGCTTACAAGCGGTGGTGATAGCCCAGGTATGAATGCGGCTATACGTGCAGTAGTACGTACTGGTATATATCATGGTATGGAAGTATTTGGTATTATGCGTGGCTATAGTGGTATGGTAGAGGGCGAAATTGTAAAGCTAGAAGGTAGAAGTGTAGCAAACATTATTCAACGGGGTGGCACCATGCTCAAAACCTCTCGTAGCAATGAGTTTCTTACCCCTGAGGGAAGAAAAAAAGCACATGCCAATTTAAAAAAACATGGCATACAAGGGCTTGTAATTATTGGAGGCGATGGTAGTTTTAAGGGTGCACAAATTTTCAGTAATGAATTTGATATTCCATGCGTTGGTTTGCCAGGCACAATAGATAAAGATATAGCAGGTACAGATTTTACAATTGGCTTTGACACTGCCGTAAACACTGCCGTAGAAGCTATAGATAAAATAAGAGATACTGCAGATGCGCATGACAGGTTATTTATTGTAGAAGTAATGGGCAGAGATGCTGGCTATATAGCATTGCACAGTGGAATATCTACTGGTGCAGAGCATATTCTTATACCAGAGAAAAAGACAAAAGTGGCGGATCTTATTGCTTCCTTCAAAGAAAAAGAAAAAAGAAAAAAACTGGTAAACATTATTGTAATAGCAGAGGGTGATGATTTTGGCGGTGCAGATGAATTGGCAAAATTATTACACAAAGAAATTCCAAAACTAGATCTTCGTGTATGCATACTTGGGCATATACAGCGTGGTGGTGCGCCAAGTTGTTTTGATAGGGTAATAGCCAGCAGAATGGGATACCATGCTGTAGAATGCTTTTTAGAAGAAAGGCACAATGTATTTATTGGAGTAGTAAACAATAAAATTTGTTACACTCCCATAAACGAAGCTGTAAAAAAGAAGCAGCGTATTAGCGAAGAGTGGATGAAGATTGTGAAGATACTTGCTACCTAGTTGAATGTAGTTGAAAATTGTTTGAAGGGTTGAGTAGTTGATTAGTTTGTTGGTTGATTTTGGAGTACATAAAATGCGAAGCATTTTTTCTTACCGACTTATTGAAATAAAAAAGCGTAACAAATAAACAAAAAAGACTTATCTACTTTTCGGCAAAATATTGCTGAGCAAAAAAAGCGAAGCTTTTAAAACTTAGTGCCTTTGAGCCTTATTGGCAAAAATATTTGCATAGCAAATTAAAATACTTACTAGTAAAATTTTAAAATAAAATATGTCAAAAAATTTAGAAAAATACCTACACACAGGTATGGATAAAGAAGCAGGCCTAGCACATTCTCAAAAGAGAACAAAAATTGTAGCAACAGTAGGCCCAGCCTGTAATACCTACGATGGTTTATTAGCACTTGTAAAAGCAGGGGTAAATGTATTTCGATTAAACTTTTCTCATGGTAGCCATGAAGATAAACTAGAAGTAATAAAAAACATCAGAAAAATAATAAAAGAAGAGCCATACAATATTGCCATACTTGGCGATTTACAAGGACCAAAACTTAGGGTTGGCGATTTAGAAAATGGCAAGCTTACACTAAAAGAAGGCGATGAATTTATTTTTACCACAGAAAAAATGGTGGGTACAAATGAAAAAATATATGTATCCTATCCTAATCTTGCTACTGACGTAAAAGTAGGAGAACGTATTTTTTTGGATGATGGTAAAATGGAATTGAGTGTTGTAAAAGTATTGAACGACAAAGAAGTTTTAATGCGGGTAACACTTGGTGGAGTATTAACGCCGAAGAAAGGTGTAAACCTACCCGATAGTGCACTTACCATGCCATCTATGACAGAAAAAGATTTTGAAGACCTCGCTTTTATTATTGAGCATAAATTAGATTGGGTAGCACTTTCTTTTGTAAGAAAAGTAGCAGACGTACGCATGCTTAAAGAAAAACTAAAAGAAAAAGCAAGTAAGATAAAAGTAATATCAAAAATAGAAATGCCCGAGGCATTGCTAAACCTCAGAGATATTATTGTAGAGAGTGATGGTATAATGGTAGCACGTGGCGACCTTGGTGTAGAAATTCCGATTGAGCAAGTGCCCATGGTACAAAAAGACATTATTAAAAAATGTATGCACCGTGCCAAGCCTGTAATAGTGGCTACGCAAATGATGGAGAGTATGCTTGACCGCACCAAGCCAAATAGAAGCGAAGTAAGTGATGTAGCCAATGCAGTATTAGAAGGTGCAGATGCAGTAATGCTTAGCGGCGAAACTGCTACAGGCCTCTACCCTACTTTGGTGGTAGAAACCATGAGCAAAATAATAATGGAAGCAGAGAAAACCATTTACGATTATGACCGTGATGATATTCTTACACCACAACCACACTCACCATCTTTTGTAAGCGATGCTATTTGCTACAGTGCATGTAACCTTTCTAAAGATAGCAATGCAAGTGCTTTGATAGGTATGACACAAAGTGGTTATACCGCATTTATGCTAAGCAGTTACCGCCCAAAAACACCGCTATATATTTTTAGCAAAGAAAAAAGTTTGATAAACCAATTGAGCCTTAGCTGGGGTGTACGTGCATTTTATTATGCAGAAGAAGAAAGTTTAGATGATATTATTTACGATCAAATTGGTATTTTAAAAGAAAGAGGTTTTGTAAAAAAAGATGATATAGTGGTGAATACAGGCAGTACACCTATTGCATTGCATTTACCTACCAATATTATTAAGATTACAAAAGTGGAGTAAGTTAGATGTTAGATTTTTAGACGTTAGATATTAGATTGAATGCAGCGAAATTATTTTTTGCTGCATTTTTTGTGTGGCAAAGTTATGTTTTCAACAAAATTAAAATGTTTGTCGAAAAAGTGGAAAATCGTTTTGAAAAGAAATAAAGTGAAGTTTTTAAGGCTACACATTTTGCAAGAAGAATGCCCGCTAGTATAAAACCAACGGGCATTTATTAAACCCTAAAACCACCAATATTATATAGCTACTTTTCTAGCATTTATTGCTGCTATAAATGCATCTACAGCATCTACTTCTTTTACAATTCTTTCCAAGTCATTTTCTCGCATAAGGAGTGCTACGCTGCCGTAGTTCTTGTCTTTTTGCGCAAGCAAAAACTTTTTTAGTTCTAGCTTTTTTAATCGGGTTTCATTATCATCTCTGGCAGGGCCTGGAGGTAGCGATGCTACCACAGGTGTAAGTGCAGCAATTTCTGCATCGGTGGCAACTATTTCTGCATCTATACCTATGCTGTTACTAGCATAAGTATCTTTTTGTCGCTCTACCGATGTTTTCTTAAAACTTAAGTCTGCCTTCTCTTTTTCTGCTACTAAAATTACCGAATCGCAGTCAGCTACGGTAGTGAGCAAATTCACTGAATAACTCATAAATAAAATGTTTTAAATGATTAATAAAATAATTAATAACCAAATCTAAAAGTGCATTTTAAAATAAATTGTTAAGCAAAAATGTACTCATCATTATTGTAGAATGGTTAACAGAAGAAAAAGTTAAGACAAAAAAAGTTCAAGGTTCAAAGTTCAAGGTTGAAAGTTTGGAGTGGGTAGAAAAATTGGAAACCTCGAATTAAAAAATTTGAATATTGAACATTGAGCATTGATTATTGAACATTTGTATTTATCATTTGCCAACTGCTTATTGCAAACTGCACTTTGCTCCAGCAGAATTGCGGGACTACTTGCCCACTGCCAACACCTCTCCCACTGCCGCCACTTCCATCTCCAGCATATTCATTTTTATTTGTGCATGTGCTTGCAGTATAGGGTGTGTTTTTTTTATAGCCATACTTGCATTTTTTTCTATGTACGCAAACCATGCCATATCTTTTTTATGGGTAGTTTGTTTGGCTGCTTTAAGTTGCAGCGCATGCACAAGTGTAAGCGCCTGCAATGCTTGTGTATGCTTGGTTTGCATGGCATCCATCTTTTTTTTATGCAGTGCTGCTTGGTATAATAACTCTTTATGGTGCGCATGTAGCTGCCTGGTATGCTGGGGTGTATGTTTTTGTATATGCGTGGTTATGGCTTTGTGCTTGGAGTGTGCTGTGGGCTGCTGCATATGTGCATGCAACTCATTTAATTTTAGTAAAGCTTGAGTGGGTAGTATACGCCTACCCGTTTCTACCAAGCGTAGCAAACTATTGCTTATGCCTAAAAAAATAGATAGCTGCGCTTGCGTAAACCCATAATAGGCTCGTATGATTTTGGTACTACTCATGTGTAACATTTTTTTTGTAACAAAATAAAATGTTACAATAATTTTGTTACAAAGCTGTAACAAAAAATTATTTTTTTAAAATATTGTTACGGGAAATAGTTGTAAAGAAATGTGAATGTTTATTGGGAGGATAGAAAAGGGAATTTGTTTTTGGTTTAAAGTATGTGCGGAGAGAGATGACATCTTTTAAAAAGATGTCATCTCTGGGGGTAAATGTGAATGCTGACTGAAGGCACTCATAAAGTTGACAATTGCTATAAAATTAAAAAATCACTTCAACTTAAATAATTATTGTATATTTTACAGTAAACTAGAATTTTACTATTGCTTTTAAAAATTAAAAAATAAAATTCGATTAAACGAGTAAATTATTAATATGGTTAAGGAGCCGAAATACTATTGAGTTTTTGGTATTTAAAAAATGTTTATAACCTCACTTTTAATTAAGGCAAATTTGGCACAATTAAAAGACTTATTTATTACTGATTAAATGTATGGGAAATAGTAAAAAAATAAATATTGAAGGCGCAGAAATTACCAGTATATCTCGTAAGGCAGTGGATTATATTTCGTTAACAGATATGGCTCATAGTCAATTGCAAGAAGTTGTAATCATAAAATGGCTTAGCCTTAAAAGCACTATTGAATATTTAGGTGAATAGGAAGCATTGTATAACCAAAGTTTTAATTATACCGAATTCGGTATAATTAAAGACGAAGCAGGAAGCAATAATTTTCTGTTATCAGTAAAGCAATGGATAGAAAGTACAGGGGCAATTGGGCTAACTGCTTCAGCAGGTAGATATGGTGGAACTTATGGGCACAAGGATATTGCGTTTCATTTTGGTATGTGGATAAGTCCAAAATTTCAACTATTGCTTGTAAAAGAATTTTAACGATTAAAAGAAGAAGAGAACGACCGCTTGCAATTAAATTGGAACTTACAACGCACCCTTGCCAAAGTAAACTACCGCATACATACCGATGCTATAAAAGAAATGATTATTCCTAAATTGGTGGGGCATAAAGAAACAAACTTGGTTTATGCCAACGAAGCTGATTTATTAAATGTAGCCCTCTTTGGTAAAACTGCCCTGCAATGGCGTACAGAAAATACAACCGCAAAAGGAAATATTAGAGACGAAGCAAGTATAGAGCAACTCATTGTGCTATCTAATATGGAAAGCATAAATGCCGTATTAATACATAACGGACTAAGCCAAGCAGAAAGATTAATACAACTGAATAAAATGGCAATTACACAAATGAAATCATTGTTACAAAATAGTACGGTAAAGAAATTAAAATAGCATACTTTCAGCAAATATTAAAACCACGCCTGCTTTCGTGTCCTACTAATTCAAAATTAATTGTTTCGTGAGACACGAAACAAGGCGGTGGGCAAGCATAAAGTAGAAGATTGCAATAAAATTGAAAAATCACCTCAACTTAAATAATTATTGTATATTTTGCAAGTAACGATGATAAAAACTCTTAGTACTGAAAATAACACACACAAATTATTAATTACATTGAATTCGAAGTAATTAAAATGCAATAGCTACAGTAAACAACAGAATCAGAAAAATACTTCATGCAACTAAAAACATTGAAACTCAAAAAGGCACTTAACCAAGCCTTTTTAAAAGTAAAACCAAACAGGACTGAGATTGAACGTTTCAAAACCAATCTTATACAGTTACTCGATAGAACGAACGATACAGAATCGGAGGAGTTTCATAAAAATTTGGTAATAGATTTTTTGAAAAAAACGTACTACGACCCCAATCATTTTATAAATACAAAAGGTAAGAACGACCTTGTAATACACAATGCCAATAACGCTAGCAGCACCGTAGGCGTAATTATAGAAGCCAAAAAGCCTACCAATAAGGCTGAGATGATTTCTACGGAAAACATTAATAGAAAAGCTTTTCAAGAATTGGTACTGTATTATTTAAGAGAGCGTATTACACATAAAAATGTAGAAGTAAAAAATCTTATCGTAACCAACATAAATGAGTGGTATATTTTTGATGCTATTTTGTTTGATAGATTATTTGCACAAAATAAAAACCTAGTAAAACAATTTATAGATTTTGAAGAAGGAAGATTGGCGGAGATAAAAACCGATTTTTTCTACACACAAATAGCAGCGCCGTTTATTGAAGAAATAAAAGTTGAAATAGAATTTACTTATTTTAACCTGCAAGATTATCAACAACCGCTGCGCAATGAAAATAAAGAAGATGATAAAAAACTCATTGCATTATTTAAATTACTATCGGCAGAGCATTTATTAAAATTACCTTTTGTAAATGATAGCAATAGTTTAGATAAAAAATTTTATAGCGAACTACTGCACATTATTGGCTTAACAGAAACAAAAGATGGTAGCAAAAAACTAATAGAGCGAAACAAAGATGGTGAGCGAAACACAGGCAGTATTTTGGAAGATACCATTATACAACTAGATAGTTTAGATAAAATAAATAGGCTAGAAAAAGTAGGCCAATATGGAGATACACAGCAAGAGCGTTTGTTTAATGTAGGTCTAGAGCTTAGCATTACTTGGATAAATAGAATTTTATTTCTTAAATTATTAGAAGGACAATTGATATCTTACCACAAAGGAGATAAATCGTACTCGTTTTTAAATTATGATAAAATAAAAAACTACGACGACCTTAATAGTCTGTTTTTTCAGGTGCTGGCACGCAAGTACGAAGAAAGAAATACTGATGTAAAAAAAGCTTTTGAAAAAGTACCGTACCTAAACAGTTCGTTATTTGAACCTACAGAAATAGAGCAAGTAACCCTGCTTATAAGCAACCTGAAAGATGATAAAACAATACCTGTAATTACAAACACGGTATTAAAAAATAACCAAGGTAAAAAATTAACGGGGCAGCTTACTACGTTGGAATATTTGTTTAAATTTTTAGATGCGTACGACTTTACAAGCGAAGGCGCAGAAGATATACAAGAAGATAACAAAGCACTTATAAACGCATCGGTGCTGGGGCTAATATTTGAAAAAATAAATGGCTACAAAGATGGGTCATTTTTTACGCCTGGGTTTATAACCATGTACATGTGTAGGGAAACCATACGCAAAGCCGTAGTACAAAAATTTAATGAAACCAAACAATGGAGTTGCACCACTATTGAAGAACTATACGATAAAATAGAGAATAGAAAAGAAGCGAATGATATTGTAAACAGTATAAAAATTTGCGACCCTGCGGTAGGCTCGGGGCATTTTTTAGTAAGTGCGCTCAATGAAATGATAGCCGTAAAAAATGATTTAAAAATACTGCAAGACCGCACAGGCAAGCGCCTAAAAGAATACCATGTACAAGTGGTAAATGATGAGCTGATTGTAACAGACGAAGAAGGCGATTTTTTTGAGTACCTAGCGCCCTCTGCACTCGTGGAGAGAGGCAGGGGTGAGGCACAAAGAGAAACACAACGCATACAAGAAACTCTTTTTCATGAAAAGCAAACGATAATAGAGAACTGCCTTTTTGGTGTGGATATAAATACCAACTCTGTAAAAATATGCCGCCTGCGTTTGTGGATAGAGTTATTGAAAAGTGCCTATTATAAAGTAAACCCTGCAATAAATAAAACCAATAGTGCATCATCTCCCAGTCAATCTTCTACGTTTCTCTCCCCTTCGGGGAGGATAGGTGGGGCTGCATTAGAAACCCTACCCAACATAGACATAAACATAAAATGTGGCAACAGCCTTGTAAGCCGTTTTGCCATAGATGCAGACCTAAGCCATGCACTTAAAAAAAGCAAGTGGACAATAGACAGCTACCGCATAGCCGTGGATACTTACCGAAATGCAGAAAGCAAAGAGCAGAAGCGGGAAATGGAAAAACTGATAGCCAATATAAAAACAGATTTTAGAAGTGAGATATCTTTAAACGACCCTAAAATAAAAAAGCTACAAAAGCTAAATGGCGAAGTGCTAAAACTTACCACCGAACAAAGCCTTTTTGAGATAAGTAAAAAAGAAAAAACCGAGTGGAACAAGCAGCTAGAAAAAATAACCATAGAAACCAAAAAGCTAGAAACAGAAATAGAAGAAATAAAAGCAAATAAAATTTATGAAAATGCATTTGAGTGGCGATTTGAATTTCCTGAAGTGTTGAATGATAACGGAGATTTTGTGGGGTTTGATGTGGTGATTGGGAACCCGCCGTATGTTGTGATTATAAAATCAAAACATGGAAAGCAGGTTATTGATTATTTTAATTTTAATTATTTAACCTCAGAATATAATCCTAATACCTATGCATTATTTACGGAATTAGCATTTAGTAAACTCTTAAAGTCTAATGGACATTTTTCTTACATAATTCCGAACTCATGGCTGGGCGGAACATATTTTAATCAATTAAGAAGTTTTATATCTCAAAATAAAAATCTAGAACTTATAAATTTAAAAGACCAAGCATTTGATGTAATTGTTGAAACAGTAATTTTAATTTCACAAAAGGGAAACTTTCCTTACATTCCTACACTTAAACAATATCTCGGAGAAAATATATTTCATACTATTGATAATATGTTTGAGTTTGGAATTAACCCATTTGAAAAAAAGTTAAACTCTTTAATTGAGAAGATACTAGAAAAGGAGAAATCTATAAAAGACTATTGTTTTGTATATCGAGGGGTTGAAACAAAAAATAATTCTGAATGGATTTCAGAAAGTAAAAAAGGACCTGAATGGAAAGAGATATTACTTGGCAAAGATGTAAATAAATACAGCTATAAATATAGCGGTTCATATATTAAGTTTATCCCGAAAGAATTAAAAAGTAATGCTAACATTGATTACTATAATAAAGCAAAAATTTTAATGCGAAGAACCGGGAATTTTATTATTGCTTGTGCAGATTACAGTAACAATATAGCTTTAAAAAATTTATATTTAATTATTCCAAATCAGGAGGATTATATTCCACTAGTGCTTGCTCAATTAAATTCAAAACTATTTGATTTCATTCATACAACATTAACATCAGGTGAGAATAAAGTTTTTGCACAATTCCCTGCTCACTATGTTGAATCTTTACCTTGTAAGATAAATACAGATTTTATTGAACAAGCGAAATTATTAATTGATAGGCGCATGAATGAAAAAGGAAATCAAATAGCTATCGAAACCCAAATAGACCAACTCGTTTACGCCTTGTATAATTTAACTGCGGAGGAAATAGCGATAGTGGAGGGTGGGGTAAAGTGAATATTATGATTAATAAAAATTAAATAAATGCATAATAGTGAAATTATCATATACCAAAACTCCGATGGTAACATTAAAATAGATGTAAGACTAGAAGAAGAAACGGTGTGGCTAACACAGGCACAACTGTGTGAGCTGTTTCAAAAATCGAAAGCTACCATAAGCGAACATATAAAAAATGTGTTTGAAGAAGGAGAATTAGATGAAGGAGTGGTTGTTCGGAAATTCCGAACAACCACTCCGCACGGTGCTATGGCGGGTAAAACCCAGCAAGTTGAGGTAAATGGGTACAATCTTGATGTAATAATTTCAGTAGGTTATAGGGTAAAATCTGTACAAGGCACACAGTTTCGTATTTGGGCTACCCAGCGTTTAAAAGAATATATTATTAAGGGGTTTGCATTGAACGATGACCGCTTTAAAACAGGCTCTATGAATTATTTCAACGAGCTGCAAGACCGTATAAGAGAAATAAGATTATCGGAACGGTTCTTCTATCAAAAAATAAAAGACATTTACACCACCAGTATTGATTATGATGCAAAGGATGAGCAGACGATTACATTTTTTAAAATAATACAAAATAAATTACTTTGGGCTATAAGTGAGCAGACGGCAGCAGAGTTGGTATATCGCAGGGTAGATGCTAGTTTGCCATTATTGGGTATGCTATCTTTCGATAAAAAAAATACACAACCTGTAAAGAAGGCAGATGTAAGCATAGCCAAAAATTATTTGAATGAAGATGAAATAAAATTATTGGGTTTACTGGTAGAGCAATATTTGGCATTTGCCGAAACCATGGCACAACAACGTACGCCCATGTATATGGCAGATTGGGTAAAAAGATTAGACAGTATTTTGCAATTAAACGGTAGAGAGTTACTAACACATGCAGGGAAAATAAGTCATGAAAAAGCACTAGAAAAATCGGGAGAAGAATTTGAAAAATATAAAGTGAGTGAAAAGCAAATTCAAATAGAGGAAAGCTTAAAAGAAATAGAGGAAGACATTAAAAAAATAAAGAAACTCAAATAGACCAAATCGTTTACGCTTCGTATGATTTAATTACAGGGGAAATATTGATAGTGGAGGGTGGGGTAAAATAATTAGAAAAAAAAAGCCGCAAATAAAAATTTACGGCTTTTAAAAAACTTTACTATTAACGCAAAGCTTTGGCAATATAAATTGCTGCAATTGCTATGGCAGCAAAAACCGCAATACCCTTTACAAGCTGTGCAGTTTCGCCATACACTGTAGTGCATACTTTATCGTAACATATAGTGGCTTTGTTATTGTTGTATCTGTTCAAATTATTCATAGAATTATTTTTAAAGATTAATAAATTGCTCACTCTTACCCGGAGCTGTTAGGTTTTTGCGAAAAGTAATGCTTACTTTTCTTTTCTTACGCCTTTAAAAGGCTTGTCATCGGCTTTCACATCCATAAATCTTCCAGTATCGGTATCACGCTTTACCCAACTTTCTATTTTAGGATTAAAAGTTTGACTACGGTCTTTTACCTGACCGTTTCTGTGGCCATCGCCAACATTGCCATTCTTTGCCATATTATTACATATTAGCTTCGGCAGATTATTTTATACTGAGGCATCTGCCAATACAACCCAAGGAACAGCTATTGCAATTTGTACTTTTAATTATTACATTTGCCATACCAAAAGAAACCTTTTCCCAAAAATTTTCCTTTGTATGCCGAGGCCTGTTCCAGTGCTTCGGTTTTTTTTATTCTACCTTTTGTAAAATAATTATCAACAAAATTAATAAAAAGGTTGACAATATCAAAATTATTTATATTTTTGTCAACAAATAGAAATTACAATCAAATTATATTATCATGGAACAATTTGCCGAACGCCTAAAATCTGCCCGCAAAATGAAGGGTTGGTCATTACAAGAATTGGCAGACAACACAGACCATTCCATTACGAAGCAAGCTTTAAACAAGTATGAGCAAAATACAATGAAACCCTCTGGTACTGTTTTGCTTGCCCTTGCAAAAGCGCTAGATGTAAAGCCCGATTATTTTTTAAAAACATCAACCATACAACTTGCTCCAGTAGAGTTTCGTAAAAAAGCAAAACTTACTGTAAAGCAAGAAGAAAGTATTAAAGAGCAAGTAAAAGATGTATTGGAGCGCTATCTAGAAGTAGAAGGACTACTTAACATTAATACAAAGTTTAATAACCCAATAAAAAATAAGGTTATTACTGCTGTAGAGGATGTAGAAGAAGCCACTTTAAAATTAATAGCTGCATGGCATTTAGGATACGACCCCATACCCAATGTATTGGAAATGCTAGAAGACAATGCTATAAAAGTAATAGAGATAGATGCCCCAGATGAATTTGATGGGCTAAGCACTTTTGTAGGAGCCATACCAGTAGTAGTAGTAAATAAAAACTATACTATAGAAAGAAAAAGATTTACTGCACTGCACGAACTTGGGCATATTGTTTTAAATATTGAAGAAGGCGCAGATAAAGAGCGTATATGCCATGCTTTTGCAGGTGCTATGCTTTTGCCAGATGATAGTTTGGAAAGATTAATTGGAGAAAAGCGAAATAATATTGCTATGGGAGAACTGATAAGTATTAAAGAGCAGTTTGGAATTTCGGTACAAGCCATTATGATGAGAGCTTCGCTCAAACAAATTATTGATAAAAATGGAGCTACTCGTTTTTGGCAACATATGCGGAGTAATAAAAAAGAAGAAGGCTTGGGTTCTTTTGCTGGCAGAGAAAAAAGCTACCGTTTTGAGCACCTTATTTGCAGGCTTGCCGCAGAAGAAATTGTAAGCCTAAGCAAAGCAGCCAACCTTGCAGGTATGAAAATGGCAGCTCTAAGAGACATATTAGATGCAGAAGTAACAAATCATAAAGCTAACTGATGACAAAAAAAATTGCTATTCAGGATGCAAACATTATGATAGACCTTATAAAAACCGGGCTATTTGATTATTGCTTGGCTTTAGATTTTAATTTTAGCACTACCAATTTGATTTTGAATGAATTGTATGATGAACAAGTAACGAGCATACAACCTCACATTAGTTCAGGCAAATTTGTTGTTATTGAAATTCCTATAGAAGAATTATTAGATATACAACAAATGTGTGAAAAAGATACACGGCTATCTGAACAAGATTGGTCAGCTATTTATTTTGCAAAACAACAAGATGCTTTAATATTATCTGGAGATCAAAGATTACGAAATGTAGCAGAGGCAAGGGGGTTAGCTACTTTTGGAATAATTTGGCTTTTAGATGAATTGGCATCAAATAAAATTATTTCTACTACGGAAGCTTGTAATTATTTGCAAGATTTAATGCTTGCCAATAAAAGGCTACCAATAAATGAATGTAATAAAAGAATAGAATTGTGGTGTGAAAGCAAATAATCTTTCACCTAATGGCGAAGATATAAACATCTAGAAATGAGGCGAGGTTTTTGTATGTTGGCTTTCTACCGCATAAGGCGGTACAAGTAGTACGGCAAATTTTAAAAGATGTATTCGTTTCTTCTAAGCTCTACGCCTGCGTTCATATCTCACGAATGCATAACGTTATATAAGTAATGGTGCGAGAGTCAAGCACCAAAGCTAGATCTGAAAGAACTAAGTTAGTAAAAAGTTTGAAAGCAAATCACAACATTCCACATTGCAGCACTCAAACATATTTTATACAATTACAATTATTGTAGATTTTAAAATGCATTTATAAGTTTTTATAAAAGTATCATTTTTATCAAAAGCAAACAGCTATTCACTATAATCACAACCCTTTATTCTTGCTTTAAAATGTACACCAGCCTTTGCTTCAAAGCCAGGTTTTAACTCAACATAATTGGCAGCTTGGTACAATACCCTTGTGGTAGAACTTACTGTATGTGTAGCTGTACTCTGTATAAAATTACCTGTAATAAAACCACTATTGCCAGCTATGGTGCCAGAGGGCATTTCATTATCTTTACAACCAACCGTAAAATAATGTGCATATAATTTACTACGATAGTTAGCTTTAAAAACCCATGTACCTACATTACCAGATGGAAGCAAATGTGCGTTTGTGTAATATTGCCTAGAATCTGTTTGGCCAATTGTAGCATTCCAACTTTTAAAAACATCTCCATTTGGTTTTATTAATGTACAAAAAGCTATATCTCCATCTTGCCCATCCATAAATGCAATGCCCGTGTAAAAATTACTACTTGCAGCAAATTGGTTTTTTGCATATACCTCCTCATCATCTGGACAAAACTGAATATTTGGATTTGCACTATGCGTCATCAGTCTGTTAATTTGTGGTTCCCAATAACTGCGCTGGTTTTGCCACCAAGTTTCTGTACTATAATTATTGCAAGATGCATTATTGTTGTTAAAAAATGGTTCTATCAAGTTTTCTAATGAATCGTAAACAGCAAAATGTATATGTGGATTACTAGAGCGACCGGAGCTACCTATAAAACCTAAAAATTCTCCTTGTTCTACTCGGGCACTATCGGGCTTAGTAGTTAAAGAATTATTTTTAAGGTGATGATAACGGGTAGTAGTACCATCATCATGCAGTATAACTATTCTGTTGGAAATACCAGTAGGCGTACAATTCCTATCAAAATTATTATCTCTCCTAGATAAAATAATACCTGGTGCAGCTGCTACAGCCATTACATGATTGTTGTCCATCATGCGCCACCAAAACGGATACAAATTTATATCTTGTGCATCGTGCCCTTGGTAAGTTCGTGCAGCACAACCATACTCCACATTTATGGAGGAGCTTTGTGGATTTTGATCTACATAATTTTGCAGGTTAAAATAATTGTATTGAAAATCATAATCACTATTTGCACGCATAGGCCATCCCAATAAAACATGTGCAGCAGCCCTATTTTCAAAAGCATTTTTATGTGTACTATAATACTTTTCTTTGAGCATTTTTATTTCATTATTTTCCGCTGCTATTTCAGCTTTTGTTTGGCATTGTTCAATAGCTTCTGGTTGTTTCAAAATACTCGTTTGCGAAAAGCAACTTATTGAAAAGCCAAGAAAATATGCGAGCAAATAATTTTTCAATTTTTTTATTTTTTAATTTAATAAACACAAGTAGCTTTTATGGTAGTAGAACCACTTGTAGGTAGTGCTTGAAACCCTGGCGGCACCGTTACCGATTGGCTTTGCAATGATGATATGGCAGTACCAGTAATATTTAAAGTAGGGTTTATGGTAATACTGTTGCGGGCAGTTCTAAAATAATAACCACTACTAACTGTGCCTGCCCCCGCTGTAACAGTTGCAGGCGAAACGGTATTTAACAAACCTGCATCTGTTTCTAAAAAAGAAGTTGCTCTGGCATATTGCCCAGTTGTAAAATTAGTAACAGTACAACCCTCAGCGCCCCAATAACTCATAATATTTTGATATGGGGGATTGTAATTTGTAGCTCCTGATGGATCTGTACAGGAACCGGTATAATTACAAGTAGTTGCACTAAAACATGCAGATTCTGTGTAAGGATCTGCCTGTGTATCGCAAACCCTATCGCCACGGGTAGTACAACCTGTACCGCTTATATATTCCTCTCCGTGCACTGGCTCAAAAGTATGCAACAACCCAAGGCAATGCCCAACTTCGTGTGATATAGTGCGCCATAGTCCAATATTACCATCATCTATAGAACAAAATGTGTTAGGAATATCATAAGCATTACCACCATAACCAGCCAATCCTCTATGGTAAAAAATATTTATACAATTGGGTACTAAAAAAGGCAACAACATATTTACATCTGCTTGCACATCTGGATCTAAATTAAAATTAATATCCGTACTGTTAATATAATCAAAGCCAACATTTGCAAAGCAAATATTATAAGGAGCGTAGTCTTCTATCAAGTCATTAAATTCCTCGTTAATTTGGGTTATAGTTGCTGCATCACTACCGCCAGCATCACTTCTTAATATATGAAAATAAACCCTCACCAGTTTATTTACCGCCAGTGGATTTCTTTGTGCAGCCCATGTTTCAGCTCTTTGCTGGCTTTGTAAATTTATTGTTGGGCTTTTGCATTTTTTGGGTTGCGCAAAACAATACATTTGCAAAAACATTAGTATAATTAATGCCATCATTTTTCTACATAAAAAATAGATTTTCATTTTATTACTTTTTAGTTTTTAATATATCTACTTGTTTTTGCAAATCAATAATGTATAGTGTAAGCTCTTCAATTTTCTCCATCATTTTCTTTTGCATATCACCTACTTCAATACCATTTTTTTCTACCTCTGCTGCAGATGGAATATTAGGAAGATGATTGTTTTTTGCAATAAATTTTTCCACATCTGATAGTGTAGGCAATTTGTATTTTTTATCAAAAACATAATCGGGCCATACGCTGCTTACTAATTTTACTTTTAATTCTTCGCAAATAATTTTGCCGGTTACAGTAAGTTTATAGGCTGATGCAGCGGGTACAACTCCACCTATGGCTACTTGAGTACCGTCTAGTTGAATGTGACCATTGTTTACACCTACCACCAAACCATCATTTGTTTGAGCTATGAAAGAGTTTTTAGTTGGATTACTAGGTTGAAGAAATGACATGTATGGGGCGGTTCCATTTAAAATTAATGCTTGCCCACCTTTGTTTATGGAAGTTCTTGCCCCAACTGTTACTTCGCCACCATCATTTTGTATAGCAAGTGTACCTGCTGTGGTATTTGTATTTCTTACCATTATTTCATTGTTATCTAACAGTAAACTGGTTGTATTACCAGGGCCTAACATAATAAATCCATTGGTGCTAGAAGATAAATCTGCATCTTCACCGGAAGGAATGTGAAGTTTTGCAAGCGGGGTAACAGTGCCAATACCAACCTCACCATCTTGATCCACAGCTACTTGATCTGTAGCATTTGTACGGAGTATTATTTTACCAGTATTATTACCCGAATTTGTACCTATTCTTAAATCAGCATAATCTGAAAGTTGTATAAATGCTTTCTTCACAGGCGCACCGGGTCCCAATAATGCGGGAACATTGAATTGGATAATTGGATCTAAATCATTTATAGCTATGTTGTCTCCTTCATAATTACCTAAACTTAATTGCCCGTTAGGACTTCTAGTACCAATACCTACCTCCCCATTAGTATTTACCGTTAATTCATTTCCTTTACCAGGGCTACCAACACTAAATTTTAAATAGTTTGCATAGTCAGGGTCTTCCACATAATTAATAGCAGCCAATGTATCTCCAGTTCTTTTAAACTGCAAACCACCTTCATTATCCGCTACATTCGGTATATCAAAAATTACATGTGGGTTTTGTCCTGTTCGGTTATCCTGTACATAAATTTTACCATTTAATATATGTAGTTTTTCATCCGGACTAGTACTGCCTATTCCTATACTATCTGTACTATTATACACATAATTTCTTGTGGCAGATGTATTCCAAACATTGTTGTTCAATACTTTTTTCCAATTAGCTCCATCATGGTGGTAATACTCTTTAAAATCGGTATCGTACACCATCAAACCTGCTACAGGACTACCTATTGATGTACGTTGTAAAGTAGTCATCCTTGGTATTAGCAAACCTTTGTTAATACTGCTTATATCTAATGCTGCACTTCCGTTTGGCGTAGTAGTTCCTATTCCCACGCTTTGTGCATGTAAAAAATTATAGCTCATTACTGCAAATAAAATTGTTAGAATCTGTTTCATGTTGTTGTTTTTATAGATTAATATTTGTTGTCATAATAAACCATCCAATTCAATTAATAATTGCAACAGCTTTCCCTTTTGCACATCTGCCCCAAAAAATTGTACCGCTTGTGGTACTATATATTTTTCGGCACCCATGCTGCTTCTGTTTTCTACCTGCATCATATTGGGCAGGTAAACAAACTGCAACCACTCCGCAAAATCTTGTTCAGTTTTTATTGTGCTATGCGTAAATTCATTTACCCAATACGGCACTTGTTTTTTCCATAAACCAATACGTTTCATCTCGGTTCTTAGCTCAGCCACTTTATCGGTTATATCACTTATCATAACCATAGGATTTTTTATTTCCTGTAAAAGTATTTGTAACAAGCTTTATTGTTTTATGCTATAAAGCCAATGGTTATTGTTACTTATACAATGGTTTATTTATTATTTTCTATTTATGCAATGGTATAGTTGGAAGAGGATATGGTTATTATAAACAAAGTGCTAATGACTACTTTTGTATAATACTTGAAACCAACAATTGCATATAACCTCCGCCATTGCTTAATGGCAGTATTTACTAGCTGCTTTTTGTTTACTGCAAAAAGTCAGTCGTCTTTTCGTATTTCACTAGCACAGGGCTTGCAAACAAATACATTAACCGATATTACAAAAGATAGAAACAATAATATGTGGATAGGTTCCTACAATGGTTTGTATAAACATGAAGGAGCATCCATAAAATCATTTGTAAATATTGGGAAAGGCAATGCCGATATTAGCGGATTGGAAATGCATACCGTACATGAAGACCGACTTGGCTTTATATGGGTGGGCACCACCAATGGGTTAGATAAAATTAATCCAAATACATATCAGGTGAAGCACTATCCAATACGCTCTAAAGATAGCACTTCGAGTTTTGTTGGTTATATCTACGCCATTTTTCAAGATGATGAAGATTATATATGGATATGCACTGATGCTGCCATGTTTCGGATGAACTATAAAACCGGAGAATATGTTGCCATACCTGTTGCAAAAAACCATACAGGAATGCCTGATTACTTAGTGGGTTACAATAGTGGTGTAAAAACAGGAAAAGGTATTTTTATGCACACTTATGATGGCATGGTATATTATGAGTATGTAAGTAAAAAATTTTATCACCGGTATCATAACCCAGAAAATAAAGCCGTTTTTAAACTTACTATCGCTAATCCAAAACAACAATCGCAAAGTGGTATGGAGGCAGATGACAAAGGCAATATCTGGTATGTAACTGATGCAGGATTATTGGCTAAATATAACTGGCGCAATAACCAATTAGATACGTTTCGGTTTCAACACCCCACTAACGCATGGTATTGCTGCTACTCGGTAAAGGCAGACGGCAAGGGAAATATATGGATTGGTTTGAGGCATGGGGGATTACTCCTTTTTGATGTAGTCACAAAAAAATTTACACCCATACAATATAAAGAAAGAAACAGCCTTATAAGCAGTAATTATGTTTATTCATTAGAAAGAGATTATAGCGGCAATATTTGGGTAGCTACAGATAATGGTATTGATGTAATAAACTACTATAATAAGGCTGTGCAGCAGCGGCAACTAAGTTTGCGTTCCGATTTTACAAACCTCCAATATCAGGCAGGTGATTTTAGTTTTGATGGCAATGAAATTTTGTATATTCCTTTTTATAGATTTGGTTTTTTAAAATACAACATTACTACAGATGTGGTGGATAGCTTTGGTGTAGGATATGATAAAAAAAACAGGGGAACAACTTATATTATACCCGTAAATAAAAATTTTGTATGGGCCGCCCGAGAAAAAAAACTTTTTAAAGTAAACCTAATTACAGGAAAAAGTACAGATGCTGATTACAGTGGTTTTATGCCAAAAGAAATTGAAAAACGCAACGGTGATGTAATCTGGTATTGGAAAAACAATGCAACTACCTATATAAGAAAAAACAACGCCACGTTTTTGGAGATTACAAAAGATACTACCAAAGTATTAAAGGGATATGGGTTTAAAAAAAATACTACTTTGAGTTTTGACAAGAAATATATTTGGTACCTCACAGAGCAACTTAATCTTGTAAAAAAATCGGTTGCAAAAAATATAGCTGATACTATATGGTTACAGGAAAAATTAAAGCAGTTAGACTTTTCTTTTTCTAACCCCAGAGATATGATAGATGATGGTGAAAAAATATGGATGACCGGTCAAAATGGGTTGCTATGTTTTAACTACATCAATGATATGCTAAAAGCGTACATAGGCAAAGATGGATTATCTCATACCACCACGTATTCATTGATTACTGATTCTGCCAAAAGAGTATGGGTTGGTTCTATTGGTGGGATAGATGTATATGATAAAGCAAAAGATGTATTTAAATCTGCCATTAGCTTTCCAACGGGTACTTATCAAGATGCTTTTGGAAGTGCCTTAAAAATAAGTGAAGGGCGTTTGGCTTTTCATGCAGGCAATAAATTGTTTGTAATTAAACCGGATGATTTTTTTGCACAAAAGCAACAAAGTTATCTTTTACAATTGCAGGAGATGCAGGTGAATGGTGTAAGTGTAGATATTACAAACGATACATTAATTTCACATTTATCATACACTCAAAATCGATTGAAGTTTCGGTTTGGCATATTGAATTTTGAACCATATTACACTACAAAGTACTGGTACAAACTACATGAAAATGATGAATGGATATCCCATGGAATAAACACAGAACTACTATTAAATGAACTGCAACCAGACAAATATATTTTACACATAAAAGCTACAGATGCTTCGGGAAATAACATTGCCGAAGAAAAAAAATTATCATTCATTATACTACCACCATTTTGGAGAACATGGTGGTTTCGTTTATTTATAGTATTGGCAGTAATAAGCATGCTGGCAATTTTATATCGCAAACGCATAAATAACATCAAAAAGAAAGCGGCTGTTTTGCAACAAATTACAGAGTTAGAAGCCAAAGCGCTCCGTGCACAAATGAACCCTCATTTTATTTTTAATAGCCTTAACGCAATACAAGAATTAATAGTTACAGAAAATATGGAAGATGGCTACCGCTATTTATCAAGTTTTTCAAAACTACTACGCATGGTATTAAATTATTCTGAGAAAAATTTTATATCGCTTAGCAATGAAATAGAAGTACTCAAACTATACTTATCATTAGAAGCATTGCGCTTTAAGCAATCTTTTGGATATGATATTGCAGTAGATGAAAATATAGAAGCAGATATTATACAACTACCATCTTTACTGCTACAGCCTTATGTAGAAAATGCTTTATGGCATGGGCTAAGGCATAAGCAAGGAGAAAAAGCATTAACGATTTTTATTACAGAAATAGCTGACCAGTTAGAAATTATAATAGAAGATAATGGTGTGGGTAGAGAAAAATCTGAAGCCATAAAAAGCCATAAATTGGGTGCAGAAAAATTTGAATCTAAAGGTACTTTATTAGCCACCCAACGTATAGCAATACTTAACCAACAATACCCTGGCATGGCCAAAACTGAAACCATAGATTTGAAAGACAGCGTAGGAAACGCAACAGGCACAAGGGTTATCATAACACTTCCTATTATTCAACAAAATAAATAACAATGCTCAAAATTTTAATTATAGATGATGAAGAACCAGCAGGCAATGTATTAAAAGTGCTGATAGAAAAACATGTACATATACCTAAAGAAATTTTGTATTGCAATAGCCCCGAAAAAGCTTTGGCAATATTAGAAAATTTTAAACCAGGGCTTATTATGCTTGATATTGAAATGCCAAATATGAATGGGTTTGATTTTTTAAACAACGCAGCTGGCTGTAATTTTGATGTAATTTTTACAACTGCTTTTGATAAGTATGCCATAAAAGCCATTCGCTTTAGCGCACTCGATTATTTGCTAAAACCAGTTGATATAGTAGAATTACAAAATGCCATTAACAGGCACATTATAAAAAAAGAGTTTGTAAGTACTCAACAACAACAAACCTTGGTAGAAAATCTAATCAGTAACCTTCACACTAAGAATACAGAAAATTTTAAGTTAGCTATTTCTGTAAAAGAAGGTACTTTTTTATACGAAACAGTAGATATTATTTGCTTATAAGGTACAAACAATTATACCAAGTTTTATTTTACCAATCAGAAAACTTTATTGGTAGCAAAAACGCTAAAAGAATATGAAGATATTTTAGCTGAGCATCATTTTATACGCATTCATAAATCATTTTTGGTTAATGAAAAACATGTAAAAAAATTAGACAACGATTGTGTTTTATGGTTAAAAAACGACATCTCCGTTCCCGTATCTAGAAGGAGAAAGCAGGAGGTGTTGGGTTTGTTTAAATAATGATGAATAAAAAAACAATGCGCCGCTAACCACTCAGGATTTTTCACTCCTTCCTTTACCCCAATTCCTTCTGAAATACACAAATGTACAAACTACCCATATTTGCGGGGTTAAGACAAAGCCATTTCTAAAAAATTCATAGAGCCCAATTAATGAATAGAATGAAAGAAATTTGATTTAAGCTAGCAATACTATGATTTGTTATTCTGTATAAAATTCAATAAGTTCTTTCTTGCGCCATTCTTCAATTTTCGCCTATAAAAACCTGCCCAACCCAATAGCCATCCTGAAAAACCCAAGGCCTGTGTACTCCATTTTGCCAAACTCCAAGCATCGCTGTGTTCTATAATGAATCCATTTTCTATTTTCATGTGCGCTTTTATTTGGTTTACAACTTGCCTACCAGTTTTAGAAAAAGTATATTTTGCACACCAGTTGCAAGTATAATACCCATCTTCTAAATTTTTTATACTATCAAACGTAAGCGAAAAGTTTTTAGCATTTGTGCAAAGCATCTGCCACATAGCTTTAGCTTCTGCCCCACGCAATAAATCAAACATAGGGTCGTAAAAAGCTACATCATCACTATAACAAGCATTCATAGTAGTATAATCTAGTTTTTGAAATGCAGTAAAAAACTTTTCAATCAACCTTTCATCATTATTCATGGGAAACAATTTTGTTTTTATTAAATTTGAACATACAAAAATTAAAACTATGCACAAAATACTATCTTTTATTGCTTTTGTAAGCATTTCTTTTTGCACTACTGCACAAGAAATAAATGAAACTTATTTTAAAGAACATTACACTAAAAAAGAAGTGTATATAACCATGAGAGATGGCGTAAAATTATTTACAGCCATTTATACGCCGAAAGACAGTTTGGAAAAACATCCTTTTTTAATGACACGTACGCCATACTCTTGCGCACCTTATGGAGAAAATAAATATGCAGGAATATGGAGTGGTTATAGAGCGGCTTATGTAAAAGAAAATTACGTTTTTGTTTTTCAAGATGTACGTGGGCGCTATATGAGTGAGGGAGAGTTTGAAGATGTACGACCATTTAATAAAAATAAAAAAGACAAGGAAATAGATGAAGCAAGTGATACATATGATGCGCTTGATTGGTTGGTAAAAAATGTAGAAAACAACAATGGCAATGTAGGAATATTTGGCACATCGTACCCTGGGTTTTACAGTACCGAAGCTGCACTAAGCAATCACCCCGCATTAAAAGCGGTATCACCACAAGCGCCAGTTACCGATTGGTTTATTGGAGATGATTTTCACCACAATGGCGCTTTTTTTGCCATGGATGGTTTTGGTTTTTATTCCACATTTGGCAAACCACACCCTAAGCCTACACAGGTTTACGGGCAAGGGTTTACAACTACTGTAAAAGACAATTACAAATTTTATTTAGAGCAAGGCACACCTAAAAATTTGGCAAGAATAATTGGCGATAGCATAAAATTTTGGCACCAAATGATGGAGCACCCAAATTATGATGCTTGGTGGCAAGCACGCAATGCACGCAATGGATTGTACAATGTAAAACCTGCCATGCTTTGGGTGGGTGGCTTGTTTGATGCAGAAGATTGCTGGGGCGCATGGAATGCATATAAGGCTTGCGAAAAACAAAGCCCGAAAACTAACTCAAGCATTGTGATGGGGCCATGGTACCATGGGCAATGGAGTAATGAAGGCAGTTTTTTGGGCAATGCCAGATTTGGCAGCAATACATCAGAATATTATCAAACAAATATTGAAGTGCCATTTTTCAATTATCATTTAAAAGGAAAAGGAACTGTGGCAGATATTGCAGAAGCGAATATTTTTTTTACAGGACAAAATGAATGGAAGAAATTGAAACAGTGGCCGCCTGTGGAAGTGGAGCAAAAGGAATTAGGAATTAGTAGTGATGGAAATTTGGTTTTTAGTAAAAGTAATAGTAAAGTAGGTTTTTTTGAATATACAAGCGACCCCGCCCATCCAGTGCCCTACACAGAAGACGTACATAATAGGCGTACTCGTGAGTATATGACAGACGACCAGCGTTTTGCCGAGCGCAGACCAGATGTATTAACTTTTAAAACGGCTGTTTTAGAAAACGAAGTAACGGTTGCTGGCGCTGTAATTGCAGATATTGCTTCATCTATTTCTACTACTGATGTAGATTTTGTAGTAAAAATAATTGATGTGTTCCCAGATGATTTTACATACCCAGGTGGTACAAAAGGCAATGGGAAAGAATATCCCATGGGCGGTTATGAAATGCTAGTGCGTGGCGAAATTATGAGGGGTAAATACAGAAACAGTTTTGAAAAGCCAGAACCATTTGTACCTAATAAAGTTACCCATGTAAAATATGCTTTGCCAGATATTGCTCATACATTTAAAAAAGGGCATCGCATTATGATACAAATACAAAGTAGTTGGTTTCCACTTGCAGATAGAAACCCACAAAAGTTTTTAAACATTTATAAAGCAGAGGAGAAAGATTATATAAAATCGAATATTAAGATTTATCACAGTGGGGCAAATCAAACCAAATTTATTTTACCAATTCTTAAAAATTAATATGAAGCAAGTATTATTGGCAATTTCATTATTGGTTACTGTAATTTCTTTTGCCCAACCAAAACCAAATTTTGTAAAAGAAAATTATACAAAAATAGATACCAACATAGTAATGAGAGATGGTATAAAATTAAAAACCATCATCTATATGCCAAAAGATGAAACAGAAAAATATCCTTTTCTGATTGAGCGCACACCCTACTCTGCAGCCCCTTATGGCGATACTACTTATACCAATCGAATTGGGCCAAACAAAAATTTAATGAACGAGAAATATATTTTTGTATATCAAGATGTGCGTGGCCGCTACATGAGCGAGGGCATAAACTTAGAAGTAACACCACATATTGCAAATAAAAAAAATAACAAAGATGTTGATGAAAGTAGCGATACATATGATGCCATAGATTGGTTGGTGAAAAATATAAGAAACAATAATGGTCGTGCAGGTTTGTATGGCATTTCTTACCCCGGGTTTTATGCTACAGCATCTTTGCCAAATGCACACCCTGCTATAAAAGCAGTAAGTCCTCAAGCGCCAGTTACAGATGAGTTTATAGGGGATGATGCCAACCACAATGGCGCATTTTTCTTAATGGATAATTTTGGCTTTATGAATTATTATGGCAAAGAAAGAAAAGGCCCTGTGGCAGATTATGGCAGTCAGGTATTTGATTACAAAACCAAAGATGCGTATGATTTTTTCTTAAAACTTGGCCCAATAAAAAATACACAATCAGAAAAATATTATAACCACAAAAGTTATATCTGGGATGAGTACTTACAGCACGACACATATGATAAATATTGGCAAGCAAGAAATATTCGCCAGCACCTTACAAACATTAAACCTGCTGTAATGGTGGTGGGTGGATGGTTTGATGCTGAAGATTTGTTTGGTGCATTAAACACTTATAAAGCCATAGAAAAGCAAAACCCTATAAATAAAAATCATTTGGTAATGGGACCATGGACACATGGTGCATGGGCTGGTGGTAACTGGAACAAATTTACTTCACACGATTTTGGTAGCAATACAAGTAAATATTATCAGGATAGTTTAGAAACTACTTTTTTTAATTTTTACTTAAAAGATAAGGGAAATTTTAATGCAGCAGAAGCCACCGTTTTTGAAACAGGTAGCAATAAATGGAAATCGTATAATGTTTGGCCACCAGCAGAAAGCAAGCCAATCGCTTTTTTCCTATATGAAAATAAAAAGCTGTCGCAAAATAAATCTAATACAACAAATAGTTTCGCTGAATATATAAGCGACCCAGCAAACCCTGTACCATATAGCAAAGCCGTACAAGGCAATAGAAACAATGGTTACATGGCCGAAGACCAACGGTTTGCTTCAGAAAGGAAAGATGTAATCTTTTTTGAAACAGATTCATTAACAGAAGACATAACCCTTGCAGGAAAAATTATTGCAGACTTGCAGGTAGCGATAACATGCACCGATGCAGATTTTATAGTGAAAATAATAGATGTATTACCTGCCGATGAAATAGCCCCATCTTTTGTACCAAAAACAGTTGTAATGGCAGGTATGCAGCGGCTTGTAAGAGCAGAGGTAATGCGTGGAAAGTTTAGAGAAAGTTTTACTACCCCAAAAGCATTTGTACCAAATAAAATTACCAATGTAAAATTTGATATTCCTGATGTATGCCATACATTTAAAAAAGGGCATAAAATAATGGTACAAATACAAAGCAGTTGGTTTCCACTAGTAGATAGAAATCCACAAAATTTTATGCGCATACCAGATGCTGATGAAAAAGATTTTCAAAAGGCTTCTATCAAAATATTCCATGATAAGCTGAATGCAAGTAAAATAATCTTACCTGTAGTAAAGTAAAAAATATCCATCAACAGTATTAATCAGCAATCAAAAATCATTTTACTTTTCCTTTTATTTCTTGTAGTTTGAGGAGCGCCTCCACGGGTGTCAATCTATTTATATCCACCGTTTCTAAAATGGTTCTTATTTCTTCAAAAGTTATAGAGTGTGCATCAAAAATATTCAGTTGCATTTTTGGCATGCCAATCTCTTTCATTTTTTCTTTTAAGTCGGGCGAGTGTACCGTGCCTTTTTCATATTCCCCATCATTCTTTTTTTCTAGCTCTAGCAAAATTTCATTTGCTCTATCAATCAAGCTCGGTGGCATACCTGCCATACGTGCTACATGAATACCAAAACTATGCGTACTGCCACCAGGCGCCAGCTTGCGCAAGAAAATAATTTTATTACCTACTTCTTTATTGGTAATGTGGTAATTTTTTATGCGCCCAAATTTATTTTCCAACTCATTCAGCTCATGGTAATGCGTAGCAAACAATGTTTTTGGCGCATGCACACTTTGGTGTATAAATTCTGCAATACTCCACGCAATAGAAATACCATCGTATGTGGACGTTCCTCTACCAATTTCATCCAACAAAATCAAACTTCGTGCCGTAAGATTATTAATGATGCTTGCCGTTTCATTCATCTCCACCATAAACGTACTCTCACCGCCACTAATATTATCCGATGCGCCAACCCTTGTAAATATTTTATCTGTCAGCGGAATTTTTGCAGCCGATGCTGGCACAAAACTTCCCATATGCGCCATTAATGTGATCAATGCAGTTTGCCTAAGTATGGCACTCTTACCACTCATGTTTGGCCCAGTAAGAATAATGAGTTGATTGGTTTGGTTGTCTAAAAAAATATCGTTGCTAATGTAGCTTTCGCCTTGCGGAATATTGCGCTCAATAACAGGATGCCTGCTTTCTTTCAAGTCCATCTCAAAACCATCGTGCAGCAAAGGTTTTTTATAATTGTATTGCAACGCATTGTTGGCAAAGCAACACAAATTATCCAGCACTGCCATCACATGCCCATTCACTTGCATGGGCGCAATGTAATCTTGCAACTCATTTAATAATTCTTGAAAAATTTGTTGCTCAATGGCAAAAATTTTATCCTCTGCACCAATTATTTTTTCTTCATACACTTTTAGCTCAGGCGTAATGTAACGCTCCGCATTTGCGAGGGTTTGCTTACGTATCCACGTGTCAGGCACTTTTGGTTTGTGCAAGTTGGTTACTTCAAGGTAATAACCAAACACATTATTAAAACTTATTTTTAAAGAAGAAATACCAGTAGCCAATGCTTCTTTTTGTTGCAACTCTAGCAAATAATTTTTACCGCCGCTGGCAATATTTCTCAACTCATCTAGTTCCTCATGTATGCCCGCAGCTATGAGCCCGCCTTTGTTTGCAGCCGCAGGCGGCGCTTCTATTATTTCTTTTAAAATTTTATTGAGAATATAATCGCAACTGTTTAAACTATCGCCCAAGCGTTTCAAATATTCATTGCTACTTGCTTCGCAAATTATTTTTATAGCAGCTGTTTGTTGCAATCCCTTCGCTACTTGCAATACTTCTCTTGGGTTTATTTTTTTCAGCGGCACTTTTGCAGCAAGCCTTTCTACATCGCCAGCTTGTTTAATATGCTTGGTAATATTATTGCGGGTATCGGTTTCTTTTATAAAAAATTCTACTGCATTCAGTCGTTCGTTTATTCTCGACAATTCATTTAGCGGCATCAACATCCAACGCTTCATTAGCCTTGCACCCATGGGCGATACCGTGTTGTTGAGTATTTTAAACAAACTGCTATTTTCATTTGGTCCCAGCAATTCCAGGTTACGAATCGTAAACCTATCCATCCACAAATGCTCTTCTTTATTTATTCGTTGCAACGAAGTAATGTGTTGCAAATTGGGGTGCTCCGTATCTTTTAAATAATGCAAAATAGCTCCAGCAGCAATAATGCCCACCGCCATTCCATCTGTACCAAATCCTTTTAAACTATGCGTGCCAAAATGTTTCAGCAAAATTTCATTGGCATACACATCTGCAAAAATCCATTCATCCAATGCATACGTAAAAAAAGAATTACCAAATGTTTCTTTAAAATACTTTTGCTTGTTGCGCTGAAAAATAACTTCCGCAGGTTGTAAACTTTGCAATAATTTATCTGCATATTCTTTATCCCCTTCGGCAATAAAAAACTCACCAGTAGAAATATCTAAAAATGCGATGCCAATTTTATCCTCTGTAATATGCAGCGATGCTAAAAAATTATTGTTGTTATGCTCCAGCAATTTATCGCTCGTGGCCACACCAGGCGTTACCAATTCTGTTACGCCACGTTTCACAATTCCTTTTGCCGCTTTTGGGTCTTCCAATTGGTCGCAAATAGCTACACGATAACCAGCCTTTACCAACTTGTGCAAATACGTATCCAGCGCATGATGCGGAAAGCCCGCCAACTGCGATGAATTTTCATCACCATTATTTCTCTTCGTTAAAGTAATGCCCAGCACTTGCGAAGTTATCACCGCATCTTGCCCAAATGTTTCATAAAAATCGCCTACTCTAAACAGCAAAATCGCATCAGGGTATTTAGCCTTGATGGCATTGTGTTGTTGCATTAAAGGAGTCTCGCCTGTTGCTTTTGCCATGGCGACAAAAATATTGAATTTGTGCTGCTTTAAAGATTAGTTTATAAACAGTTTATCCATACAATTTATTCCGAAAAAATCGGAATAAATTTTTATCGGTGGTTTATGGGCTGAAGTACCTTGATTTGACCTCGGTGGCGACGCTCCGTTGAACAGTATATCTTTTGGCATCTTTTATTATGCAATAGATTGTGCATTATGTCCACGGGTTTTCCCGATTTTGTCGGGATGGTTATTCAAAGTGAACCCCGTTGGGGTTCGTCGAAAATTGACTTTACGAGATTTTTTTCTATATCCATTACTTTGCCTTAGTATTTCTTTTAGCCACTCGCAGTATCCTTTCCACGCTCACAAGCCTTTGCTTGCTCTGCGACCAGCAAAACCTATTTATAAAATATTTTAAATTTTATTGATGTTTCTTTCTTTTGCTTGGTCGGCTGGTCAGAGACCAAGCCTCGGCGGCTCACGAGTGGCTACTATGGGCGCTCACGAAAATATAAGTTGACCAACGCAAGCAAAGGCTGAAGTTCCTTGATTTGGCTTCGGTGGCGACGCTCCGTTGAACATTTGTTCACTATTTAGCTTTTATTATGCAATAGATTGTGTAATAGATTATGCACTAGATTGACTGCTGCATCTTCGTTCATTCATGTACCTTTCGTATTCATTTTAGCTCCTCGCAGCATCCTTACCACATTCACAAGCCTTTGCCTAGTCTCAGCAAAGCCTATTTGTAAAATATTTTCAATTTTATTTATGTTCTTTTTGGCTAGTCGGCTGAGACTGAGCCTCGGCGTCTCACGAGTGGACTCAATGGACACTCACTTGAGAATACAATGTGACTAGGTTAACAATAAAAATGCCAAAATATTTTATACCTATTCAAAGTAAAATCTTTTGGCATCTGTTATTAAGTATTCCCACTAAACGGGATAGTAAGATTGTTCTTATTTACGACAGTTCTTTTTGTTAACCCTATCTACTACTTGCAAAATTTATATAAGGTTTGTCATCACTTAAGTTGTTCGTAGTCTTTGAAATGTAAATCTTAGTTTGGATAGGGTTTTCATTTTTTCTTAAAAGTATATTGATTCCGTTTTTTGACCACAATTTTTGTATTGCAGAATAATTATTACCAATTCCAGATTTTGATTCATATTTTTCTTTATCAAAAATATTATCTAATACTTCATTATAATTCTCCAAAATGTCATCTAAAAATATAAATATTGTATTAATGGAATCGTTATTGTCTGTCGCTATAAAAATATCTGTCGCTAATCCAATATTTGTTTTAAGGTCTGAAGAGCTATTTATAAAATAGTAGTTAAACTTTTCTCTATGCATCATTCGAATCCTTTTAACAAACTGATGTTCATCAATTGGTTTAACTTCAAAATAGGTAATATTTTTAATATTTGTAGAAATGTGTAGGTTTTTTATCCCTTTTTCATTAACATCAATTGTTTGTGCAAATGATACATTTGTCATAAAAACTAAAATTATATAGGCTATTGTTCTTTTCATTTTATAAGCATCCAATTATTGGCCAACCATAAGATGCCGAACCAAATGAACTAATACTAATATTTGAACCTGGTAACAACATCGCTGCCCCAGAATAATGTGCTTGCATATAAGAATTCATTTTTTGTCTATAATACAATGTCATTCCTACTATATCCAATGCTCCTCCTATTGAATGATAATAACTCATAACTTCTGTTTCGGCATATTCTACAGCTTCAGCGGCATTACTTGCCGCAGTCTCTGGACTATAGTAGTCACCAGCTCGGTAAACTGGCATTGCAAAATAAATAGTTGGTAAAGCTAACAATCTATATTGTCCCGTTGTTAAATCTACTATTTGCATATGTATATTAGTAGTACCAGCTACTTGCCAACCTCCTATACCATTTAAGGGTTCAACAAAAGTATTAAATAAAAAACTTGATTCACAAATATTAGCTAAGGCGTTAACATTTTCTTGAGGGTCAATGGGAGCTGAATCTCCTCCTCCCCCACCACCGCTTCCGCCATCATCAGCTGGGCATAACGTAGCATCATTAGGATTAGAAACACCACAGCCGCCAGGGCAAGTAGTAGTAACATAGCTCCATGTTTGTGTGCCATCGCTATGCGTGGTTACCCAATACCAATCTGTGCATCCAGTTAAGCTGCTAGTATTGTCTTGCTTACTTGGGTCATTTTTTATCTGAGGTTTTTTATATAGATTTAAAGTAGATATTAAAGTTTTATTTTTATAATTTTTCTCATGTAAGTAGTAATCATATATAGTTATAAATCTAACATTACAATCTTCTTCTAGAGGCTTGTTATCATATATATTAGCAATTGCACCATGCTTTATACTAGTGCCATTTTGTATATTAATCGGCTTGTTTTGTATTATAACAGAGTAAAGCAATATTGAATTTGCACCTAATACACTTACAAAATAATTGCTTACTTTATTTTCCTTATTATTAGAAAATTTATAAGATTCTTTAATTGGTACAACAATAAATTTGAGTTCATCATTTTTTTCTACCCATAGTTCACCAAATAATAAATTATTACTTAATGCCTCAATCCGTTTAATTCCCCCAGAGGTATTATTTACTTTTTGCGCATTTAGCCATAGTTGAATACTTTTTTGCTCTTGTGATATTGAATTCAGATCTTCATTTACTGATATTTTTTTACAGCTAATAAAAGCCATGCTTAGTAAAAATACCAAAACTACTGATTGCATTTTTTTCATAAACAATGTAAGCTTTGTGGGAAGCTAAAACCCTTTAGTTGATAAATAATAATTTTAGTACTAATAATTAAATACACAGATTTACATATTCTGCTAGGCACAATTATTTGTGTATTATATATTTTATAGACGGGTTCGTATTCTGTGGAGTTAAAAATTCAAAGTAAAAATAAAAGAAACTAAAGATAAATCCTAACCTAATTGCCTATGTTTTATCAAACTTATCTATATTTATGTTTTAATAGTAAGAGTATGGAACAAACAAAAATGAAAGATTTACGGGTAAAAAATAAACTTACGCAAGATGACATGGCAGCCGCATTAAGCATAAGCCAAAATGCATATTGCTTAATTGAAAAGGGCGTTACAAGACTCGTAGATACAGACCGTATAAATATTATTGCAAAAACGCTTAATAGTAGCCCATTTGAACTCGGGCTCTTAGATGGACTTGGCGTAAACCAAACTTTTAATGAAAAAGTTGAAACAGGTTACATACATCATATTGAAAATTTGTATGCTGATAACAAAGAACTAGTAAATACTTTGAAAGAAGAATTGCAGGTAAAAAATAAACTATTGGAGCAATTGATGCAAAAATTAGAACTACTTTTGCATAAATAATTTTTCAAAATCCCTTTGCTCCTCGCACTATCCTTTTCACATTTATAAGCCTATACTTAGTCATTGACCATTAAAGCCTATTTTTAAAAACATTTTCAATTTTATTGATGAAGTTTTCTTTTGTTGGCTGGTTAAAACTAGGCTACAGTTGTTATGATTTATGAGTAGAGTAGGAACGAATGCAAGAAAAGTAACACAGAGTACGCAAAGAACCGCAGAGGACGCTGAGATAAAACTTTGCGAACCCTGCGATAGAAAAAAGTAACGCAGAGGACGCAATGAACCGCAGAGAACGCTGAGATAAAACACTGCGAACTCTGCGTAACCTCTGCGAACCCTGCGATAGAAAAAAGTAACGCAGAGGACGCAATGAACCGCAGAGGACGCTGAGATAAAACTCTGCGAACCCTGCGAACCCTCTGCGAACACTGCGATATAAAAAAATCTTCAAATCCTTAAAACCCATATTAACATAATCTTACAAAACTTCTTTGAACCTTTAATTTTCAAGTTGGTCTTATACCTATCTTTGCACGTCGAAAAAAACAGACAAAAATGAAGAAATTATACGGAGTAATAGCATTGATGTCTATCAGCATATTAAATGTAACAGCTCAAGCACCTAAAGGGATGGGAAGTAACGACCCAAAAGCCAAAGTAATTTTAGATGCAGTAAGTGCAAAATTTAAAACATACAAATCCGTTGAGTCTAAATTTACCATAAAAATTGAGAATGCAGCAGGCAAAGCATTAGGTACAAAAGCTGGTTCATTTTTTATGAAAGGCAATAAATACAGAATTACAGCACCAGGCCAAGAGCAGTTTTCAGACGGCAGCAATGTATGGACTCTAGACAAAGCTGCAAAAGAAGTTACTATAACCAAAATAGACCCAAGTGCAAATACGATAACACCACAAAAGCTATTTACAAACTTTTATGATAGAGATTATTTGTATAAACTAAATGGTACTACAAATGGCTTAAATGAAATAGAGTTAACACCATTGGATAAAACAAAAGCCATTTTTAAAATATTATTGTATGTAAGCAACAATTCTATAGTTTCTATGAAATTGTTAGAAAAAACAGGTAACCGTTATACACTAGGCACATCAGGCCTAAAAACGAATACAGCAGTAGCAGAAACGGTATTTTTTTATGATGCAAAAAAATACCCAGGTGTGGAGCTTGTAGATTTAAGATAAGAAAAAATTATTACTTTATAACACATAAATCCTCAATATTTTGAGGGTTTTTTTGTTAGTATTACCTTTCATTGTAATATTAGCTGTTAACCTCCTTTTAATTTTTATTAACAAAAAAATCAAACTCCATTGCAACAATTGGCAAAAACTAATTGTCTAATAGAAAATAGTACTACTTGGCCAATTTAAAAAGCATAGATGAGAGCAGTCTTATAAGCAATTGCTTGCACAATAAAGAGTGGGCGCAAAAAGAGTTGTACGATAAGTATAATGCAGATTTATATATTATTTGTAGGCGCTATGCTACTGATAGTAATGAGGCAAAAGACATTTTGCAAGAAGGATTTATACGGATTTTTACAAACCTAAAGCAATATCGTGGAGAGGGTTCATTGGTTGGGTGGATGAAAAGAGTTGTTATAACCACAGCCCTCAACTATATAAAAAAACATAGAAAAGAAATTTTAAAAGAAATAGATAGCACTTACGAAAGTCATACATCCACTGAAAATATTGAAGCCTGTATAAATCATAAAGAAATAGTACAGGCTTTTATGCAACTTCCCTATCAATATAGAACTATTTTGGGGCTATTCATCATAGAGGGTTATACACACAAAGAAATTGCAAGCTTATTAAAAATTGAGGAAAACAACTGTCGCTCAAAATTGCACAGAGGCAAACTTTTACTTCAAAAAATTTTAACTAATCAAAATACTGCAATTGCAGTACTCAAATAACTATGCAAAATAATAACTTAGATATAATTTTAAAAGAGGCTTTTGACGCTGCAAAAGAAACAGCTTCCCCAGACGTTTGGCCTAACATAGCAACAACACTTCATAAAAGAAAACGCAGAAGGTTTTTTATTTTAATATTTACATTGAGCGCTATTGTTATAGGTAGCTCACTTTTATACTATGCTATAAATACAAATTCAAAAAGCCCGAAAAAAGAATACTTGGCAGATGAAACGACTGCAAATAACAATTCGGAAAAACCTAATGAATTAGAGAAAATTGATTTACCCGAAATAGATAAAGAAAAAACAACACCACTTACCAAACCAAGTTTAAAACCCAATAGTAAAGTTGCTACAAAAGTTTATGCTAAATATTATACTGTAGATAAAGATGATTTTTATAAAAATGAACAAAATAAAATAGATATTAAAAGTAAACATGTAATAAAAATAAAAAAAAGCGAGGCAGAGGAAGATTTGGCTATTGATAAAACAAACAAAACAGACAAAACGGAAACTGAAATTGAAAAGGTTGAATCAAAAGAATTAAACCCAATTATAAGAAATGATTCAGCAATAGAAATTACTAATAATAGCTTGGTAAAAACTCAAATTATAACAGAAAAAAAAACTGAAAGTATAAATACGGCAAACAGTAAACCAAAAAAGGAAAGAAAAAAAGGTAGTTGGGATAAATACCTATCATTGTCATACAATGCACTTATTATTGGAGGAAATAATGTTTTCACTAAAAGTGATGCTGCTAAAAATTTAGAAGCTTCTGCAAATTTGAATCCATCAGGCGGCTCTTTATCAATTAATAATTCACCATCCAATTCTCCAAATTATAAAATTGGGAAAGAAATAAATTTAGCCCTAATTTTTAAACAAAAAAATGCCAGTAAAAAAATAAGCCCCCAGTTTGGCATTCAAATAAGTTATAGTAATTATAGTAATAGGGTTTATGTTACTACACCTGGTGCAGTAATAGATGTGAACAATAGCTTAAATCTAAATTTTAATAATCAAAGCAATTCGTTTTATAGTGCAAGAGCTAACGCAACTAATAGTATTATTAATATTTCAAATAATTATTTTAGCCTAGGTGCTCTAGCAGGTTTAGAAACAAATTTACTTAAGCTAAACAAAAACCAACACATCCTTCTTCAAGTTCAAGCCATACCATCAATTAATTTATCAAAATCAATTAACTGGTATCAGAAACCTAATGAAAGATACTTTAAAGACAAATCGCTTAACAAACAGTTTAATATTTCTCAATCCATGGCATTACTTTGGAAAGTAAATACAAAAAAACATACGCTGCTAATTGGACCTAATTTCAATTATCATTTTTTACAACTCAATAAGAAAAAAAATAACCTAGGTAATATTTACTCGAGCAGTGTTGGAATAACTACACAAATAAATTTTTAATAAATTGTAACATTTGTAAAACTATAGTTGTCTATAAAAAAACAAATATTATGAAATCAAAAATTTATATTTTCTGTGCTTTAGTTATTGCAATATTATCGAGCTGCACAAAAGAAAAATGTACAGAGATGTACGATGGCGTAACATATACTCCTGTGTATGCACCTATGAGTAGCTTAAGAAATGTAACCGTACAAGTGCCTAAAAGTATTACTAGCAATGGAAAAATATTTACAAAAGGAAATTTTATTTATTTGAACGAAGTAAATAAAGGTTTTCATATTATTGACAACCGTAACCCATCAGCTCCAATAAATATTGCATTTGTAAATGTACCTGGCAATATTGATATGATTGCAAAAGGGAATTATTTAATGGTAGATAATTACATCGATTTGCTAACTTTCGATATAAGTAATCCAACAAATATTCAGTTAATAAAAAGAACAGAAAATGCACTACCCTATCGCCAATATAATTATGGATTTAGTGATAATGCAGCATCTGGAATTATTACATCGTTTGATAGAAAATTAGAGAAACGGGAAGTAGATTGTAGCTTTGCAAGCGGGGGTTTTACAAGACTTGAAGATCGTGGTGGAATATTCATGACGCTGAGTAGTGCCGCTCCTACAAAGGCCTTAGGCGGTGCAAATGGTCAGGCAGGTTCTCTATCAAGGTTCGCTGAGCTAAATAATTATTTGTACATAGCCAATAGATTTAGCATTACTCCTATAGATATTACAAACCCACTGGCACCAGTAGTAAAGGCGGTTGTACAAACAGGAGAAGTTGAAACATTATACGGTTTTAATAATGTTCTTTTAGTTGGCAGCCCTTCGGGAATGTTTATTTATGGCATTAATAATCCTGCAATACCTAACTACCTAAGTGGTGTAACACATTGGCGTGGTTGTGACCCAGTAGTAGCAGAAAATAACTTAGCCTATGTAACGGTAAGAGGTGGTGGCCCATGCGGTGGCGATAGAAATATTTTAGATGTAATAGATATAACTGACTTAACACGTCCCAATATTATAAAAACATACCAAATGCAAAACCCATATGGCCTTGGTATTTTTAACAATAAGCTTGGTGTTTGTGATGGCGATGCTGGTTTTAAATTATACGATGCATCAAATTCAGCAAACATTGTACAACAAAGTACTATTAGCAATATAAAGGCATACGACGTAATAATGAATAACGATATAGCCTTGCTTATTGCAAAAGATGGTATGTATCAGTACAGAATTACCAACTCAACTGCACCCGTTTTATTAAGTAAAATAGCCATTCTTAACTAAAATTTTATTTGTATAATCTCAAAATCATGAAACGATTTGCTTTATTTTATCTTATTGCATTGCCCATTATTGCTGATGCTCAAAAAAAAGGAAGTAGCATAAACAACTATTGGATGGCGAGCAATATCTCATTGCTATTTGATACTGATTATAAAGGAACAGGCATTGGCATTGAAGCAGGGAGATACCTAAAAAAAGGAATAGCTGTAGGAGTTGGCTATAATTTTCTACAACTAAATAATACAAACAAAGTAAATATATTGCAAGCAAGCCTTGAGAAAAGTATAGGAGATAAAAAAAGGAAACTATTCTTTTTTGCAAAGCCAGGTATAGCTTTTGCCAAAAACCAAAAATTACAAACAGCAAAATATACAAATCTAGAATACTACAAATCGAAGGCTGGCTTTAACTTACAGGTTGGTTCAGGTATTAGATGGATGATAAATAGACACTCGTATTTTTTAAATGCTGGTTATAATTTTACAAATTACAGATTATATACAAAAGAATATATTGCACCAGTAGACCCTTACAATCCATTTTTTGAAGATGCTGTTGTGCACACATATAAATTAAATTTTACAAAATTAATTATAAGCATTGGGTTTACTTTATAGTAGTTTAGTTCCCCCATCTGTAACTGTCCTGCTTTAATCCTGCCAAGTCTATTATTCTATCAACTACTGTTGCAGCTACCTCTTCAATCGTTTTTGGCAAGCTATAAAAAGATGGAGTAGCTGGGCAAATAATTCCACCAGCAAGTGTTATGGTTTCCATATTTCTTATATGAATAAGGCTGTAAGGTGTATCTCTAGCTACACAAATGAGTTTGCGTCTTTCTTTTAAAATAACGTCTGCAGCCCTGCTAATAAGGTCATTGGATATTCCATTTGCAATTCTACCCAAAGTGCCCATACTACAGGGTACAATAATCATTGTTTTGTATTGCCCCGACCCTGATGCAAAGGGTGCAAAAAAATCTTGTTGCCCAAAATGTTTCACATCAAAATCTTTGTAGCTTTCATCGCCCAATTCTATCTTCCACACATCTTTGGCATTTTCTGTCATTACCAAGCCTAATTCTTCTATTTGGTCTTGTATTTGAGATAATTTTGTTAATAATATCTTTGCGTAGATGGAGCCACTAGCTCCAGTTATGGCTACTACAATTTTTTGTCTTATTTTGTCGTTCATTTTACTAAGTTAAACCATTTACGTATGAGGTACCTATTCAGTTTTATTTTTTTATTAGCCAGTACAATATTTTTTCTTTCTTTTACTCCAAAAAATAAAGAAAAAATAAATTGGATAAGTGTGCAAGAACTTAATGAGGCTTATGCCAAAAACCCGAAACCAATTTTAATAGATTTATATACAAACTGGTGTGGCTGGTGTAAGGAAATGGATAGAACTACTTATAAGCACGACAAGTTAGCCAATTATATTAATGAGCATTACTATGCAGTAAAATACAATGCTGAGGAGCGTGAGCCTGTTACGTTCAATAATAAATTGTACAAATTCAATACAAAGTATAAAACAAACGAACTGGCTATATACCTTACTTCTGGTCAATTATCTTACCCTACAACCGTATTTATGAGTGCCGTAAATGCACAACCTGCACCTATACCTGGGTATATGAAACCTAAGGAAATGGAAGCGCCTTTAAAATATTTTGGAGAAAAAGCGGATGCCAAAGAAACATTTGTAGCATTCAACAAAAAGCTACATACAGAATGGTAGTTTTATATTTGCAAAATGATTACCATGCCGAAGCAAGACGTTTTTCTTAATAATATTAGTGCAGCTGCTACAAATAATGAATTACTCAAAATAACGTTGGGTAATAAAAGAAATAAAGAAGCCTATTTAAAAAATGTATTTATAAAACCCATTTTACTTAAAACAGGTAAAATGTTAAGTTTTATATATCGCCATACAGATAAAGATGTCACTAAAAATTTTACCATAGAAGAAAGTAGCACCGTAATTAAAAAATTATTACAAGAACAGTTTTTAAACGCTGAGTTATACACTACCGCTCAAACCGTTTACTACACACAAGATAACAGTGGTAAAGAAAAAATTATTACAAAGCCGACAGAGGGTAAAATAATTGTTACTGCTGCTTCCCACGACAAACAAAAAAAGCGCATAATTGAATCTAGTGCTTTTTACTTAAAAGAATTGGGTGTAACAACTAGTGACGGAAAAGTAAAAAACGACATGCAACATAAGTTTAGGCAAATAAACAAGTATGTTGAAATTATAGACGGTATTGTAAAGCATACTCCAATAGAAAATGGTTTTTCTGTAGTAGATATGGGCAGTGGAAAGGGTTACCTCACGTTTGCTTTGTACGATTATTTGCTCCAAAAAAATAGTACTGTGCAAGTAACTGGAATTGAGTTTAGAGAAGATTTAGTTACCAAATGCAATCATATAGCGCAGCTTGCAAAATATGATGGCCTTGGTTTTAAAAAAGCTAGCATAAACGAAACGTCATTAGCAGCTGTAGATATGCTTATTGCATTACATGCTTGCGATACTGCTACAGACGATGCTATTGCAAAAGGAATAAAAGCAGATGCACAGTATATTATTTGTGCCCCATGCTGCCACAAGCAAATAAGGAAACAAATGGCGCCAACAAATGCACTAAAACATATTACAAAACATGGAATATTGCTAGAGCGTCAAGCAGAAATGGTAACTGATACCATAAGGGCACTAATTTTGGAGGCACATGGTTATAAAACAAAAGTGTTCGATTTTATTGAAGAAGAAGACACTCCAAAAAACGTACTTATTGTAGGTACAAAAAGCAATTTTACCGATACCATTTATAAAGAAAATATGGAAAAGGTAGCAGACATTAAAAACCTCTTTGGTGTGGAAGAACATTATTTGGAAACATTATTCTAGGCTTTATCTGCATAAAATAAATATACAGATAGTATATTTTTTCTAATGTTACAACATGCAATTGTAACTTCATGGCATGGCAAATACAAAATCACTCCATCGTAGCCTCGGCCTATTTCAATCTACCGTTTTAAATATGATTGATATGGTGGGCATTGGTCCATTTATTACTATGCCAATTGTAATAGGTTTGCTAGGCGGCATGTACTTGTGGGCTTGGGTTGCAGGCGCTATTCTTTCGTTTATAGATGCTATGATTTGGAGCGAACTTGGGGCAGCTTACCCACTAGCTGGTGGTAGCTACAACTTTTTAAAAGTATCTTATGGAGAGAAAGGCGTAGGCAAAATGATGAGTTTTTTATATGTATGGCAAACAATAATTCAAGCTCCATTAGTAGCCGCATCTGCCGCCATTGGTTTTGCACAATATTTTATGTTTTTAGTTCCGTTAGAAATTTGGCAACAAAAAATGCTTAGTGGCAGCGTTATTATTTTTGTAACCTTCTTACTATATAGAAAAATTGAAAGCATTGGTAAAATTGGGGTTTTACTTTGGATAGGCGTTATTGGAACACTGGGTTGGATAATTTTTGGAGGATTATCGCATGGCAATTTCTCCCAACCAATCATAGAATCAAAACAATATTTTAGTATAAATACATTAGCTTCATTTCTGTTTGGGCAAGCCTGTGTAAAAACCATATACAGCTATTTGGGTTATTACAATGTTTGCCATTTGGGTGGTGAAATAAAAGCCCCAGGCAAAAATATTCCTCGCAGTATGTTCATATCTATTGTTGCCATAGCCATTCTTTATTTAGCCATGAATGTAAGTGTAACGAGTGTTATACCATGGCAAGAAATTAAACATTGGGTAGATACCGACACAAAGGTTTTTGTATTGAGTACTTTTATTGAAAGGTTGTATGGGCACACGGCAGCTATAGTAATTACCATTATGATTTTATGGGTGGCATTGGCATCACTATTTGCAGTAATGCTTGGCTATAGCAGGGTTCCATTTGCTGCGGCGCAGGATGGTGCTTTTTTTAGAATTTTTGCAAAACTACACCCTACAAAGGGTTTCCCTTATGTTTCTTTGCTGATACTAGCTGGTTTTGCATTTGTATTTAGTTTGCTCTTTAGAATGGGAGATGTAATATCTGGTATACTTGCGATGAGAATAATGGTGCAATTTATAGGTCAAGCAGTAGGTTTGGTATTGCTCCGAAAAAGAAAAGGAACAAAAGATTTACCTTTTAAAATGCCACTTTATCCCCTACCTATTGTGCTTGCAATAGCTATGTGGCTTTTCATTTTTTATGCTACAGGCATTGCTATAATTGCTTCTTTTGGCATAGTCCTTTTAAGCGGTATAATTGTTTACTTGTTAAAAGCAAATATAAAAAAGGAATGGCCTTTTGATAAATTATAATATTAATGCGATTTTATAGCAATATCTTGATGAGGGAAAATATTAGTAGCGTTAATTTCGTTTTTGGTTGTTACACGTCTTCTATAATTTTTAGAAATACTTTGCCATTTCAATTTTATAACTCCAAAAATACCCTCCTTAATTATACCCTTATTCATTTTACTAGCGCCAAGTTTTCTATCTTTAAAAGTAATAGGCACTTCTGCAATCTTAAAGCCTAGTTTCCATGCGGCAAATTTCATTTCTATTTGAAATGCATAGCCCACAAAACTTATAGCATCTAAATTTATAGTTCTTAAAACATTTGCCTTGTAACATACAAAGCCTGCAGTAGGATCTTGCACGGGCATAAACGTTATTATGCGAGTATATAAGGATGCTCCTTTAGATAATAAAATTCTATTGGCTGGCCAGTTCTCTACTGCTCCTCCACTTACGTATCTTGACCCCACTGCCACATCTGCACCTTCTACACAAGCAGTATACAAATTTTGCAAGTCTGATGGATTGTGCGAAAAGTCTGCATCCATTTCAAAAATATATTCATAATTATTTTTGAGTGCCCACTTAAAACCATGAATATATGCAGTTCCTAAACCTAGCTTACCTGTACGTTCTTCTAAAAATAAACGAGAAGGGTAAGTAGCTAACAAACTTTTTACAATGGCACCGGTACCATCTGGCGAACCATCATCTATAATAAGTACATTAAATTTTACAGGCAAGTTTAATACTGTGGCAATTATTGCCTCAATATTTTCTTTCTCATTGTAAGTAGGTATGATAACGATTTTATCCAATGTAGGGTTTAGTGATTATTATCAAAAATAAAATATATTGTACAAGTTTAAAGTTAAATTTATTTTAAACCTATTTTTTTAGTAAAGTACGGTTAAAAAGTTCGGTAACCTTCTTTTTGGTATGCATCGGAAAATCCCCTTTCATCATCCAATCATAATATTGGGGTTCTTTCCTAAATACTTCTTGTGCTGCCATCCCTTTGAATTTGCCAAAGTTAAACACTTCCTCTCCTTTATCGTTAAAACTAAATCTACGAGCATAATCTACTATCTTTTCTTCTCCAATACAGCCCAATATAGAGTCTACAGTTGTACCAAGTTTATCATATTTCTTCAGTTGTGCTTCTAAAACTTCTATTGTAGCATTAATATCAGCTTCAGCACTATGTGCATCTACCAGCTCTTTTTCACAGAAAAATTGATACGCTGCAGAAAGTGTGCGGGGCTGCATGGTATAAAAAATATGTTGCACATCTACCATTCTACGGTCGGTAAACTCTACATCTACACCGGCACGTAAAAATTCTTCCATTAACAAGGGAATATCAAAACGATTGCTATTGTAACCACCTAAATCACAATTTTCTAAAAACTGCTTTATTTCGTTAGACATTTGCTTAAAAGTAGGCGCATCTTTTACCATATCATCTGTTATTCCATGTATGTCGCTAGTTTCTTTTGGAATAGGCATTTGTGGATTTACTAACCTACGTTTTGCAATTCTACTACCATCGGGCATAATTTTAACTACAGCTAACTCTACAATTCTGTCTGTAGAAAGGTTAACTCCCGTGGTTTCTAAATCTATAAAAGCTATTGGACGGCTAAGCTGCAACATAAGTGTGAAATGATTTAAGTAAGTATTTACGAATGAACATGCAATATACAAATTTGACAAAACTTAATTACATGCTAATATTTTTATCGTTTCTGCGTTATAGTATTTGTTTGAATTATATTTGCAAAATCATAAAATTAATTATATGAGAAAAATAGGTATTTTATTCGCTTTATTGATTGTATTGGGCACAGTTTTAACCAGTTGTGGCTCAAGCAGAAAAACGGGATGCCCAGGTACAGAAGGTATTGTAAAATAACATCAGAAAAATGAGTAATGTCAAATTACTAATATCTGCATAATATTTACTGAAAATAAAAAAGAATACATGATTTGGAAAGAATTTTCTGACTTGGAAGAGCTTGAAACAATAAAAAAGCGTTCTTCAGAAAAAACACAGGTTATTTTTAAGCATAGTACAAGATGCTCAATAAGTACAATGGCAAAAGGCAGACTAGAGCGAGCCAATGAACCAAATAACATAGATTTTAACTACTTAGATTTAATTGCACATAGAAATATTTCTTCTAAAATTGCCGATGATTTTGATGTAGAACATGCATCGCCACAAGTATTAATAATAAAAGATGGCATTTGTATATACGACGAAAGCCATAGTGCTATTAGTATGGATGAAATTGTAGAAGCCGCAAATGGATAAAGTTAATTCCCACTTATAAAACATAAAACTATCTTAAGATTGCTTTATGAAAATGCCAAGGGATATTAAAAAATATGTGGAATCATTTTCCAATAATACTTAGTTATTGTTAAAAGAGCTCAAAGAAACTATTATAAAAATTGCACCTGGTGGAGAAGAATTAGTGAGTTATAAAATGCCAGCTTACAAAATGCATATGATTTTAGTATGGTATGCAGCATACAAAAATCATATAGGGATTTATCCAAAATCTGCTGCAATAGTATTTTTCAAAAGCGAATTACTACCTTACAAAACATCAAAGGGTGCCGTACAATTTCCTATAGACAAACCCCTTCCTATAAAATTGATAACAAAAATTGTACAATTTAGGCTTGAAGAAGTTGCAAAAATCAAAAAGTAGTAATCAATACTTACAAAAAAATTACCCAAAGAAAAAATAACACAAGGCAATAGAAGTAATAATCCCTACCAAATCTGCCAAGAGCATCGCACCAACTGCATAGCGTGTATTTTTTACTGCAACAGCACCAAAGTAAACGGCTATTACATAGAACGTAGTGTCGGAGGAACCTTGGAGAATACAAGCTAATCTTCCAGCAAAAGAATCTGTACCATATGTTTTCATTGTATCCACCATCATTCCTCGTGCAGCACCGCCACTAAAGGGTTTTACAAGCGCTGTTGGTAATCCATCTACAAAGCGAGTATCTGCTCCCAATGCTGCAAACATTGTTTTTATGGCGTTAATAATAGCATCGAAAGTGCCGCTAGTGCGTAACAAACTTATGGCTACGAGCATACCTACTAAGTAAGGAATGATTCTCACAGCAGTTTCAAAACCTCCTTTTGCACCAGTAATAAAAGAATCAAAAATATCTATCTTTTTATAAATTCCACCTAACACAATGGCAATAAAAATAAAAAGAATTAAACCATTGCTAAGCGCACCAGAAAAAAATTGAAGTCCATCTGCATCCAACGATTTTAAATAAACCATTAATAAAGCAATGATGGCAGAAATACCTCCAACCCACATTAAAATAGTAGGCTGAAAAATATTTATTTTTTGTTTGATAGAAACAATTATCATGGCAGCAATGGTGGCAACAAAAGTGGCTATCATACAGGGTATAAAAATATCTAAAGGGTTTGCTGCTTTGGCAGACGCTCGTAGCGCAATAATGCTTACAGGTATAAGCGTGAGCCCGCTTGCATGTAAGCATAAGAACATTATTTGCGCATTGCTGGCTCGTTCTTTATCAAGATTTAAAGTTTGCAAACTTTCCATGGCTTTTATACCAAATGGTGTAGCAGCATTGTCCAAACCTAGCAAGTTTGCAGAAAAATTCATCATCATATGCCCTACTGCTGGATGACCTTTTGGAATATCAGGAAAAATTTTAGAAAAGAAAGGCCCTATTATTCTGCTTAATACATTTATACCGCCAGCTTTTTCTGCAATGGCTAAAAAGCCCATAAACAATGCCAACATGCCTATTAATCCTAAACAAAGATTTACAGCGGTTTTACAAGTCTCTACTACCCCATCGGCAGATTGTATTTTATAAGTTACATATTTACCAGCACCATTTCTAAATGTACTCAAGCCATTGGTAGTATCTATTTTCTTCAAAGCAATTGCAGCTAAAATTGTTGCATCTACCTGTGCAGAGTCTAGCGTTTTTACTTTGATGGTATCGGAGGATTTACCCGTAACCATATTGGTGAAAATATTTTTATTGCCATTTTGTGGAAATACAAAACCTTTTATACAAGCCAAACCAATAGCTATAATGATGAATGCAGACCAAATGCGGGATAATGCCATGAGTTAGATTTTAGTATTGAGATATTAGTATTGAGTATTAAGATTTAGACTCCAATAATTTTTAGTTTATTACAATTTGGAAAATTAGGTTTTTATTTTCAAATTTGAACTTGTAGCTTTTTAGTTGTTAATAATGCACAATCTAGTGCATATTAAAAGATGAATAAAGTGATACTGTTGATCCGCCAAAAGGCGGACGCCAATGAAGCTGCCCATAGCTGCTGCCTTTGCTCGGCTAAAAATGCAATTGTTAGCCATAAAAAATCGAAATTCATAAAGTTAACTGCATTTCTTACCTTCGCAGCCGCAAAAATTGGGTTGCGGATTACGAGTTAAAAAGTTTCGAGTTATACAACTCTTAACCCGTAACCTTTAAACCCGTAACTTAAAATAAAAACCATGGCCCTTAAAGCAGGTATCGTAGGCTTACCAAACGTAGGAAAATCAACACTTTTTAATGCAGTAAGCAAGAGTGCAAAAGCGCAAGCAAGCAATTATCGTTTTTGTACGATAGAACCAAACACTGGCTTGGTAAATGTACCCGACCCAAGGTTGGATAAATTGGCGAGCCTTGTAAATCCTGAGCGGGTAGTGCCTACGCAAATAGAAATTGTGGATATTGCGGGCCTTGTGCGTGGCGCAAGCAAGGGCGAGGGTTTGGGCAATAAATTTTTGGCAAATATTAGAGAAGTAGATGCTATTATACAAGTGATTCGTTGTTTTGAAGATGAAAATATTTTGCGTGACGAAGGGGCAATAAACCCTGTGGGCGATAAAGAAATTATTGAAACAGAATTGCAATTGAAAGACCTAGAAAGTGTAGAACGCAAATGGCAAAAATCTGAAAAGCTTGGTAAGACGGATACCAAAGCAAAAGTAGAAGCAGACATTTTACACAAATGCAAATTGCACCTTGAGCAAGGGAAAAATATTTCTACTTTAGGTTTGAGCAAAGAAGATAAACTAGCTACCGCAGATTTATTTTTGCTAACAGATAAGCCCGTGCTATACGTAGCAAACGTAGATGTAGCAAGCATGCACACAGGAAATAAATTTTCGGATGCATTGATAGAAGCAGTGAAAAATGAAGGCAACCAAGTGATTGTAATGACGAATGCGGTAGAAGCAGAGATTGCAGAATTTGAAGACCCAGATGACAAAGCCATGTTTATGGAAGAGTATAAAATGACAGAACCTGCATTGGATAGATTGATACATTCTACTTACAAGTTGTTGAATTTATCCACTTACTTTACTGCCGGTGTGCAAGAGGTTCGTGCATGGACCATACACCACGGTTGGAAAGCACCACAAGCTGCAAGCGTTATCCATACTGACTTTGAGAAGGGTTTTATAAAAGCAGAAGTAATTTCTTACGAAGATTTTACTACGCTTGGTTCTGAGGCTGCATGCCGTGAAGTGGGTAAACTGCGCATAGAAGGAAAAGAGTATGTGGTGAATGATGGGGATGTGATGCACTTTAGGTTTAATGTATAATTGTTTGAACCACTAAGACATAAAGATTAAAAAGGAACACAAAGATTTTTATAAACGTGTAGCTGAAAAGTTGCACGTTTTTTTATTTTTTTGATAATAAAAAAGTGACTATCTCTTATGAAAGGATACCCACTTTTTTACAATCAATATCTATTCTTTAATTAACTTCTGAATGAGTAATTCTCCATTTGGTAAAGAAACTGTAACAATATGTATACCTATTCTAATATCTTTGGTTGAAACAGTAGTGTTTGTATTTCCACTATTAATGGTAATAGTTTTCTTTGCAACTACTTGGCCAATGCTATTTAAAATTTTAATTTCTGCAATACCAATTTCACTGCTTACAATATTAATGTTTATAATATCTCCCTTTATAATCGGATTGGGATAAATAGTTAAACTACTCTTACCATCTTCACAATTGTTTTTAACTGGTATTACTTTTGATTGTACTTTTTTACCTTCATTATCAGTAATTACCAAACGGTAATAACTATTGACTTTGGTAGGCTTAGCATCTACAAAGTTTTTTACAGTATTGTCAAATGCAGTTGATGTAAAACTTTTCAGCAATTCAAAATTAATCCCATTGCTACTTCTCTCTACATCTACTTTTGCTAATCCATTTGTGTTGTATATTTTCCACTTTAATTGTGTGTTGCAGTTTACAATATTTGCTGAAAAATCTTCTATAGTTACTGGCAATACCGAGCAATTAATACCATTTAACGTATTACTAACTATACGTGTTACGCAGCCGCCAGCAATAGATATTGTACAAGTATACACGCCATCATTAGATGCTGCATAAGATGGAAAAACTATTTCTCTTGAAGTAGCTACAATTGTACTACCCTTGCGCCATGTATATGTAGCGTCTATCATGTCTGGAGCCGATAATGTGTATGGGCTGTTTATACAAACTGTACCATTATTTATAGGCGTCAATTGCTCTAAAATACCAACGGACACATCTGTTAGTGCTGTATTACCACATTGGTCAGTTATACGAATACGATAATTTTCATACGGCAATAAATTATCTACCGTAAAATCATTTACACTTGCTGCAAATTTTAAAACATAGTTTGCATCCGGGTCTATTACTTTTTTAGTTTCTATTCTAAATGGAGCAAAACCAAAACTTCTAATAATGGCTTTTCCATTACCCAAAGGATTTCCAGAACCATCTTCACAAATCATCACAATTTTTTTATTTACTTGTGGTGGTGCTCCGTCTGGCAAAATAACTACGGGTCTATCTAATGTGTAACTTCCTAAACATTGACCCCATAACTGTATTTTAGCTTTTACAGTATAGCTTCCAGCAGCAATACCTGTAAAAACACCACTTGTATTGTTAGCAATATTTGCATTTGCTGCATCAAATAAACCAAAGGATGTAGTACCGTCTCCATTATAATTTAAAGTAGCCCTAATAACACCACCATTATTACAAGCTTGCTCTGTAACTACATTTATTGTTTGCTGTAAAACGGAAATATATGGGTTAATAGAAAAATTTACCATAGTGGTGCCACAGCCAGTAATTATTCTTGCTACATAATTACCTGGTAACATATTCAACCATTGTATAACACCTAATTGGCTATTGTAAATTGCTTGTACGCCCACATTGCTTGGTCCTGAAGTAATGGTAATAACGGCATGCTCTAAGTCATAAACAAACCCTAGTATAAATGAATGAAAACTTAAGGTGCCAGTTTGATTTGTACAATCTAAACTTTGCCAATCATCAAAATACACTGCAGCACCAGGTGCTGGCGGTATAAGCGTATCTCTTGCTATTAAACCACAAGCATCTTGCCCTACTATTACATAAGTATCGTAGGGTAAATTATGAAAAATAGTAGAATCTACAGTAGGCGTTCTTACCACAAATCCATTTAATTTGACAACAGAATATAGTTCAGGTCCTTTACCATGTTGACTCCAATCTTTACCTAAATTGAGTAAACCATTGGGATTTGCAGCACTTGCACAACCAGTTTGCACGGGTTGCCAATATATCTTATACACTACATCAGCAACAGGAAAAGTATAGCAAACAACAGTGGTATCACCACAAGAGTTTGTAACTTTTATATAGATATCTTGATTAATAGGAATAGTCGTTCTATCACTAGAATTTTGAGCTTTATTAACGGTTTTGATAAACGCACCTCTACTACATCCTGCCGCTTTTTGATATATATCAATTCTATAACCATAAGGCATATCAGCACTACTTAATCCAGATCCATTTATATCTGTTAAGTAATAATAGAGCCTTATGTTTCCACTTCCACAAGGTTGGTCATTGTCCAAATAGGATGGGGTGAGATAAATAGCAGGAACTGTAGGTTGTATAAAAACTGTTTTTGTAATAAAATTTCCACAATTGTCTTTTATACGTACTTGATATGTACCACTGTCTGTAGGGTTCAAAATATTTGAAGCGCCATAAGTACTTAATGCATCACTATAATTTGCATTGCCTGTTTTAAGCAATGAGTAACTGTATGGTAAAGTGCCACCAGCTGAAGAAACTGTAATAGTGCCACCTGCTACATAACTTGCACATACGTTTGTGATAGCTGTTGTAGCCGTCAACTGAGTATAGGTAGTTGTAATGATGGTACTCACATTTGCTGAAGATGCACCACATGTAACTTTAAAAGTGTAACTACCTGGAGGTAAACTAGTATAAATATTTGATGACTGTGGCGCTAAACTTACACCACTTGGCGCTGTTACAACCTGATACGTAGCTGTACCAATACCGTTTGCATTTGAACCAATGGTTACAGATGCATTAGAGGGACAAGTAGCAACAGTTTGTGAGGTTATGAAAGCTGTTATTGAAGCTGGGCATTGCGCTTCTGCATTCATTAAAATATTAACAAATAACAATACGAATATGCCTTTTAAAAAGAGTAATGACCTTTTCATAGTGTAGGATTTTAAGCAGTTTGTTGTTTCAACTTCAAATAACGAACATCTAGGAAAAATATTGTTGCACAAAGACTTACAACTGTCAATTTTGCGTAAAATTCATAAAAAAAGGCTACCTCATTGTAAATTGAGGTAGCCTTTTAGTAAGTAATATTTTGATGATTACATAAACGCACAGAGTACAGCACCAATAAGCCCCATACATACAATCCAATAGCCTACATGTATAAAAACATATTTTGCAGATTTTCTATTCCACAGCGCATTTACACCTACTACTGGTAATGCAATAAATAATGCCGTAATTGTACCATGCAATGCACCATGCTGAAATGTTCTAAAACGATTACCATAATTCTCAAAATAAGTTTTAATGTAAGAAGCTACTTCTGGTGTTTTATCTCCCTCAAGTGATGAGGTAAACCCCATTTGGTGAATAACTGCTGTGTGTAATGCAAGCGAAAGCATACAGCCAAATAAATAAGATAAAATAAAAATAAGTAGCATATTTGCGCCCTTCATCGATTCATCTGTAATACCTACAGTTTCCATCCACTTATTTCCCATAACAGATGGGTTGTACCAAAGAAAACCAATGATGATTGGAATAATACCTGTTGCTAAAATTAGCCAATAGTTTAGTTGCATGATTGTTAGTTTTAGATTGAAAAATGTTTAATTGATAGAGCAAAAAGTACAACTTTTTTATGATATACAAATTATTTTAGTAACCCTCTCCTATCAAATCTCTTATAACCACACTGGCGGCCACTGCGCTAAAAACAGCTGGTAAATATGAAATAGTACCATACGCAGATTTTTTATAATTACTACCATCGGTCATTATCAAGCTTTCTTTCTTTAGCATTTCTGGAGAAAATACACATTTTATTCCTCGCCTGATATCATGGTTTCGTTTGAGCACTTTTCGTATTTGTTGTGCAAACACACAATTGTATGTTTTAGAAATATCGGCTACTTGCAATTTTGTTGGGTCAAATTTTCCACCTGCACCCATGCTGCTCACCATTGGTATTTGTTGCTCATACGCATATATGATAAAAGTTAATTTTGGTGTAATACTATCAATGGCATCAATAACATAATCTGGTTTGCCTTCAAAAAGTGTGTGTACCGTTTCAGGATTTATGAAAGACTGTACTACATTTATTTCTAGCTCAGGGTTAATGGCTTTTAATCTTTCTGCCATTATTGTTGCTTTGTACTCTCCGTGGTTTGTAGCCAATGCTGGTAATTGCCTATTACGATTTGTGGGGTCCACTACATCGCCATCTATTATCGTCATTTTACCAACACCACTGCGAGCCACAAACTCCGCAGCGTAAGAACCAACACCACCAAGGCCTACAACCATTACGTGACTGCTAGCTAGCTTTTGCAATGCCTCTTTTCCTATTAATAATTCTGTACGGCTAAGCCAAGAAAAATCTGTTGTCATTCATTTATTTTGAAATGGAAAATTAGCATCAAAAAATTAGTTATAAAAATTTAAATGGTTTTAATGTAGAACAGTACATTTCGAATAACTAAGAAGTTTCTAAATAATAACGTACATTTCCACTAAACAATAATAAATGAAACGGCTTACCCTTACACTTTTACTAATAATACCAATAATTGTTTTCTCCCAAACAAATTATTTATTAATTGGCACTTATACCTCTACAAAAAGCGAGGGTATTTATGTGTATAAATTTGATACAGCAACCGCAGAGGCTACTTTTGTAAGTGTTACCAAAACATCTAACCCATCTTTTTTAACGGTTGCGCCAAACAAAAAATTTATATATGCAGTAGGAGAAAATGTGGATAGTACAATAAAACCAATTGGCGGTACAGTTACAGCTTTTGCTTTTAACAAAATAAATGGAACGCTTTTAGAAATAAATAAACAGCCATCGGGTGGCAAAAACCCTTGTTATGTAACTATTGATAAAAATGGCAAATATCTCTTTGTAGGAAATTATAGTAGCGGTACAGTAGGTTTGTTTGCAACAAATAAAGATGGTTCCATAAATAAATTGAAACAAATAATTACGCACGAAGGAAGCGGTGCAAATTTACAAAGGCAAAAAGCTCCACATGTACATGCCACAGTGCTTTCAGCAGATAACAAACATTTGTATGTGCCAGATTTGGGTATTGATAAAGTAATGGTTTATGCTTTTGATAAAAAGAAAGAACAACTACATTTTTCATCGCACGCAGCATCAGAACCTGGTAGTGGACCAAGACATTTTACTATTCATCCAGATAATAAGTATGCTTATTTAATGGAAGAACTTACTGGTACTATTGTTTTTTACGAGTTAAACAAAGGAACTTTAAAATTCAATCAACGTATTAATGCAATGCCAAAAGATTATACCGGTTCTATGGGTAGTGCAGATATACATGTATCACCAGATGGTAGATTTTTATATTGTAGCAATAGAGGAGAATCGAATACCATCAGTATTTTTTCTATAGATGCTAAGGGTGGTAAATTAAATATTGTCGGGCATCAGTCTACATTGGGTAAAACGCCACGCAATTTTAATTTTGACCCATCGGGGAATTTTTTATTGGTGGCCAATCAAAATTCAGATGAAATTGTAATTTTTAAAATAGATAAAAAAACAGGCTTATTAAATGACACAGGTAAAAAGATAAGTGTACCAAGACCTGTTTGTTTAAAATGGATAAATTAAAATGATTGGCAAACATTTTTAAAAACAACCACTTTTATAGAATTTTAAAATACGAAACTTTAAAACGATTTTTAACAACAGCTCCTTTTACTTCGGCTTTACGTATAGCTTTACAAAAACCATCATCGGCATGTGCATCACCATGTTCATCTATACTAGTCCCATCTACAAAGTAGGATTTGCCTTTTATTCTTACCGCTAGATTACAACCTTTTCCATCCATTTTAAACTGGCACTCACCACAAGCAGCTTCCACAATTTGCATAGCACTTGCAGCCGACTTAGCTTTACTTTTTTGAGCAATACAGGTGTTACCAACAACTAATGCAAGAAATAACGAAAATAGCAGTTTCATATAATACATTTTTTCGAAGATAATACAATATCGTATTAAATTGATTTTACATTATAGCATAGGCTATACATTTAATTATTTTAGCTTTGCATATAGATATAATCGTACATACAACTGTGCAGCAAATGCTTAGCAAAAGACGTCTTTATTTAAAACCGTTTTTTCAAAGTATATTCACGTTTAAAACAATATAATAATCAAATTACAGCAGATATATAAACATCCTTTATTATTGCAAAAAATTATTGCAGTTGCTTTAATAATGCTGATATCTGGTAATTCTTTTGGCCAAATAATATCTACAAACACATCTAATCTTAGGCAAAAAAAGATAGCGGTACAATACCCAATACAAATAATAGATACACTCAGCATTGCACCCAATACATTGCTAATAAAAAATATACCTGATAGCTTATACACAAAAGATGAAATAAATGGCTCTATTACTTGGAAACAAAAACCAGCATTTTATAGTATTGTTGTTGCTTACAGGGTATTTCCTTTTAAAATAAATGCTTACTCCAGAAGATTAAACTATGAGTTAGTAAGAAATAGATTTGAGATTGAAAACCCTTTCACCCTTACAAATTCTATAAAACAAAACAATCCATTTTTCAATTTTGGTAGCATACAATCAAACGGAAGTTTTGGTAGAGCTATATCATTTGGCAATAGTCAAGATGCTGTAGTGAATAGCACATTAAATTTACAATTAAGCGGCATTATTGGTGATGGTATAGAATTAACTGCAGCAATAACCGACAATAATATTCCCATACAACCAGAAGGCAACACACAAAACCTAAGGGATTTTGACCGCATATTTTTTCAAGCTAAAAAGAAAACATGGCAGATAAACTTAGGAGATATTGATATAAGAGAAAGTAATCATTACTTTTTAAATTTTTACAAAAGAGTACAAGGCATATCGATTATAACCGATAATAAGATAAGCAAAAATATACAAAACACACTTACCACAAGTGGTGCTATTGCCAAGGGAAAATTTACCAGAAACATACTTACACCGCTAGAAGGAAACCAAGGGCCATATAGGCTTACGGGAGCTAATAATGAATTATTTTTTGTAGTATTAGCCAATACAGAAAGGGTTTTTATAGATGGCATATTATTAAAGCGTGGTGAAGAAGAGGATTATGTAATTAATTATAACACTGCCGAAATAACCTTTACACCAAAAAGATTAATAACAAAAGATTTAAGAATACAAATTGAATTTGAATACTCTGATAGAAATTTTTTAAATTCTCAGATATACTTAAATGATGAAATAAAAATAAATAAAAACGTAAATGTTTTTTTAGGAGCGTATTCAAATAGCGATGCAAAAAATTCTTCTATAGACCAAGTATTAGATACAGACCAAAAACAATTTTTAGCAGATATTGGTGATAGTACACAAAATGCTTTTTACCAAATAGAAACTAGAGATACTTTTTCAGTAGGTAAGATTTTATATAAAAAAATTGATTCCCTAAATAGTAGTATAATTTACCCTGGGGTATTTGTACAATCTAATCTTAATACTGATGCACTTTATTCACTTTCCTTTAGTTATTTAGGCCCAGGCAAGGGTAACTACTCACAAGTACAAAATGCTAGCAACGGAAGATTTTTTCAGTGGGTACTTCCAATTGCGGGTATAAAGCAGGGCGACTGGGAGCCAGTAACATTATTGGTTACTCCAAAAAAACTGCAAGTATTTACAGCTGGCGTTGCTTATCAAATAAGTAACAATACAAAGCTAAAAGTTGACCTTGGCATGAGTAATAACGACAAGAACCTCTTCTCATCAAAAGATAAAAATGACAATACGGGTTTTGCTGGTAAGTTTACTTTGCAAAATGATAGCGCAAAAATAAAAATAATAAAAGCACCGCTTTGGCTGCAAACCAAATTAGGATATGAATTTGTACAAGAACGTTTTAAACCTTTAGAAAGATTGCGAAATGTAGAGTTTTTAAGAGATTGGAGTTTACCAGTAAATCTTTTACCAGCTAATGAACAAATTGGCAGTTTTTCTGCAAAACTTATTGATAAAAGCAGTAACGAATTCCAATACGAAATAACAAATTACAACAGAGCCGATGGTTATAATGGACTAAGGCAAGTATTTTCTGAACGGATAAATAAAAAAGAGTTCACCATAAATAGCAATATTAGCATCACAAATTTTAATGCTGCGCTACAAAAAGGAAATTTCTTTAGACCATATATTGATATCAATAAATCGTTTAAGAAATTATACAATTACCAAGCAGGTGTAAAATACCTTGGAGAATTTAATAGGCTTACCGATAAGTTGCAAGACACATTAAACCCTAGCAGCTTTGGTTTTAATGTATACGAAGTATACTTACGGTCCAACCAAACAAAACTTAATAAATGGGGCGTATCTGTTGTACTAAGAAACGACTTATTACCTAAAAGAACATCGTTAATAGCAGCCGACAAAAGTGATAATTACAATGCCTTTCTCGAATTAATGAAAAGCGAGCATCATAAATTTAGGTTTACTGGCAGCTATAGAAAGCTTACCATTACCGATAGCAGCATAAGCAGGCAAAAACCTGACAGGAGCATATTGGGTAGGGCAGAATATTTGGTGAATGAATTTAAGGGATTTCTAAATGGTAGTATACTGTATGAATTGGGTAGTGGGCAAGAGCAGAAGAGAGAGTACTCATATGTAGAAGTTCCTGCTGGGCAGGGGTTTTACAACTGGGTAGACTATAACACCAATGGCATTCCAGAATTAAACGAATTTGAAGAAGCTATTTATCCAGATCAAAAAAAATATATTCGCATTTTTACTCCAGTAAACCAATATGTAAAAGCCAATTATTTACAATTTAATTATAGTATTGATTTAGACCCAAAAGCAATTTTAAATCCACTTAAAAATAAAGGAATACGAAAAATATTATTGCGCAGTAGTACAAGCTCGGCGCTACAAATAAGCAAGAAAAATCTTTCTAAAAACGACTTCTTGTTTAACCCTTTCAATAAAAATAGTGTAGATACAACGCTAATTACACTAAACTCATTTTTTTCCAATACCTATTTTTACAACCGTAGTAGTGCAAAGTTTGGTTTAGAATTTACACATAGCAAAGCAGCTTCAAAATCGCTATTAACTTATGGCTTTGAGAGCAGAGACCTTCGATCTATGATTTTAAGAATGAGGGCTAGTGTAAAAAGAAATTTGGTTTCTACAATTGTATTTAAGCAATTAAAAAATGTGTTAAACACCCAAGCCATTAAGTTTGATAATAAAAATTATAACGTTATTCAAAATGCTGTGGAGCCTAGTTTAACATATGTGTTTAAATCAAACTTGAGGGCAACAGTTGGCTATACATTATCTAAAAAACAAAATAGAATAGATTCTTTAGAAAGCAGTATCAATAATATTTTGCTGGCAGAGGTTAAATACAATATACTTTCTGGCACTAGTATTTTAGGCAAGTTTAGCTACAATAATATAAACTTAAGGGCATACAACGGCGCAAAAAATACAACTGTAGGTTATCTTTTATTAGATGGCTTACAACCTGGGAAAAATTATTTATGGAATGTAGAAATTACCAAACGCTTGGCAGGAAATATAGAAATAAGCGTACAATACGATGGCAGAAAACCAGCAATAGGTTCTACTGTGCATTTAGGTAGAGCATCGCTAAGGGCTTTATTCTAAAAAAAAATCAGCAAACAACATTGCTGATTTTCTTTAATCAATGGAATACTAGAGAACTATTTTGTATACAACCGTTTTATTATTTAAAATATGGTTGTTGTTTTTTTAGCTAAAAATGTTTCCCTTCTTTAATCCTTTATATCCCTCTCCTACTTTAAAGCCGTTATTATACACTTCTATTTTATAATTTCCTTTCATGTAATCTGAATTTTGTTTCCAATCAAAACTGATGGTTTGTCTTTTATTTTGTGTATAATTAACATCCAGTTTTTGTGTATAGGGAATTTCTTGCCCAGCTTTTGTACTAAAAGTTCCAGAGCCAAGCGCCTGCACTGCTATAGGGTTACCGTCTGGACCTGTTATACAAACGTAAATTTCTTTATTTCCGCTTTCACTAATCATATTTTCATCCAAATCAAAAGTTATGCGAAATTTATCTACCCGCTTTGCAGTACTTGTCGTTTTTTCTTTACCATTCTTTTTCTCATTTATACCTACAATATTAAAATTTGACGCATGCAATGTAGACCCAACATTTATCACATCTTCTTTTTGCTTTATTACAAGCGTAGAAGAATCGTAGTTGCGTTGCACTCTATCTCTTTGTTGCGTAACGGTAGCTTTTTCAGCTATAAGTTGGGTTTTTTGTGCTTGCAAAACACTTACTTGCTCCCTATACCCTTCAATATCATTATTCAAGGATTGTATTAATCGCTTAGCTTCAGAAAGCTCTGTTTGCGAAGCATTTACTTTACTCAAAAGTTGCTGTATTCTTGCACGCTTTTCGCCTATCTCTCTATCCTTTACGGTTATAGTGCTGTCCATTTTAGCATTAGAGGTCTTAAGTTCGTCATACTTAAATGCAGCATCGTCCAATTCTTTTTGCAACACTTCTTTTTGCGAAGATGTAGAGGCTATTAAAGTCTCTTTTTGATCTAAGGTTTCCTTGGTTTTATTTTTATCGTAAATAATATATCCCCAGGTACCTAAAAGACCAGCAACCAATACTCCAGTAAGTATAGTACGTAGCCCTTTTCTTTCTGCTGGCGATACTGGGGCTGTTTTTGTTGCTGTAACATCTGTCTCTGGATAATTTTCAAAAGCCATAACTTTATTTTTAAAATTGATTAAAATAATTTTTATACAAACAACTAAAATTAAATATAATATTTTCGTGTTTGAATATTTTTCATTTGCATATTTACGAATACTATGCCAAATATGCATAAAAGAAATGTTAAACAACAAAAACCGCCTATTTTTAGCTTATGAGTGTTGAAAAAATAATTGGAAATTGGAAAAAAAATAGCTTCAAACCTGTGTATTGGTTAGAAGGTGAGGAAGAATTTTATATAGATCAAGTAATGGATTATGCCGAGCATCACGTACTTCCAAAGGCAGAAGCCGAGTTTAATCTCACTATTTTTTATGGCCGAGATGCAGACTGGGCGGCAGTTATAAACGCTTGTAGGCGTTACCCAATGTTTGCAGAAAAACAAGTTGTGCTGCTAAAAGAAGCACAACATATGAAGGATATTGACAAGCTAGAGGGGTATATAGCATCTCCCTTGCCAACAACCATATTTGTAGTAGGCTACAAAGCCAAGGGTGTGGATAAAAGAACAAAACTTTACAAAATTTTACAAACAAATGCCGAAGTGCTTACCACTAAAAAAATTGCAGAAGGCAAAATGCAAGAGTGGATAATAGAGTTGGCAAAGTCAAAAGGATACTGCATTCAGCCAAAATCTGCCTCACTTTTAGAGGAGCATACTGGTAATGATTTAAGCAGAATAGCCAATGAAATAGATAAACTATCTGTAAATCTGCAACATAAGAAAACAATAGATGAAGATGACATAGAAAAGTACATAGGCATAAGCAAAGAATACAACGTATTTGAGTTGCAGGCAGCTATTGCCAAAAAAGATTTGGCACGCTCTATAAAAATCATCAATTATTTTGAAGCCAACCCAAAAGCTGCTGCTATACAAATGGTATTACCTGCTTTGTATGCTTATTTTAGTAAGATTTATGCCGTGTATGGTATGAACGACAAAAGCGATAATGCTTTAAAACCATTATTTTATTTCAATCCAATATCATTATCGCAGGCAAAAGATGCCATGAAAAACTATGGCTACCCGGGTATAGAAAAAATGTTATTGCTACTGCACCACTACGATTTAAAAAGCAAAGGTGTGGGAGATAGTGGCACTTCTGGCGCAATGCTTATGAAAGAAATGGTGGTAAAAATGATGTTGTCGGATAATTGATGTTTTTTTTATTTTACGAGCAAAGAAGCAGCTATGGTCAACATCGTTGTGTCACTCACTTCATCTGCATACCATTGTTCATCTTTTATAATGCAGCAGACCGACAATATTTTTAAATCAAAAAACAACCCTAAGCCAATGCGCTTTACCTAAAAATAGGCTACACCATTTTTCCTAGTTATGGGCAATATTTAAATGTAGAAAATAGTATTTGTATGAGGAAAGCTATATGAGAACTTTATTAACCATTCACTAACGCAGCATTCTCCTTATCTTTTGCCAATTGTGCTTTTAGTTCTTCCAAACCTGCAAACTTAACCTCTTTCCTAAGACTATTCTTTAGGATAACTTTTAATGTTTCTCCATAAATATCCTCATTAAAATCAAAAATATTTACCTCAATTACCCTTTTACTTCCATCTACTGTTGGGCGTATACCAATATTCATCATACCTTTTAGCATTCTATTATCTAGTTGCACATCTACAGCATAAACGCCATTGGCAGGTACTAATTTAAAATCATCTTGTATTTGTAAATTGGCGGTAGGATACCCTATAGTTCTACCAAGTTTATTCCCTTGTATTACGGTACCACTAAAATAATAATTGTATCCTAAGTAAGTAGCTGCTTTCTCAATATTGCCCTCTAATATGGCAGCCCTTATTTTGGTAGAGCTGATGGTAATATTGGTAAGTACATGCTCTGGTATTTCCTTTACTGTAAACCCAAATTCAATTTCTTTACGCTTCAATAAATCAAAATCTCCTTCCCTATTGTTACCAAAACGATGGTCGTAGCCTACCACAATTACGGCTGGCTTAAAATGTTTCACCAAAAAATGTTCAATATAATCGTCCGCAGATAATTCAGAAAAGCTTTTATCGAAAGGCACTACAACTATGTTTTCAATGCCTTTGGTTTGTAGTAGTTCATACTTTTCTTCAGGGGTATTTAGTATTTGAAGTGTCTTTTCCTTCATTTGCACCACTTGTTTTGGGTGCGGATAAAAAGTAATAAGCACAGGCACTCCATTTATTTTTTTTGCTTCTTTTATAAGCTGCTCAATAATTTGAAGATGACCAGTATGCACCCCATCAAAACTGCCAGTGGTAATAACTGCATGGGTAAAAATAGGCAAGGCCGATAAATCTTTATACACTTTCATAAGTCGGTGCAAAAGTAGTTGAGAAAACTTTATTGCTTATCGGTTGTGGAACATTTATTTTTGCAAAAAATTAATCATCGGTTGAGCATTTAAATGACACAAAATCAACCAGTCAACTAATCAACTATACAATGTCTCTATACGCAAAACGGGGGGTTTCAGCACAAAAAGAAGAAGTACATGCAGCAGTACAAAACTTAGACCAAGGGCTTTTTGCCAACGCTTTTTGTAAAATTTATCCAGATTACCTTGGTGGCGATGATGCTTTTGTAAACGTAATGCATGCCGATGGTGCTGGTACAAAGAGTATTTTGGCTTATTTGTATTGGAAAGAAACGGGCGACATTTCGGTATGGAAAGGCATAGCACAAGATGCTGTGGTTATGAACCTCGATGATTTACTTTGTGTGGGCATACACGATAATATTGTGTTTAATTCCACCATAGATAGAAACAAACATTTGATAACTGGCGAAGTGTTGCAACAAATTATTACCGGCACACAAGATGTATTTGACATGCTAGCTACACATGGCGTGCATATACATTACCTAGGCGGCGAAACGGCAGATGTAGGTGATGTGGTAAGAACCGCTGCCGTAAATGGTACCATGACGAGCCGTTGGCCAAAAGATAAATTGATTACAAACGACAAGATACAAACTGGCGATGTTATTGTAGGGCTAGCATCTTATGGGCAAGCCAATTATGAAACAGAATATAATAGCGGCCTAGGTAGTAATGGGCTTACAAGTGCAAGGCATGATGTGTTGAGTAAATTTTATTCAGAAAAGTTTAAAGAAAGTTTTGATAATAATTTGAGTGATGATGTAGTGTATATTGGCGCAAATAAATTAACTGATGAAGTACTACGAAACGATGGAGTAAAAACAACCATTGGAAAATTATTGCTAAGCCCTACACGTACATATGCGCCAGTGCTAAAGGCTTTGCTGCAAAATCATTTTAGTAAAATACATGGGCTTATACATTGCAGTGGTGGTGGGCAAACAAAATGTTTGAAATATTTACCAGACAATTTTAAAATTATAAAAGACAATCTCTTTGATGCGCCCGAGATTTTCAACATCATAGAAAAAAGCAGCGGTAGTAGTTTGAAAGAAATATACGAAGTGTTTAATATGGGTTGTAGGTTAGAAATTTATTGTGCTGCTGAAGATGCACAAACCATAATTGAAACCGCAAATAGTTTTGGAGTAGCAGCGCAAATTATTGGAAGAGTAGAAACCTCTGCTAAAAAGGAATTGGTTATAAAAATAAAAGGGGAAGAGATATCTTACTGATTCTTTATCGCAAAGAACGCTATGAATACGCAAACGGCGCAAAGATGATTTCTTTGCGCCCTTTGCATCCTTTTTTAGCTTTGCGTGAAAATCACTTCGCAGTCAACAAATCCAAGTTCTTACTCTTATCCTTACTTTCCCAACGATATTTTATAGTATAGATATTCTTATCCGTCTTTAAACGAAAAGGAATTTTTATAAGCATATTAGAACTACTTTCCCCCATGGCTGCACTTATTTTTTTAAGGAATTTTTCTTTTACTATTACTTCCTTACCCGTTTTATCAAACACCCAAAACACATTGGTACCCGCCAATATTTCTGTTTGTATAACCCCAGTTATATTGGTAAAATCTACACTTAAATAAGCGTATTTTGGGTTTACTCTTATACTAGTATCCAGCGTTACTACTATAGCGCCACTTTTAATTCCGTTAGCTTGAGCAGTAGTGCCAGCAGCTGTTACAAGCGTATTTGTTGTTTTTAATTTGGCGGGTAAAACTGGTTTATTTTGGGCAAACAGACCATTTACAGCAAGAGCAAGAGCTAATACAAAACTATATTTCATCATCATTTAAAATTTTGATGAAGATAAAATAATTATTCTAAATACTTAAACCAATTTACTTGTACATAGCATAGCCACAAATAAAGGCTTACAACAATAGATTTTAAATACCACACTATTCCGACAATACAAAAGTTATGGGTTGTTTTCTGTATGCAGCTACAATATGCCCATTTTGCATTGCTGGTTTCCATTTAGGACCAAGCTTCACCAAATTAATACAATGTTCTGCAGATTTTGAACCCACATAATTTTCAGTAGAAACGTTACTGATAGAACCATCCTTTTCTACAATAAATTTTACAATAACTTTATGAACCCCAGCTTTCCAATTTTCTTTTACAGCAACTGAGGCATCCAAATTTCTCATTAGGTATTTCTTCCATTCTTCTGAACCTCCTATAAATTCTGGTTCTTTTTCTACTTGGATAAAAATTTTTCTATTAGTTGTATCTTGATTTGGCCTTGTAATAATATTTAAAAGACCATTTTTAGTTTTAATTCCAAACTTCTTAAATGCCTGCTCCGAATTATATACTGTAACCTCATTAAGGCAATTCAATATTATTTTGTTCCATTCATTTTTATCAATCTGTTTACCGTGGAGTAAATAAACCATTGCATTAGAATCCTTAGTAACTTCTGCTAGTAAATTTACAGCATTTATATCAGTCTGACTCATTGCTTTATTTTCAATTTGATTTTTGTGTGATGCTTGACCAACAACTTCATCAAGCAACTTTATGTCTACATTATGTATTTGAGATAAATCTTTTTCAAAAGCATCACTCTCCTTAAATTTATTAATAGCATCCAACACATTCTTAGCAAATGTTTCTTGTCCTTTATTTGAAAGCAAATAAGCTGCATCTTTATCATTTGTTAAGTATCCTGCTTCAATAATTACCGAAGGGAAATCATTAGCTTGTAAAACCCAAATTCCACGCTGCCTTTGAAATGGGGTTGCACCTACTTCTAAACCATAATTATTTTTAAAAGACCCAATAACAGCAGATGCTAACAATTTGCTTTTTACTGAATTGGGAATCTCATCTTTTGCTATATATACTTTTAAACCCGATACCGTATTCCATTTTTCCTTCGGCGTATTATCAAGATGTATAGATATGAACAAATCTGCATGCTGTGCATCTGCGAAAGCAGCCTTTTCTTTTACATTTTGAAATACATCTGTTTCTCTGGTTAATATTATTTTAATGTTTTCATTTTTATTTACATCCTTTATTTTTTTTACAAGTTGTAGTACTAAATCTTTTTCTGTTAAGCCATCTTTATTTATTGTACCGTTATCCGTTCCCCCATGCCCTGCATCTATTACAACAGTAATTTGCTTGTCAGTTAAAATATTTTGAGCAATACTTCCTTCTTCAGCCTTTATATCTTTTTTCAACGCTTGTGGTTTAATGTCAGCTTGCAAAACATTTTCTTTTACAAATGTTTTAGCAATAGTATTTGATATTACTTGTTTTGCATTATACTCCTTTGCCTTTATGGTAAACGCAGCAAATACAATTACCAAAAGTGGCAATACCAGTAAGCGGCTAATATAATTCATACGTGGGTGTTGGTTTTTTGTAAGCATCATAAGTCTTCTTTTTATGGGTGAATAGAAAAAATTATTGGTGATGGCAATATTGTGTTGAGGATAAGTGGCGGCTAATATCATGGATGCAAATGCAGCTGTATCGCCATCTTCCACTGCACGTTTATCTGCAATAAATTCGTGTATCATACTTAATTCTCTACGGATAAGCCAAAAAATGGGATTGCTCCAAAATACAATAAGTACAAGGTTTATAAACATTTTATCCCAGCTATGTCGTTCTTGTATATGTGCAAGTTCATGCTTAAATATGCGATTGCCTGCGGGGCTTTGCATGTCTATTTGGTGGTTCCAAAAAATGCATTTAAAAAATGAAAATGGTGTTCCCTTTGCGGCATCGGTATTTATAAAATGTATTTGTTCAATTTTTACAGCTTCGTACTTTTTCCATAACACAAAAATAGATAGTAGCATTTGTGTAAGCATTGCAAAAAATACAACACTCACAACCAAATAAAGGAATGGCAATATTTCTATGAAAGACAAACTAGGTTTTTGTGCTGCAGTTATTACTATTTCATCTACGTATTCGTCGCTGGCACTAACTACTTGCAGCATTTTTATTACACTTGTTTGTGCTGCATGTTTTGCTTGAAAAATATTTATACGACAGAGCGGGAGTGTAAGGGAAAGCCCGATGATGGCAAGCAAGTAAAATCTGTTATAACCATGAAAAACTTTGTTGCGCAAGGCAAACCAATAATAGCCGAATAGAACGGCAGAACAAATGATAATTTTTAATAGATAATATGAAAATGCTAGCATAGTAAATTGTTTAATAGTCCTCTAACTCCCAAAGAGACTTTTGAAGTCCGTAGTTATTTATTTTTATTAGTGCATTCGTGGCATTATTATTTCTTCTTTAATTCTTTTAACAGCAACTCCAAATCTCCAATACTCAAATTATTTTCTTTTACCATAAATGAAACGGCATCGGTAAAACTTCCTTCAAAATACCCTTTCACAAATGTCTTCATGGTAGCTTTGCTATAAGCTTCTTTACTTACAAGTGCATGGTATTGGTGCATGCGCCCAAAAACATTAATGCCAATAAATTCTTTTTCTACCAATATTTTAATAACAGTGGCTACTGTATTATTATGTGGTTTTGGCTCGGGCAGGGCTTCTATTATTTCTCTCAAAAATGCTTTATCTAATTTCCATAGTTCTTGCATTATTTGTTCTTCTGCTTTTGTTAGTTGCTTAATCATAATTTTAAATTAATAAAACAAAACTATAAAATTAGTTTTAAAACTATAAAAATAGTTATACACATTTTTTAACAACTCCTACCCAAAAAACATTTCACCACAGCTTATCATTTATTTATATTTGCCATGCAAGTAAATTAGCTTAATCTATTTTATCAACAATTTACCATTACAACAATTTAACCATTAATAATGTCTCAATCAATTATAGAACTTTCCAACGTAAACATTTACCAAAGTGAAACCCTTATACTTAGCGATGTAAATATATCTGTAGATAAAGGCGAATTTGTATACCTGGTAGGTAAAACTGGTACTGGCAAAAGTAGTTTGCTAAAAACATTGTATGGCGATTTGGAACTTACCGAAGGCAAGGGCTTTGTTGTAGGGCATAACCTACGAGACCTTACTTGGAAAACAATTCCGTTTCTTCGAAGAAACTTAGGTGTCGTTTTTCAAGATTTTCAATTGCTTACAGATAGAAACGTAAACGAAAATTTAAAATTTGTATTGAGAGCTACGGGCTGGAAAGATGAAAAGTTAATGGATGATAAAATTGCCGATGTATTGGATAAAGTAAACTTAAGTACCAAAGGTTTTAAAATGCCTTTTGAGCTAAGTGGTGGCGAACAACAAAGAATAGATATAGCCAGAGCATTGCTAAATGCACCCAAACTTATTTTAGCAGATGAGCCCACTGGTAATCTAGACCCAGAAACTAGCGATGAAATTATGAAATTGCTTTTTCACATCAGTAGAGATTTTGGCACTACAATCGTAATGGCCACGCACGATTATGTAGTTATAGATAAATACCCAGCTCGTACTTTAAAAACAGAAAGAGGCCAAGTATGGGACAATGCTAGTATAACATCTCAAGGATAAGTGAGGCATTAGCTTCATTATTATATATTTTCTTCAATGCAGTGCTTCGGTGCTGCATTTCTTTTTCGGAGAAAGGCGCTACAAATAGTTGCTTAGTTTTTTGCAGAAAATCATCTGGCGTCTCTGCAATATTAGCATAATCATTTAGACCACTTCCCTCTACTCCTGCAAGGTTAGCCAAACAATGCCTACCATTGTACAAAGCATTTAGTAATTTTAATTTCACACCCGTATTATTAAAAGAGGGTAAAATATTTATTTGCGCATTTGCTATTAACAATTGCATATTTTGCTCTGTAGGGCTATCTACAATGCTCACATTAGTATATTTTGCACAAATGCTTTTTAATGTAGCAGATGGCTTTCGCCCCGCAATAATAATCGGGATTTTTATTTTACTAAAAATGGTTTGCACCAGCCATAGTGCTGCTTTTTCATTTTCATTTACCGATAAATTAGCATGATAAAGGCAGTAAGAACCAATACCAGTATGGCTTATTACAGTATCATAAGGTAGAAATACAGACATAAACTGTATGTTTTCTGCATTAAAAAAAGTTTGGTATTTTTTAGTATCGTCTGTACTTACTGAAAGTATCGGTAATTTATTGGCTATAATTTGCTCGTATTTTTTTAAACATTTTGCCTCATACGAATAGTATATTTTCTTAAAAAAAGATGATTCGTTTTTTGCAAGCTGTTCATAGTAACTAAATTCTACATTATGCAACCTTAATATCATTTTTCTATTAGAAAAAATATCTTTAAAAGATAGATAACTACAATGTATTCCCTCAATTAAAATCGGATAATTATCCTTTTGTAAATTTTGTAATAACAATTTGCTTTTTCTAGACGAAACGATGTAAGGGAGGGTAAAAGATAAACTTGTAAACCCTTTTCGCTTGTAATACGTTACCGTTTCGCAATATTCTTCTAATGCAATTTGTGCTGGCCTATCTTTTACAAAACAGTGCAAATGAATTTTTACGCCAACTTTATGCAGCCATTTTACTTTATAAAAAATATCTACCACGCCACCAAAGTCAGCTGGGTAAGGTACATCATGTGTTATTATGTGCAAATATTTTTCGTTCACAAAAATGGGTTGTATATGGCTTTTAGTTTTTCACTTTCGTTTTCCCAACACAATTCTTTAGCGGCAGTTACACAATTACTTTTATAATTGGCATATCTATCTTTATCTTCAGCTAAAGCTACAACAGCATTTGCAATATTTTCTGGTTTGTAATTATCTAAGCAAATACCACAACCGTATTTCTCTACAATAATTTTAACTTCTGGTATACCTGTAGCTATAATGGGCACGGTTGCATGTATGTAATCAAATATTTTATTGGGCAGGTTGTATAAGCAATTTAAATCATCAAAGGAATCTAAGCTAAACCCAATATGCGCCAAGGCAGTGTATTCCTTTAGCTTTGCAGGAGCCACCTTGTCTATCATTTCTGTATTGTGTTGTAAATTCCATTCTATTCTTTTCTCCTTTATGGTATTCCATTGTGTACCGCTTCCCACAAATAACAAATAAAATTGCTTTGGCAAAAATTTCATAGATTCCAGCAGCTCTAACCCACCCCTTCCCATATTTATACCAGCACCTTGTAATAATAATACCGTTTTATCTTTTAAATGAGCTGGTATAGTAGCTTTTATGGGCTCGGTAGTAATTGGTACATTTCTCACTACGCCAATATTATTGCTATACTCTTGTTGGTATTTATTTTTTACAGAATCGTTTACGGTGTACACTGTATGTAGCTTTGGAAAAATCCAATCTTCAAAAAACTTCCAAATTTTTCGTTTTATATGCGAATCTTTTAACTCTGGCACACCAGTAAAATACTCATGCGTATCATACATTATTTTTTTACCACGCATTTTAGAGATGATGTAATTCGGAATTAGCACATCTAAATCGTTAGCCAAAAAATAATCTGTTTTAGAGAAAAGTAATTTAAAAAATAATTTGAAGTTAAACTCAGCGTATTGCATTATTCCTTTTTTGAAATAACATTTTATTCTTTGCGATGCAAAAACATAGTTCCCCAAAGGCAAACTATCACTGAAACATCTAGCTATTACACACACCTCAAACCCCATTTCTTGCAGTGTAGTACAAATGCGTATTACCCTTTGGTCAGATGTTAAATCTGAAATTACAGAAACGGTTATTTTTTTTGAAGGCATAGTTTATATAACACAAAGAAACAAAGAAAATAGAGAACCATAGGTTTTCTTAAAATTGTTTTAACTGACAAGAAAACTGGTTAAATGTTCACGTATTTTTTCAGCTGCATTACCAAAGCCAAAAATATTGGTTTCAAAATTAGATTTCAATAATGGTAGTGCGTTATACTTTTGTATTATTTCGTTTTCAATAGGGGCAGTATTTAATGAACAGCCTTGGTCCAGAATTTCAGGCCAAAAAGGCTTGTCCATTATTATTAGCGATTTCTTTTTTAAAAAGTAAGCCTCTCTACTAGTACCGCCACTATCCGTAATTATGTATTTACTATGCATAAGCAAATTTTTCATATCGGGATAACCAAGTGGTTCCAAAACTGAAAAAGATACATTAATACCATATTCTGCAATCCTTTTTTGCGTATGCGGATGCATTGGCATTACTATTGGTATGTCTTTATGCAATATATTCAAGGCGTTTACAATACTTTCTAAGTTTTGGCTGTTGCTTAAATTGGCTTCACGGTGTATGCTGCATACCACGTATTCGTTGTACTCAACTATTCTTTTTGATGTTGGTTCTATTTTCACAAAAGCATCAAGCATCAAATCGCCAGTTAATAGTACTTCTGTAGGTATTGCATTGCTATACCCCTCGGCTAGCATAGTAGTATAATTTTTTTGTGTGCAGCAATAATTTACATCTGCCAATCTATCGCTAAGTATTCTATTTATTTCTTCGGGCATAGCATTATCGTAGGTTCGTACTCCTGCTTCAAAATGCGCAAGTTGCAAACCACATCTTTTTGCAGCCATAGCCCCAGCCAAAGTTGTATTTGTATCTCCATACACAAATACAATGCTTTCTTTTTCTCCTAAAAAATATTGGTATAACTTTTCTGTGGCTTCACCTACAAAAAGTTGTGCAGATGCATTTTGAATATTAAAATTAACCTCAGGAGCTGGAATATGTAATTCATCAAAAAAAATATTGCTCATACTTAGGCTAAAGTGCTGACCTGTATGTATAATTTTTTGGCTAATATGTTGACTCGTAGCCAATTCTTTATATAAAATGGCAAGTTTTATAAACTGGGGCCTATTACCAACTATGTGCAGTATTGTTTTCAAATTATTATGAGGTTCAAATATTTAAAAAGGGATATGCCGTTACAAAAAATAATATTGTACTGCAATATTCAAAAAAAAATGGCAATTGCAGCTATAATATGCATTAATTATACTACTTTTGCGCTCAATTAGAAAAAAGATAAAACAAAACCGTTTTAAACAACAAATTAATGTCGCATTTAACACTAGAAAGAAAAGCTGAAATATTTTCAACTTACGGCGGAAGCGCTAAAAACACTGGCTCTATTGAAGGGCAAATTGCAATGATTACGGAACGCATCAACCACATTTCGATGCATCTTAAAACCAACAAGAAAGATTTTTCTTCTCAGCGTGGTTTAATGATAATGGTTGGTCAGCGTAAAAGATTGCTTACTTACCTTAGCAAGCACGACCTTACAGGTTACAGAGCTTTAATTGAAAAATTAGGTCTACGTAAATAAATTATTATATGTAATTACAAGAATTTATTCCCAACAGTTTATTAGCCGTTGGGAATTATTCTTTATACGTATCCTCATTCTAACTTGTTGAAAAGTTAATTTTCAACCTAAAATAATTTTTATATGTCATTTTTACAAGCAAAACAAGTTACGTTCGATATCGGTGGCGGTAGAATGGTAACCATAGAAACGGGCAAAATGGCCCGCCAAGCAGATGGGGCAGTTGTAGTACGCCAAGGCAATTGTATGCTATTAGCTACAGTAGTTGCTAATAAAGAACCAAAAGAAGGTCAATCATTTTTCCCATTATCGGTAGATTATCAAGAAAAATTCTCTTCTAACGGTCGTATTCCGGGTTCTTTTTTCAAAAGAGAAGCTCGTTTAAACGATTATGAAATTCTTACTTCAAGATTAATAGACAGAGCGTTGCGCCCATTATTTCCTGAAGACTATGTATGTGATGTACAAGTATTAATATCACTTATCTCAAGCGATGATGAAGTAATGCCAGATTCATTGGCTTGTTTGGCAGCATCTGCAGCATTGGCTGTTTCAGATATTCCAATTCAAGAAATGTTATCGGAAGTACGTGTGGCTAAGGTTAATGGTCAAATCATCATCAACCCAACTCGTACAGAATTGGCTACGGCTGATTATGAATTTATCATCGCCGCTACCAACAACAATATTATGATGGTGGAAGGTGAGGCAAAGGAATGTAGCGAAGAAGATTTGATTATTGCTATTGAAGCAGCGCACAAAGCAATTCAAGGGCATGTAAAAGCACAAGAAGAATTGCGTGCTTTGGTAGGTGTAACGAGTAAGAGAGATTACACGAAACCTTACCGCAACGAAGAGTTAGATGCTAAAATAATTGCATTTGCAAAAGATAAAATGTACGCTATAGCTTCTGCAGCATCTGCAAAGCACGAAAGAAGCGATGCTTTTAAAAAGCTATATGATGAGGTAAAAGAAAACTTTGCTGAGTTAGAAGAGCAAGATAAAAAATTGATTGGACATTACGTAGGAGAGCTACAATACAATGTAGTGAGAGATATGATTTTAAACGACCGTAAAAGATTGGATGGCAGAGGTACAGAAGATATACGTCAACTAGAAATGGAAGTAGATATTTTACCAACCCCACACGGTTCTGCATTATTTACAAGAGGTGAAACACAATCGCTTACAACTGTTACTTTAGGTACGCCTTTAGATGAATTGCTAGTGGAGAGTGCTCACCATTCTGAATACACAAAATTCTTATTGCACTATAATTTCCCACCATTTTCTACTGGCGAAGTAAAAATGATGAGAGGTGTTGGTCGTAGAGAGGTTGGTCATGGTAACTTGGCTATGCGTTCGCTAAAGCAAATGATGCCAGGGTCTGAGTATCCTTACACTGTTCGTGTGGTGAGCGATATTTTAGAAAGCAATGGTTCATCATCTATGGCTACGGTATGTGCCGCTTCGCTAGCATTGATGGATGCAGGTGTGCCTATCAAAAAGCATTTGAGTGGTGTGGCTATGGGCTTAATTAAAAAAGGAGACCAATTTGCTGTATTGACAGATATATTGGGTGATGAAGACCATTTAGGCGATATGGATTTTAAAGTAACCGGTACCCGTGATGGTATTTGTGGTGTACAAATGGATATAAAAGTAGATGGTTTGAGTATGGACATTATGCGCAGTGCACTTGCGCAAGCACGCAAGGGTCGCTTACACATACTAGATGCTATGCACGCCACTATGGAAGCTGCAAGACCAGATGTGAAACCACATGCACCACGTATGGTGAAGTTTACCATAGATAAAGAATACATTGGTGCGGTAATAGGGCCAGGTGGAAAAGTAATACAAGAAATACAAAGAGAAACAGGTGCTACCGTGAATATTGAAGAAGTAGACAACGCAGGTTCAGTAAGCATTTTCTGTAAAGACAAAGCTGCATTGGATAGAGCTTACGCTTGGATACAAGGCTTGGTAGCCACTGCAGTAGTAGGCGAAACGTATGAAGGAACGATTAAGAGCATTAAAGAATTTGGTGCATTTGTAGAGTTCTTACCTAAGAAAGAAGGCTTATTACACATCAGTGAAATAAGTTGGAAGCGCCTAGAAACAATGGATGGTATTTTTAAAGAAGGAGAAAAGGTGAAAGTGAAATTACTTGATATTGACCAAAAGACAGGTAAATTTAAATTGAGTAGAAAAGCATTGATGCCGAAGCCAGAAGCGCCACAGGCTTAATTAATAATTTAGAATTAATAATTTTTTAGAACCGCAGTTATCATTTTTTGATGGCTGCGGTTTTTTGTTTTTAACGGTTTTTTATGGTTGCTGTCCCCACCATAATTGTTTGGGAGATTATGCAATTTGCTTTACATGCCGCTTCCCGATTTTCGGGACAGGCTCTACGGAGCTTTAAAACCCTACTTTATTAATATCTTTCTACTGATATGTCGCTCCTCTGGAGCTTTAGCCTCGTTAGAGGCGACATGTCAGTAGAAGAAATAAACAACAAAACATAATAAGAGCTCCGTGGGAGCGACATGTTTTTTTTAATGGTTGGTGTCCCCAACAACCATAGAAAAGTAGTGATGTGATTTTTTTTGAGGAGCATGAGCAACAAATCTATAATGAACATTTGTACAGCCTGTCCCGTACATGGCTGCGGGACGCTCCGCTATACCTTCGCTACGCTTCGGTGCGGCTTCTATCGCTGCTAGGCTGAGCAGTAAATCTTTTTTCATCTTTCATTGTAGCGTAGATGGAAGCGGATGATTGGTGGGTGGAAAATGAAATGATGTATTGTTCTAAGTAAAATTGAATTTTTAATAATGCTAAGCTGTAGATTGGTGATAGTTTTGGGAGTTGTGGTATACTGTTTATATTTGTGATAGCTACGAGCGCATCACAACACATCAACACAAATCTAAATTTACAAACAATAGAAACGAAAGACGTATTATTCCGACACTTTGAAAAGTATATTAAGCTTAACGACACTTTAAAAAGTGAGTTAGCTAAAAGAATAACTTTTAAAACTTTCAAAAAAGGAGAGCTTATTCATCATGCAGACACTGTTTGTACCAAAAGCTATTTTATTCAAAAAGGATTATTGCGAACTTATTTTCTAAAAGATGGAAAAGAAATTAGTGAATACTTTCCTGCTGAAGATGAATGGAGCAATTCGCCAAGAAGTTTCAGAACAAGAGCATTAGACATTTATTATATTGATGCCATTGAAGATACGGAGGTATTTTGCTTGCATGTAAACGATTTAGTCTATTTATTTGATAATTTTCCCGAAATGGAACGTTACGCAAGACTTTCTATGGGAACTGTTTTTGGGCATTTTATGGAAAGAATTACATCGATGCGTTTTACAACTGCAAAGGAAAAATACGCA
>JANNVW010000030.1:0-58419 GCA_031408295.1 Ferruginibacter sp.
CACTATTGTCCGACAAAAATTTTAAATAAAGGGTGAGATTTTCTCACCCTTTTTAGTTATGTTGTAGTTCTCACACAAACAATATAACCATGAGTGAAGATAATAAATTTGTCGGACAGCCGATACTATCTCAAATATTAAATTGTATCCCTTCAGCCACTTTACGCAAAGTGATACGCAAACACAATAGCAATTACTATTACAAGAAGATTCCCTTTCGTGTACATCTTGTTACACTGCTATATGGCGTATTCAGTTATTGTAATGGGCTACGAGAATTATGCGAAGGGATGCTTGGTTGCGAAGGCAAGCTTAGCCATTTAGGTTTTGATAAAGCACCTGCACGAAGCACTTTATCTGATGCCAATACCAAGCGCAGTTATCTTTCGTTTGAAAGTTTATACTTTGAACTTTTACAACAATACCACAGTTTTATCTCGGACAGCCGATTGAAGGGTTTAAGCATTCGTAATCTTAAAATAATTGATAGTACTACCATTCAACTTTTTAGTGAAATATTACAAGGTGTAGGTCGTAACCCATTAAATGAAGCCAAGAAAAAAGGAGGTATAAAGGTTCATGCAATGATGGACGCTTTTAGCGGTGTGGCAGAATTTGTGCGCATGACTGCCTCTAGAACACATGACCGCCAATTTCTTACGCATCTTAGCCTGCCTGCCAATAGCTTTCTTGTATTTGACAAAGCTTATAACGTATATAGCCAATTTGCAAAATGGACATCACAAAAAGTGTGGTTTGTAACTAGGATGAAGGATAACGCCATCTTTCATGTAACCAAAGTAATGATAGATAATACCAAAAAGAAAAATGCAAAAGGTGTTTTAAAAGAACAATTCATTACCATTGGATACAAGAATAGTAAGGGAGAGTTGCTTCGCTTACTACTACGCCGTATAACATTTAAAACCGATGATGGTAAACAATATATATTTATTACCAATAATTTTAAACTGCCTGCAGCAAAAATTGCATTGATATACAAATGCCGTTGGATGATTGAGTTATTGTTTAAACAAATTAAACAAAATTTTCCGCTAAGGTATTTTTGGGGCAATAGTGAAAACGCTATAAAAATGCAAATTTATTGTGTACTAATAGCGCAATTGCTGATGGTTGTTATTAGAAAAAAATCTGCTACTAAAAAGTCATTCGCAAATATGATTACACTCATACGACTTCATCTAATGAGCTATGTGGCCTTATTTGAATTTATAAAAGAAACTTACAAAGCATGGAGGAAAAACAATAGTACACCAATGGCATTTAGCCCATAAAATTAACTATGCTACCTACTCCCTCTTATTGAACCAAATTGTTTTGGCTTAAAACCTTTATCCAATATAGAGTATAGGTAATTTATTGCTTATTTTTGTCGGACAACAATGATTAGCACCGTAGTATTTTTATTGCTAGATTTTACATACTAAAACCCAATTTTATTTTGTATCTATAAAACCTTCCATTTATTTCTTGCTCTAATTTTAAAACCTCTTTTGTTTTTTTACTTACCCAGAATACTTCTTTGTTTCCTTTACTTTCATGTACTAGTAACCAGCAATCAATTTTTTGGTCGTTGTAGGCAACTAATTCCGCTGAACCTGTAACGGTGTAAGCAACTTTTTGAAAATTAGAAGAAGTACCAGGGTCGTAAAAAGGAATGACGAATGTTACTCCATTTTTATAAGGCAATAATGGAAAGGTTTCTAAATCTAGGTGCCAGTTTAAATAGTATTTATCTATCGATGATTTATATCCAGCCCATATTCCCTTTGCCTGTTTAGTAGTATCTGCATCACTTAACAGAATACCATTATAGTTGACTGTTTTATTTAAAAAATCAACAGAAGTTTCACTTACAGTTTTAACTGTAGCATTTCTTGCTGCTTGCACCTTCCACCATGTTTTATGGTAAAGGGGTTGCATTGTTTTTGCATCGGAGATAGATTTTACAATATGCATGATACTGTCTTTATCCTCCCACTCTTGAGTAATTTCAATTGCAGGTGTACCGTTGTAATCATTACGCTTAATTGTTCTTGTCCAAAACTGTGTTTGTGTACGTACAGAATCTTTTTGCATTTTAAAATACACCAAGTAACGGTGAGTACCTTCTCGTAACACTTTAGTATTAATATTTGCTGATGTGATTTGTATGGTATCCGTTTTTTGGGCATTTATGGAAGATGCACAAAGAAGAAAAACCGATAAGAAAATTGTTACTGCAAAATTTTTCATACTTTTTAATTTTTATTATTCCTATTTGTTTTACCCAACACATTTATTCATAATTATGCTGAGCATTAGCAAGGATAATTCATTAAAATAATCTTCCAATAATAAAATATATAAACAGCAGATTATGGTATACAAACAGCGTATTTATGTCAATTACGAATTCCCCTTAAAGACTGCTCTCTATAAACCATTCTTTGCCATTCTCTAATTTTATAAATTTTACTTTCGGGTCAACCAATATCGCTTTCGGCATTTCAGTAACTAAAACTTTAGCTGACATTTTATTATTCACAACAGACAACGTTACGATTTTCTCGTTTCCATTCTTAAATAGAATGGTAACATCAATACTGTCACTAAAAGACGTTTTTGTTTTTTCGCCTTTACCATCTTCGTAATATTTATTGGCTGTTCCATTTATCGATAACTCATATTGTGCCCCTGCTTTTTTAACCATTGTATTTTTATTACTAAAATCATACAGCGTTATTCTTTTAAATAAATCATCAATTTTTAAATGCATCGAAGTATCTGTTACTGCATACAATTCATTAATAAAGTCAGTGGAAATAGGGTGGGTTTTAGGATAAGCATGATTTTTTAATAATTGCCTTAATGCCAGGTTTACATTTTCTTCGCCTATCATTTCTGCCAGTTGATACATCACCACTAAACTTTTAGAATAACTTAAATGAACATTGCTGGGTATTGTTTTAATTAATGGTTGCTCTTCTGTAAATCCCCTATCACCTAAATACATCCCCAAGTGCATATCAACAATTTCCATTACTCTTTTTGTTCCATACATTTTTTTGGCCAGCATTAACTCGGTGTACATACATAATGTTTCAGTAAGCATTACATTCCCTTCTCTGTTATCCGGTGCAATTTGACTGTTGCCCCACCACAAATGTGCCAATTCATGCCCGGCCAATTCATTAATTACATCTTGATTTTTATCGGCTCCAATGTTGGCATTAAAAATCACATTCTCCGTCATATAAATGGTAGCTGGATATGCCGTTGCCGCAAAACCTCTTGTAAATGCAGATACTTCTGCAAAGCGAATTGTTTTAAAAGGATAGGCACCAAAGTTTATTTCGCAATATTCTAATGTTAATTGGGCATTTTTTAAAAGATGGTCTACATTTTGGTAGTGTAACGGATGATAATATACTTCGATATTCTTTCCTTTATAGGATGCTTTTTTTATAGCATATTCCGCTGAGGAAATTGCAAAGCGGAATGGAACAGGTGATGGTGTTTTGTATTGAAAATAATTTCTGTTACCTGTCTCCCATTTTTTTTCCAATTCCCCAACACCTATTGCAGTTTGTTTATTACTGGTAGATATAATCATGTCCAGATTTAAAAAATCATTGGCATTATTTTTAGGGGCATCAATCGTAACTAAGGGTGTAGCTGATCCCAGGTTAAAATTTTTTCTATCCACTTCACTTTCAATTTCATTATCTGATAAATAGCCAAATGTTGGATAATACCTACTGATACGCATAAACGATCCATTTTGTAGAATAGCATTAAAAGATTGGTGACCATTGATAGCTGCCCAATAGTAAGAAAATTTAGTTGAGAACTGTGCTGTATCACCCGGTAATAATGAGTTTTTTAATTGAATAACTGTGTACTGATTTTTTATAGGATAGGTTTTGTTTCCTTTGATAATACTCGCTTCATTAATAGTTATTCGGTCCGCAAAATTTACCAAAATACTGTCTATTGGCTTATTGGTCTTATTTTTAATAATATAGGTGGCAGCAATATTATATGCATTTTTTTCAGGAAATAAATCAATGGTTGTTACAATATCTATTACGGTTGGTTGAGGTTGGTTTTGAAAGCCTCTATACTTTTTTTCGTATTCAGACTGGGCTAAAATTGTAGCTTCCATATTTTTAGGTTTGTAGTCTTTCATAATTTTTAGTGCTATCCAAAAAGTACAAACTACTAATACAATCAAACTAAGCAAAGGCAATAATTTAATCCTAAATTTTTTGAGCTGTGTAATAAATATTACTAAAAAGAACGCTATGCATAAACCGAATACATGCAGCCATCCAAAGGTCGATAGATACGAACCAAAGCCATTAATATCACTGTATAATCCATTATAAGGGATTTGAAACTTCAATAATGGGTGTGACAGAAAATTACTACCCAGAGAAGTTGCCGTAAACAAAACTGTTGCCGATGATATAATTAAACCAACATGTTTGTATTTAATTAATTTGTGGATAGTTAAAATAATACCTGCACTGATTATTAAAGGGAAACTGGTGAAAAGATATACACCTGCATAAGCTTGCCAATCAATGTGTGGATAATGATATTGCATTTGAAAAACAATGCCCAGCAAAATCATTAAAGTTGTAAAGAAAAAGATGATGATGCTTAGTGTTATCCATTTTGAAAAAAATAAGGAGGTGCTGTTTGCTGGTGTTGCATTTTCAATCAGATGAAAATTACTATTTCTGCTTCGCCAAACAATTTCATTGGCATAATATAAAATTATAATCAAGCACAAAGCATGAAAATTTTCAATAATCGCTTTTGCCATTAAACCCGATGTGGCATATTTTTGAGGAAGCCGTACCCCTTTTTCAATAGCTCCATAAATTTCCATAGATAAGTAAAAAAGTAAACCAATACAGGTTAATAAGAAGGGAATACTCTTTGTTATGTACTTTAAATCAATTTTGGTAAATGAGCATAAAGTAGTTAAATGCCTGCGCCAACTCTGCGATGGTTTGAGTGGGCTAAGTACTCCACCAACTGAGGCTACACTTAGTTCAATTTTTTCAGATATTTTTTTTGTGTTTCTTTTTTCTCTAACCGAAAAACTAAATAGTTTAAATGTGCCAAAAAGAGAGAGAAAGGATACAAGTATAACCCCCAACCGATTAAGCAGTAATATTCCAGATAAAGGAATTGATGCTGTGTTGCGTTGAACAACTGTCCATGTTGTTGTTTGCAAAAAATAAGCAGAAAGCCCAAATGGGTCTAAGCTTGCAGAAAGCAGAACGGCTGTTGCTGATTGTGGCATTCCTTTAGCCATTAGGGGTGACCCGGAAAATATCAACGTAACCATATATAAGATATAAATAAACAAGCCAGTTACATACACCATTAATTTATTTTTACTAAGCCATGCTACACTGCAAACAATGGCTGAACTAAACAAGGTGTTAATCAAACCAAACACCAACAAGGGTTGCACATAAAAAGACAAATTAAAATCAGTATATCCGCTTTTACTAATCAGCATTAGCTGCCCAATAGCAAAGCCAGTTGCAAATAAGGTAAAGCATAAAAAACTGAGAGAAAAAACTGCAATAAACTTGCTTGTTAAATAATCCTTTTTGCGAATAGGCGTTGCATACAATATCAGGTTAAAATTGGCGTCTTTTTCTTTAAATAAAACTTGTGTGGCAAATACAGTAGAAAAAAATATGCATAATAAACTCATAAACCCCAACATATAAGCAATCACATAAGGGGCATTCTTAAAAACATCGGGGCTTATAGATACCCTAAAGTTCGTACCAGCAAAAACAGCAGATAAAATAACCAGTAATAAAAAAAAATAAAATCCTGGTTTTGTAAAATAGGTTCTCCATTCAAATTGAAGTAAAGCTTTCATAGAATTATTTGATTCGGTTTAAAATGGAGAAATAGGCGTCTTCCAGCCCAGGTTTAATACCCTCAAACTCATTACCTGGATTATCGTTTGATTGAATACGGATGTTCAGTTTCCCCATATTGAATTGCGTAGAAATCATTTGATATTTTTCTTCATACGCAGGTATTTCATTTTTTGCAATAGATTTTTGCCACAACTTTCCATCCAACTCATTTATAAAATCAATTGGTTTACCACAAGCTAAAACTGCACCCTTATCAATTACCGCCATCTCAGTACACAAAGTTTTTACATCGTCAACTAAGTGAGTGGATAGTATAACTATAATATTTTCGCCAATTTCGCTAAGCAAACTATTGAAACGGTTGCGCTCTTCAGGGTCAAGCCCCGCAGTAGGTTCATCAACAATTATTATTTGTGGGCTACCGAGTAAAGCTTGTGCAATGCCAAACCGCTGCCGCATACCACCAGAAAAAGTATGCACTTCTTTTTTTCGAAATGAATAAAGATTTACTTTGTTTAACAGTGTTAATACCTGCTCCTTTCTTTCTTTGGCATTTGTTAGCCCTTTTAAAACAGCCAAATGTGTGAGTAAATCATACGCCGAAATTTTTGGGTATACTCCAAAATCCTGTGGTAAAAAACCCAATTGTTTTTTTATAAAAAGTGGGTCTTTTACAATATCGGTACCATTAAAAATAATACTCCCGCTATCAGGGCTTTGCAAACCTGCAATGGTTTTCATCAACGACGATTTGCCAGCACCGTTGGGGCCCAACAAGCCAAACATTCCATTAGTAAATTCGAGTGTAATATTATTAATGGCTTTGGTACCGTTACCATAGGTTTTATTCAGATTGTTTATTTGCAAACGATTCATTAAATTTTATTTAAAGTTTAGGCAATAGATTTCCATGCACCCAAATGGGCGTTTTTTTTTAAGTTCTTATTTTTATAGATTATTTTATTTACTCAGCAACATATTCCAATACATCGCCAGGTTGACAATTTAATATTCTGCAAATAGCTTCCAATGTATCAAAGCGGATGCCCTTAGCTTTACCAGTTTTTAATATTGATAAATTGGCCGGGGTAATATCTAATTTCTCAGCCAGATCTTTGCTTTGCATCTTGCGTTTAGCAAGCATTACATCTACATTTACAATTATTGGCATAGTTATATAAATAAATCTTTTTCGTTTTGAAGGTCCAAACCTTGCTTAAAAATTGCGGCAAGAAAAAATGCAAAAATGCCTATAATCCCATGCAACACTATCACCATTATTCCATCAATATCTGGTTCGTCTATAAAACTCACCAGCAACACCATTACACCTGGGATAATAAAGTTGCCCAAATAAAATCTTTTTAAATGTTTAACGCCAGTATCCGTAAATAATCTTTGTTGAAAAAAAACTTTAAACACATTGCCCAGCAACAAAAAGAAAAGACCATAAAGACCTAACGGGATTAAAAACTCTAAAAAAATATACGGAAGATTATTATCTCCATTTAAAACAGGCGTTTTTGTAAAAGGAAAACATACCTGAAAATATTTTCCATTTTCCTTGAATTTTAATGACCACTCTGTAAGCAATGCAATACCAGAGTGTGTAACCATCAAAAAGTAGAAACCCGCTAAAAACCGGGTGAAATAAAAAAGAAGTTTAGAAACTAATTTTACATTGTTCATATTGTGAAAACTTAATTAATAGTGCAAGTATAGTAATTAATTATTGTAAAACAATAATTAATTATTTTTTATTAATTACGATAATTAAGGATAATTACTATCGTTTTCATTTCAAACTTACAGAAAGGCATAGAAAGGCATATAATATTCTCAACTGTAAAACTGTTTTTTTATACATATTACAGTTAGACAAAGGCTTTCAGATATACAAATATTCAAATTGTATAAATCTCAATTTATATTTTACCACTTAAATTGAAAGTTTATTGGCTTTCATTATCCCCCCAAGCAAAAGTCATTTCGTATAAGGCAATTGGCAATGCAAGCAAAATGCTCAAATAGAAATCTGCTGAATTACGCCAAACATTTCCAATACTGCCGCTAACATAATTAAAAATGATGCTTATATACTAAGAAGCTGTTTGAGTTATTTGTTTCGAGTTGATTATGGATGTTTTTTTGAGCGAAACAAGGCAGATTTTGCAGCCATAGTCTAACGCCTAAGGCGAAAAATCTAACGAAGTTGCAGCCAAATAAAGCACCATAAACAATATCAAATAACTCAAACAGCTTCTAAGCTTTTCAAGGTTTTTAGGACTAGATATTGTTCATAAACCTTTTAAACTCTCCATTATCGTATAACACTGGGCCATGTCCAAAACATAATACTTTGGCATTTAAGTCAAACAATTTTTTGATTGATTTCTTATTAACTTCCTTATCGGTTGTAAACAAATTTGGAGGCTCACTTAGTCCAACAAAAGTGTTTAGTAGATTCATATTGACTAAGGTGTCCCCAACAATTAACACTTTGTCTTTTTCTCTAAAGAAAGAAATATGCCCTTTGGAGTGTCCCGGAGTTTCAATTACTGTAAAACTACCAACTTGATCACCTTCTTTTAATATTCGAGAAATTGGATGGCCTGAACCAGCCCAAAATTGCTGTTGAAATTTTGCAATGATATGATTTTTATTCGGATACCCATTTGTAACAATTCCAGACTCGGCATTTTCCTTTTCTAATACTGATGTCCAAAGCGGAATTTTTAAAGTACTACAAACTATACTACTACTACCTTGGTGGTCAGCATGAGCATGAGTTAAAACATGTTTTGTGATATCCATATTTTTTATGGCCTTTAGAATTTTATCGCTTGAACTCCTTATGCCTGCATCTACAAGAATATCATCTATTACATAGCAGTTAATCCCATTTCTAGGTAACAAAGCAATCTGGTGTACATTTTTAGCTACTTCCTTCATTTTTTCAAGTTATTAATTCTTTTGTACTAAAGTTTAACCCATTTAACAATTAACCATCCTGCAAGTGTCATTTCGTATGAGGCAATTGGCAATGCAAGCAAAATTCCCCAAATAGAAATTTGCTGAATAATTCCAAACAATTCTAAAACTGCTGCTGCCATAATTAAAAATGAAGATACTAAACCCAGTCTTGCAAGATTTTTAGGTACAACTTCAGATTTAATAAAAACATAGCTATAAATGAATGTGTTTATTGCTAACATAAAGTTCGGACCTAATATAAAAGTCCATTTATGAAGGCTAATAAATGTTTGCATAAGACTTTGTGCATTGGCTTTATCGCTTATTACGCCATTAGTGTAATGTTCGCTAACTGCTAGTGCTGAAAGAATACTCACAATACCAATCATAATAAACACTACTTCTAATAATCTAAAACATAGGTAACCTAATGCCATACTTTCACTATAACGTTTCAATAATGGGAAAAGCATGATGCATGTTCCTGTAGCTGTAACAACTAAAATCAGTTCATTTATAGCACCAAAAATAATTTGAGTATAGTGATTATATGTTGATAACAAAAAATTGTTATCGTTTAAAATTGGGTCATAAAGTTTTAGACCAACTATAGATGTGATAGCGGCTGTAATAAAAAAAAAGCCCGTTAGTTTAGCATTGTTCTTACTGAAAGTATTTTCTGTCATAATTTGTTTCCTTAAAATTTTAAGAAACAAAATTCCATCATAGCTTTCATGAAAAATTTAACAAAAGATAATAACCAAAACTTGCGATAATTATTTTCGTATTATTCTACTTCGTATTCTACTTAAAGATATTTGGGTAATGCCTAAATAGCTAGCCAAATGATAAAGCGGTATGCGATTCAAAAGTTCAGGTTTGTTTTCTAGAAGCATCAAATACCGTTCTTCAGGGTTATGATTTTTAAAACTATCAAATTCTATTGTTTTTTGTATAAGCAAACCTTCATTCATCTGTAAAATTAGCGAGGACAAATTTGGAATTTGTTCAACCAATTTTTGATTTCTTGTTTCATTACCAATTGCAATTATGCAGTCTTCTATGCAGGACAAATAATATTGCGAAGGTTCTTTTGTTTGATAGCTGACCGGTCTGATAGTTTCATTTTCAAAAAAAAAGTCCGTGTTGCGTTCTTCTCCTTCTTTTACGTAATAAGATCTTACACAACCTTGAATTATAAAATAACAGTCCTTGGCATATTTACCTTCAGATAATAAAACGTCATTTTTCTTGTATTGCCTAAATAGGTTTTGTTCAGTTATAACGTTTACTTCATCTTCAGATAATTTTATGAATTTTGATATGTAATCAATTATGGAGTTGTCCATTGAATTGTTAATTTCTAAATATTTGATTCTCTTACTAAATCTTTTCTTTGCATTTTTGATACTACAGCCTATAACAAACAAGTCTTTAAAGCAATTTGGGAATTAAATCCTATGTATGAATAAAAAGAAGTTTTACTCAAAAGATGTAAGTTTAATTTTACAAAAAATTACTTCCTACATAAAAAAATTTATGAACAAAAGTAAAGAATTATTAGGCTTCAACGTCACATTAATTTTTTCTGGCTTAGATGAACATTTCAAAAATTAATGGCGAATGGATTTCGTTTATCAATTCTACGCCTGTATTTTTCTCTATTTGAATTGTCATTTTACGTTATTAGAAGATTATTTAATGGCTAACTTTTCTTTTGCCCCCATTATTAACAGCCACAAACAAATGCCAATTTCTCCAAAGCTTGCTGGCAATTGTACAAAAGAACCAATCCCAATGTTGGAATAATTAGTTATTAAACAGTTCCCCCAAAAATTTATTAGATAACTAAAACAACCAAGCATAAGCAATACACCAAATACTTTTGGTAAAAAACCTGACTTGTATACTAAATACCCGAATGGAAATAACCAAAGCCCAGAAAATATGTGAACAATTCGCATTCCATTTTCGTATTGGTTAAGGTATAACATAACCATCGATTTAATTTGTTCAGTTGAGAAACCATTTAGGTAGTTAGAACTACTAACTAATGAAAGAATGGTAAATTCGTTTTGAACATTTATAAAATATATAGGTACACTTACAACTGCCAAAAGCACCATAAGTTTTGCATAATCATCATTTACTTGTTTGAATAGTTTGTACAAAACAATTGGCAAGAAAAGAAAGAAAGTATAACATATTAAACCACTAACAATTCCAAATCGAAAAAGTATTTGATTGCTAACAATGTTATTAAATGTGTTTGTTGCATTATCCCATACAATAAGTTTTGAGGGCACATACATTAAACTAAATATTCCTGTTATCACGACCCCCAGATAAATTAATCCTGCTATTCTTGCTTTCTTTTTGTTTGATTCCATTTAATATTCTTAAAATGCAAAAGTTATTTTTTGAGTGGTTTATAGCTTGCTTTGAAAGAGCAATTAAACTACTTATTTTTTCATCAGGGTTTCCACAACAAATTTCCCAATCTCTTTTCCCATTTGCAACCCCACTTCATTATCTGTTTTAAAATGAATACCAGCATCAAATCTTGATTGAGCACAATCTTTTGCCAGTTGTTGAAACTGCTTAGCGTCCGCAGGGAAAAAATACCCCAACACGGTGCTTGAAGTAGAAGCACCTATTGCATGGCCAGATGGATAACCAGGGAAGGGAGGTGTTGATATCAAAGGTTTATAAGTACTGTCGTACTGAAAAGGCCTTATTCCCCAATACGCATATTTTGCATCAAAGATAGAGATAACTGCATCATGATAGGTAATGTATAACGTAGCAAATATTCGAGCAGCTGCGGGAGCATCATCACTCATACGGTATTCAAACATTTTTAGTGCTGCTATATCAGACCAATAATCGGGTCCTCCAAAATTCGCCCAATAATAGGCATTGGAGTTTGATTGAAACGTTTGTTTAAAATCTTTCAACTCCTTCATATCATTTTCAAAATTTGGGGGTGGTATTGGTCTGAATTGATTAGGCGTTTTTAATGCAATTGGTGAAAACGTAGAAGCTGTTATGCCAAAAGGATAAGTCCCAGTCCATTTTTTTGTATCGTTATTCATGTTGCCATCCCATTGTTTTGAAGAGCCATCGTTCTTTGCCTTTTCAATAATTTGCTTTGCAACTTGTTCCCCTAATTTCCATCCTGCATCTACATCACTAGGATATTGTACCCCTGCATCAATACGGGATTGTGCAGCAGCATGTGCCATTTGTAAAATTGAATCACGTTTTTCTGGAAAAAAATAAGCCAACACATTTGCAGCAGCTGCGGCAGTTACAGTATGTTCACAAGGATAGGAATAAGTAAGCGGAGCTTTAACAACAGCGTTTGAAATTGCGGCTCGTTGTCGCTTATATTTTATCTTTTCTTTCCAAGCTAATATAGTAGCATCGTAGATGGCTATATTCATCCAAGCGGCTGGCATACGTAGCAAAGATTGGGGCTGTTGTTCAACTAATTTCGGTGCAATTTCATTCCAACGATAGGCTGGTGCTCCGGCATTCCAATATCTAATTGCAGTTAGCTTGCTATCATTCAATTTATTTATTTGCGATTGCAGTAATTGCAATTCAGTTTTTGATTGTGCAGCATTTGGTGGAGTATTCACCATTATTTGCTGTGAACTATCTAACATCCACAGTTTCCAGTTGGCTGCTTCATAATTTACTATTTCCCTTGATGTGATTGTTTGAGCAATTGCAGAAAATGCACATAGGAAAATAAACAAGGAAATTATAATCTTTTTTAGTAAAATCATTTTATTCTTTTTTAAGATGAATCAATTAAGTACAAGAATAGATAATTATAAAGCAGATAAAATATACCATCTATAAAAAGCGGGTTCTGGTAAACAAACAGCTCAATAAGCACAATTGGATAGATTTGAGAAAATAAATTCCTCTGAATATTTGCACCTTGAATTTTTATTGCTTTACCATTATATGTTATTCATTGACAGAAATGTCACTTTGATAGACTTCCAAGACAAAAAGGAAAGAATTGTTTATTTTTATTGTTCAAACAATTTAATGAAGAAGCATATTGATACAAAACTTATTCGATTTTACTTATGGACAGGATTTGGGTTTTTCTTACTCTTTTCCTTAGCAGAATTTTTGGAATACCCTGAAACTATAGTTAAGAGAATTATTAATAGCTTTTTCTTAGTTAGTTATACTACTTTTCTACATTTTTTATTATTTGAAGTTGCATTTCCATTATTCAAACTGACATGGAAAAGATTTTTCGCTGGGCTTTTGTTTGTTATCGTACTTATCATATTCTATTCATTTGGTTTATATGGTTGGAGATATCTTTGGATACAATTGCATATTTATACTAGCTTTCAAAAAGATGCAACATTCTTAAAAGCAGTAGCCTCTCACTCTCAATTTAGTATTGCTACTATTATCTTCTTTGCAATTGTAAGGAATATATACAATAACATAAAACTTAAGCAAACTGCTCAACAATTGCTTGTGGAGAAAAAAGAAGCCGAACTAAACTATCTAAAGGCACAAACTAATCCTCATTTTTTATTCAACACCTTAAATAATATTTATTCATTAGCAAGGGATAAAAGTGACCTAGCCCCAGAATCAATTTTGCGGCTTTCTAAAATATTACGTTTTATGCTTTATGAAACAGATGGAGCATATATTTCAATTGAAGATGAGCTTAAAATAATGGATGACTATATTTCTCTTGAAAAATTGCGATATGATGATTCTTTAGTTACTAATTTTAATTACAGCATTGAAAACATGAAACAGCCATTGCCACCATTGCTCCTCATGCCATTGGTTGAAAATGCATTTAAACATGGCGTTTCTGAAACTAGAAACAATCCATTTGTTGATATCCAACTTTCTCTAAATGAAAGACACCTGAATTTTATAGTAAAAAATTCGACTAGCGAAAATGCTGATGTACAAAATATAAAAGAAAATATTGGGCTTTCGAATTTACGTAGGCAATTAGAATTACTTTACAAAGATTACAACTTATCTGTGCAACAAGAAGCGTCAATATTTATTGTAACCTTAAAAATTAATTTAACTAGTCATGTCTAAAATAAGCTGTATCGTTATAGAAGATGAACCACTTGCCGTAAAGGTTTTAGTCGATTATATTTCACAAGTTCCTTTCTTACATTTACAAGGTACATTTAAAGATGCTATTCATGCAACGGAGTATCTGCATACAAATAATGTTAATCTGATTTTTTTAGACATTCATTTGCCAAAACTAAAAGGCATGGCTTTTTTAAAAACACTTACTCACCCTCCTGCAGTCATTATTACCACTGCTTATCACCAATATGCAGTAGAGGGTTTTGAATTAAATGTAACAGACTACTTACTAAAACCTTTTGAGTTTGAAAGATTTCTTGTAGCAGTAAATAAAATAAAAACTTCTACAAATGCAGGAAGCCTAAATACAGAAAAACAACAATCAAATGAGCATCTTGAAATTAAAGATTACCTTTTTCTAACGGTACAAAAGAAGAAAGTGAAGATTTTATTTTCTGAAATTATTTATATAGAAAGCCAACGTGAGTATATAAAAATTTTTACAACAAAAAAAGAATACATATCAAAAATGAGTACACATGAAATCGAATCCATTCTTCCTCCAGAACTTTTCAAACGTATTCATCGTTCTTTTATAGTATCTACAAAAAAAATAGAGTCATACACAGCAGAGATAGTAGAAGTAAATGGAGTATCCATTCCTATTGGTAGGGTATACAAAGATTTTTTTGAAAATCTTTAGCAATAGTATTACTCTAGACTAGAAAAGTGCAAACCATTGTATAAGTAATGTGGTTAAGCTTAAAGGTTAATTTTTAAGAAAAATACCTACTACAGTTTAAATAAAAAGATTTTTTCGAGCAAATTCTTCACTTTTCTATTCATGGTACCTCATCATTTAGGTAATTAAAAGCAGCAAAATCTTAGACCTTTGTTTCTTATGCAACATTACTCCCATAACCATACCACATAAGATGTTTCTGCTAGGATTTAGGAATTATCATTTTTAAATCAATATTGTTAAGTTAAAGCTATGGGTAAAAGTCCCCAAACTGGAAAAAAAATCGATAATTCATACCTCATAGAATATATCTTTTCCTTGCTATTCCCTTCTTTCAAATATGGAAATATGAATAATTTTTATCCCCTTTTATAATAGAATCACATTAATAAAAATTCCTAATAAATGCTAGCCCATTATTTTTATTAGCATTAAAATTATTAGGAGAATAAGAATGATTACAAATTAAATGACCTGCATTATCCCTATTTTAATAAATTGATCCCATTTCCATTATCAATCCTCATACTACATACAAACAAAGTAGTTGTTAAATGATGAGTTGATAATGTCTTCAAAATTCTATCGTTAATTTCTTTCCCAAAAAGTGGCTTTTCATAAATATTGGAATCGTCAATCGATATAGATATTGAACTTTGAGAATTCTACTCTAAAAAAATTATAAATAAACCAGATAAAAATATTTCATAATCGTTCTAGATAAATGCACTGTCTTATAGAATAGCACAAGCATTACATGAAATACACACATTTATCAAATAATGTAAGTTGTAGCTGTTACATCCCTACAGTAAAAAACATCTGTTAGTGTATTTCAAATCCTATTTGTTAAAAAAATAACCTCCACTATTCCAACCTAAGCTGCTTCATACTTCATCCCTACTTCATCCCTACATACTTCATCAGAGTACGTATTTAATACCCGAAGCCTCTTTTTTAATATTACCCAAAATCCACTAAATGGCTATGCCGTTTTGTTAAAATATAAAAGCATCTTTTGCAGCTTCGCAATAGCTAATTGCCGACTAATATTTCTTCTTACAAATTGCAACAATGTTTGTTAAAAAAAATTAAAAATCATCCCCGTTTAAGCATTAATGACTTCCCAAACATTCCCTTCTCTTCCATTCACTTCTCTACATTGCCCAATTGTTCCCAACAAGGAAATCCCACTTTTCTAGCATCGTATACTTGCTCTGTCAATATGGTTGTAGCAAAAAGTAAGCGCTTTAAATATCATGATAAAGCTTTCTACTACAGTCAATTTTTTTAAAATTTAAAATAAATTAAAATGGCACGTCAAAAAGGAATCATCAAGCTGCAAGGCACCCTTGGTGATATCACATTTATGCAAACAAAAGATGGCTACATAGCCAGAGAAAAAACATCCGTATCAGCAAGTCGTATTGCTACAGATCCCAGCTACCAGCGTACTCGAGAAAACAATAGCGAGTTCGGTAGGGCTGGCAAAGCCTCTAAATTGCTACGTACTGCTTTTCGTACACAATTACAATCTGCTAAAGACAGTAGACTTACCAGCAGGCTCACGGCTAGTATGATGAAAGTATTAAAAGCAGATGTAACAAGCATTAGAGGTATGCGCAATGTAATAGATGGAGAAGCTGAGTTTTTAAAAAACTTTGAGTTTAATAACAATGCAAAACTTAGCTCTACATTATTTGCACAATACACTACTGTTATTGATAGAGTTTCCGGTGTTACTAGTATTGATATACCAATCTTTATACCACTCAATAGTGTAGTAGCTCCAGAAGGTAGTACACATTTCAAAATCGTGAGCGCAGCAAGTTCAATAGATTTTGAAGCAGAAACTTTTACTACAGCAGAGTCTAGTTCGGCATTACTCCCTTGGAATGCCACTGCTACAGCTGCATTAAGCCTAAGCAATACACTTCCAGCAAACAGTACACATTCACTTTTTTTACTAGCAGGTATTCAGTTTTATCAAGTGGTAAACACTGTTGCATACCCTTTAAAAAACGGCGCATTCAATGCCTTGAGTATTGTAAAAGTTGATGGAGTATAATTAAACTTTTAAGATAGGCCACAAGCAAAGATTACAAAAATAGAAAAGCTCCTAACCTTTCGTTAAGTAGCCCCATCTATTATCTAATGTCTCTCATTTGTGGTCCGTTGTCTGTGGTCTATCTCAATACTAAGTACTAAATACTAAAATACAAATAAAATGAAACTCACAATCACACGTACGTATTATCCTACAGGTACAAATGGAAAGCTATTCATTGATGGAGTTTTCGTAACAAATACAATAGAACTTCCATGGCTCAATAATAAGCCACAATATTCCTGCATACCAGAGGGCGAATACGAAATAGCACACCGCTATAGTAAAAAACATGATTGGCATTTGTTAGTAAAAAAAGTACCTAATCGTAGCCTAATATTAATTCATCCAGCCAATAATGCTTTGGTAGAATTAAAGGGTTGTATTGCACCTGTTACTAATTTGGTAGCACCAGGTATTGGTTTGTTATCAAAACAAGCATTCAAAAAAGTAATAGCTGTAGTGTACCCAATAGTAGGTATCCAACAAATTTTCTTAACCATTAAAAAACAATAATTATGTCTATTAAAAACAGGTTAGAAGCACCCACACCCCCATTCTTTAAAAAATTAAGAAAATGGGGGTTAGTTGCAGCTGCATCGGCTGCAACTTTATTAACTGCGCCAGTCGCATTGCCTACAGTCATACTCAAAATTGCAGGGTATGTTGCAGTTGCAGGTGCAGTTACATCAGCTGTAAGCCAAATAACTACATCACAAGATTCAGTTGATTAGTATCACTGGTGTAAAGCAAAAAAATAATACCCGCTTATATAAAAGCGTAAGTGGGTATTATTAATCAGTTATACAATTATACTTGTTTTATATTGTCACAGGCTGCCATCCATCTGTGGACTATCGTCGGTGGTTTGTGGTCTGTCGTCTATCGTCCGTGGTCTAACGCCTTTTATACACTTTGCTCCACACACAAAAGATTAACATTTCATTCTTGTAAAAAACATTTTAAAACGCAACTAAAATAATAACTAACCATAATTTTATGTAAGAATAATCTCATAGAAAACTATAAACCAAATTACTAAAACTATTTTTTATGAACCAAGTATCCGTACGCCCTTATTCAATGGGCGAATTAGCTAACCAATATTGTATAAGCACAAAAACCCTAAGAAAATGGATAAAGTGCCATGAGAAATCCATTGGCCCTCGCATTGGTAAATACTACACAACCCTTCAAATACATATTATTTACGAGCGTTTAGGCACCCCTGAGTAGCCTCATTGCTAATTTCACTTCAAAGTAATTATTGTAATCTTATAAACCACCACCCTCTAAGAAGGTGGAATGAAAATACCAATGTATCTAAATCTGTTACGGGCGTAGCCATTACAGATACAAGAACCAATAGGCTACAATGTTATTTTATGCTAAGCTTTGTATACAGGTTTAATAAATTTAAAGCTGCTGCTACTGGTGGGCCAGGTTTTGGAGGTGCCCCCGGTGGACCGAGTGGTGGAATGAGGATGGGTGGCCCTGGTTTTTAAAAAATAATATTTTACAAAAGAGAATTAAAAAAGGTAGCATTCTATAACGCTACCTTTTTTATTAGAAAATTAGTTCCATAAACTTTTCGGATATTCATTTCCTTCAATTAGCTTATTAAGGCTTTCCCTAACGGCATCAGCATCTTTTTTGTAGGTTACGCCAAACCATTGAGAAGAGGTACTAATAACTTGAATTATACCTTCAAAATGTTTTATAAAATGATCTGCTATAATGGGTATAAAAAATTCTGCTTTTAAATTATCAATATTGTTTTTAGGAAATTCCTTAAACATAATATCTGTAAGATTAAAAATAGAAGGATGAAAACACCAAAAATTCATAGATACATTTGTGTCGGCTGCTAATACCGTGCATTGCTCGTTTTCTTCATATACTATTTCTCCATCTTTTATATAAATTTTAGTACGCTCAGTAATATTAGTCAATTTTTTATCTTCATCTACCATACACACGCCTCTACTTACTGTGCCGTGCTCGCTAAGTGTATTAGCAAGCCTATACCCAATAATGGCGGCTTCTTTTTGGGTACAAAATTTCAAAAGAAATTGTGCTGCTTTTTCAAAAGCATCTTTACCATAAAAATCATCTGCATTTATTACTGCAAATGGTTCTTTTACCGCATCTTTAGCACATAACATAGCATGCCCTGTACCCCAAGGTTTAGTTCTGTCAGCTGGTAAATAAGTACTATCTACAAAAGAGTCCAGTTCTTGATAAACATAGTCTACTTCAATTTTCCCTTTAAGTTTTGGCTCTATAGATTGTTTAAAATTATCCGCAAAATCTTTTCGTATTATAAAAACTACTTTTCCAAAGCCTGCTCTTATAGCATCATAAATAGAGTAGTCCATAATGGTTTCTCCATCTGGGCCAAAACTTTCTGTTTGTTTCATGCTTCCATACCTGCTTGCCATACCTGCGGCTAAAATTAAAAGTGTAGGTTTCATTAAATCTATTTTAAGAATGTATTGTTTTATTAGATTATAACAATCAAATTACACGCTTGCCATTTGAAATGTTATAATTATTTTGCACACAAAAATAGCCGAATTGTGTCAAATAAAATTCTCTATAATTTTATTAAATTAAAAACTTAATGCACTTACCCATTACAAATATTTCTTTTGACAAATTGGAAACAGCATACCTAAAAGAAAGGGGCATTGCGGTAAATGTAATGAGATTAGACAAAATACATGAACAGGTATCTGGAAATAAGTTATTCAAATTGCATTATTTTATTGAAGAATGCTTGGCAACTAGCCATAAAACAATGCTAACTTTTGGTGGTGCATTTTCAAATCATCTGGTAGCTGCTGCTTTTCTTTGCAAAGAAAAAGGCATAAAATGTATAGGAGTTGTAAGAGGAGAAGAACCAAAAATACTTTCACATACATTAGTGCAATGCAAGAAACTGGGTATGCATCTTCATTTCATTAGCCGTGAGGAGTATAAAAAGATTGAGGAGAGTGCTTACTTAGAAAAACTAAATAAACATTTTGGCAATTTTACCATTGTACCCGAGGGTGGTTATGCAAAGGCTGGTGCTAAAGGAGCTGCCCTAATATTAGATTTATTGAATGATAAACATTTTACACATATATGCACATGTGTAGGAACAGCCACTACTTTGGCAGGCATATTACTCAATGCTAAGCGTACACAAAAAGTAATAGCAATACCAGTTATAAAAAACATGACAGACATTGTAGAAAGAGCAAAAAATATTACCGGAATAGATTTTGAAGAAAAGTTAATACAATTTACTAACTATCATTTTGGAGGTTATGCAAAATACAATTCTGATTTGATAGCCTTTATGAATAGATTTTATGAACAATATAATATACCTACAGACTTTGTATACACAGCAAAAATGATGTATGCCATAATGCATAAAATAGAAATGGGATATTTTAACAAAGGCAGTAATATCTTATGTCTTCATACTGGGGGGCTACAGGGAAACAATTCTTTACCGAAAGGTACACTCATATTTTAAAAAACATTAACAAGAAAAATATGTAGAGTTTGTGTAAGCATAATAAATGCATTTATATTTGTAAGATATCCGAATAACTATATGGCAAAACAGTTTTTTATTTTTTTTATTAGTATTCTCAGTGTCGTAAATTCTTTAGCACAACAAAAAGGTTTACCCAATATTGCAGTAAAAAACATTAGCAACAAGATAATTGTAAGCTGGGTAAACGAGTATGAAAAACCTATAACAACCCTTAATATTCAACGCTCTTTTGACAGTTTGAAGAATTTTAAAACGGTAGGTAGCGTATTAAGCCCGCAAAGCAAAGAAAATGGTTTTGCCGATGCTAATGCGCCTTACAATAAAATGTATTATAGAGTATTCATTGCGTTTGAAGGAGGAAGTTATGCATACTCCAATATTGCAAGACCAATAAAAGACAGCACTAGCCGTATTGCTGATGGGGATGGAAAATACCCTTGGATGATAGTAAATGGGAACGATAGCTCAATGATTTTAACAAGTACAAAATCTGGTAAAACTTATCCAAGTAGTACGATATATAGTGCTAAAGATAATAATGTGGTTATACACCTAACGAATGTGGATACTAAAAAGTATAGTGTAAAGTTTTATGATGACACAGAAAAATTCCTTTTTGAAATAAAGCGGATTAAAGAAGATTTTCTAATAATAGAAAAAGTAAATTTTGTGCATACTGGTTGGTTTCGTTTCGAAATTTATGAAGATGGAGAACTTATAGAAGATAATAAATTTCAGATACTAAAAGATACGAAGAAGCTATAGAAGCTTCGCTTATTACTGTAGATATTCAATTTGAAAAACTTTCTCGAAATTACTTTTTATTTTTTCTTTTGCTTCTTTATAGTCTACTTTATAACCTAGCTCATGCTCTATAGATGTTACTTGCTTGTTTACAATTCCACAAGGAATAATATTATTAAAATAGCTTAGGTCAGTATTTACGTTCAACGCAAAACCGTGCATAGTTATCCAACGACTACAGCGTACACCAATGGCACAAATTTTCCTTTCTTTACCAGTTATTCCTGGCTGTATCCATACACCAGTTTCGCCAGCACTTCGCTCTCCAATTATGCCGTACTCTTTTATGGTAAGTATTATCACTTCTTCTAAATTGCGTAAATATTTTCCAATATCTGTATAAAATTTTTCTAAATCTAAAATTGGGTATCCTACTATTTGTTGCGGCCCATGAAAAGTAATATCACCTCCCCTATTTGTTTTAAAAAATTCTATATTATTTTCTACCAATTCATCTGTTGTCATTAGTACATTATCTATACTTCCACTTTTACCTAGTGTATAAACAGCGGCATGCTCACATAAAAGAAAATAATGTTGGGTAAATAATTTTTTGGCTAATGCTTCTTCATTTCTTATGGCAGTCTTTATGGCTACATTTTGTGCCAATAATTTTTCTTGATAGTCCCAAGCAGATTTGTAATCCATTACCCCTAAGTCTTTAAATAGTACAGCCTGCATAGTTTATTTTTACACTTTATTATTACTCCAAAGATAGCAACGAAAATTGGTGAAATACCAACAAGAAAAATCTAACTGTAACTGTTGAAAAAAGATAAAATGCCCAGCGGCTACCAGATAGAAGTGGAAAACACGGTGAGGCTTTGTGCTAGGGCTTTGTGCCGGATTTGCAACGAATAGCTGGAACAAATGCTCAAAAAAGGTATTGTTTTACAGCCCAAAGCAATAATTATATGAAAAATATTTAGCCTATAACCCATGCCAGTATTGACACACAGCAATAATATAATAATTATTAAAAAAACTTTTCAAAAAAATTTGACACTAAGTCTTTTTGCCCTATTTTTGCACTCCCAACGAAAGAAGGGAATGGAAGAATTGGTAGCTCAGTTGGTAGAGCAATACACTTTTAATGTATGGGCCCTGGGTTCGAGTCCCAGCCAGTTCACTAGAGGAGTTCAGATGATGAACTCCTTTTTTTATGCTTAAAATTTATGGTATGAACGAATTTTTTAAAGGCAAAACCATAGCCATTACTGGCGGTAGCGATGGTATCGGAAAAGCGTTGGTAGAAATTTTATTAAACGCTGGTGCAAACGTATCTACTTGCGCAAGAAGTACACAAAAGTTAAATGATTTAAAAAATGAAAACATAGGAAAATCACTCTTATGTGTACCTACCGATGTGAGCGTATATGAAGACTGCAAAAATTTTATTGATAGCACAATTACAACTTTTGGTGGCATAGAAATTTTGATAAACAATGCAGGTGTTTCTATGCACGGAGAGTTGAGAGATACAGAAATAGATGTGTTTAAAAAAGTAATGGATATTAATTATTTTGGCACGGTATATTGTACCAAATTGGCTGTAGAAAATATTGTAAAAAATAAAGGAACCATTGTAGGTGTATCGTCCATTGCAGGGTACAGAGGTTTGCCTGGTCGCAGTGGTTATAGTGCAAGCAAATTTGCTGTAAATGGCTGGTTGGAAGCTGTAAGAACTGAGTTGATGGAAGAAGGCGTTAATGTAATGTGGGTATGCCCAGGTTTTACAAAGAGCAATATTAGAAATGCTGCGCTTGATGAAAAGGGCAATGCACAAGGTGAAAGTCCGCTTGATGAAAGCAGCCTAATGACCAGCGAAGAATGCGCTCAACATATATTAAACGCCATTGTAAAAAGGAAACGTACCCTAGTACTTACTTTTACAGGTAAACGTACGGTGTTTATCAACAAATATTTTCCTGAATGGGCAGATAAACTTGTTCGTAAATTCTTTTACCAAAATGGCAAGCTGGTAAAGTAGTTGATTTTACGGATGCCAACTTTTAAAAAGTTGGCATCCGTAAAATTAAAGTTGGCATCCCTAAAACTTCGACCAAATTTAAAATTCACTACGATAATTACTTACAGTGAATTATATTGCACCAAATTATTAATGCACAAATGCCATTACTCACCCTCACAAGCGATATAGGTGTACAGGATTTTATGCCTGCTGCCATCAAAGGGCAAATAATGCAGGTAGATGCAAGCTTTAATATTATAGACGTTACACATTTGCTGTCGCCATTTAATTATCCTCAAGCGGCGTATGTGGTGCGCAATGCTATAAAGAATTTTCCTGCGGGTACTTTTCATTTAATAATGATAAATTTATTTGACGAAAAATCTGAACACCTTTTACTTATAGAACACAATGGGCATTACATTGGCTGTGCAGATAATGGTCTTATCACCATGATACTGGAAGAAGTGCCGCAAAAAATTACGGCCATTGCTTTAGAAAAAAATGTCTCTATAAATGCATTGTATTGTGCGAATGTATTTGCAAAGGCATTTAGTAAAATAGCTGCTGGTACGCCGTTTACAGAAATTGGTGATAACAACGTTTCTATAAAAGTAAAAAATCCGCTTCGCCCCATGCTTGGTAATAATTGGATAGAGGGGCAAATTATTTTTATAGATAATTTTGAAAACGTAGTGGTAAATATTAGTAAAGATGAATTTGAAGAACAACGAAAAGGCAGAAAATTTTCCATTGTTTTTAAGAGAGACGAAAGCATAGAAAAAATAAGTGAAACCTATGCCGATGTACAAGAAGGCGAAAAAGTAGCCATCTTTAATTCCGCAGGTTATTTAGAAATAGCTATCAATAAAGGCAATGCCGCAGGGCTTTTTGGCCTCCAAAGCTTTGCCGAAAAACAACAACAAGTGCTGCAAGTACAGTTTTCCAACAATCATATTTTTTACCAAACGGTAAAAGTCTTTTTTCAATAAATTGAAAACCTGTTTTTTGTTTACGAGCAGATTGCAAGAAATAGGCTTCATTGGCGTCGCACATTTCATCTGCATATCTTTTTTCAACTTTTATTATGCAATCTGGGACTCCTAAAAAATAATTGCACTTTCAATACTAAATAAATTTAATTTTGCATTTCATAAAACAAACAATCATGAAAAAATTATTATTTGCATGTGCACTATTTTGCACAGCAAGCATAACAAATGCACAGGTAAAAATGCCAGCACCCTCTCCTACACAAACCATTAAGCAAGACTTTGCATTGGGTAGTGTAGAGCTTACTTACAGCCGCCCATCTATGAAAGGCAGAAAAATATTTGGCGATTTAGTACCTTTTAAAAAAGTATGGCGCACAGGAGCAAATAGTGCAACCCTTATAAGATTTAACGATGCGGTAGAAATTGCTGGAAAGAAGATAGATACAGGTTCATATTCTCTTTATACCATTCCAAATGTAAATGAGTGGGAAGTAATAATAAATAAAGCTACTGGCAATTGGGGTACCAATGGTTATAACGATAGTGGAGATGTGGTTCGTTTTAAAGTGCCATCTATGAAAATGGCTACAGCTATAGAAACATTTAGCATGCAATTTGCAAATGTAAAACCAGAGAGTTGTGAGCTTCATATAATGTGGGATAAAACAGCCATTGCTGTTCCTATAAAAGCATTGATAAAAGACCGTATGCGTGCGTCTGTAGAAAAAGGAATGATGGGTGAAAAGAAACCATATTGGAGTGCTGCGCAATTTTATTTTGAGTACGATAAAAATAATGCAAAAGCTTTGGAGGCCATAAAAGGCGCTGTAGAAGCTAGTCCAAAAGCATTTTGGATGTGGTTGTATAAAGCAAAAATAGAAAAAGAATTGGGCGATAAAGCAGCTGCCATGGCAAGCTCAAAAACTTCATTATTATTAGCTAAAGCAGATGGTAATGATGATTATGTAAAAATGAATGAAGATTTACAGAAAATGTTGAAATAAAGTTTGAGTAAGATATTTTGAAAAGCCGTTCTTATGGAGCGGCTTTTTTATTTCATATATTTTGTATATTTACTAAAACAAATTATCATGGTAGCAGTAATGGGTACATACGAGAATGGGGTGGTAAAACTTAACGAAGAAATAAAAAGTGAAACACCACTTAAGGTTGTTGTTACTTTTTTAGAAGAATTTAAAACAAAAGAAGGACAAAATCCTCCTAAAAGATTAAGATTAGAAGATTTTCATTTTGCTGAAAGTAGAAAAGCTCTAAAAGATATTAAAGGTTCTTTAAGCGAATCATTAATCGAAGAAAGAAGAAGTTATTTATGAATATATTCTTAGATACATCTACGCTAATAAAATTGTATTTCTTTGAAGAAGGAACAATATTGCTTGAAACATTTTTATCTAAAAACGATATCAATTTTATTTTTCTATCGGAAATAGCAAAACTCGAATTTGAATCAACTTTATGGAAAAAGTAAGGACAAAAGAGCTTGAAGAGAAGAATGCATTGGCTTCAATTGAAGCTTTTGAAAACGACAAAAATAAATTCAAATTTATACCTATAAATAACGGTATTCTGCAAACTGCGAAAAGACTTATCTCAAAATATGGTAAAACTGGGTTAAGAACATTAGATATTATTCAACTTTCATCGAGTATAGAGGTGAAAGATTTAACCGAAAAATATTTTACATCGGACAAAACTTTACTTGATATTTTTATTCAAGAAGGTTTACCAGTTTAATTCGAAATATTTCTCCTCAGTAACAGTTGTAATAAAGTTGCAATCCCCACCACCAACAAAGCCCCAATAACATTCAACCACAAAAAAGAAATTATATCTAATTTATAAATGACGATAACCGCTATCTGAGAAATAATGGCTGCAATAAAAACCGCATTCGCTTTTACATGTTTTATCCAAAAAGCTACAAGAAAAACACCAAGTATCACTCCATAAAATATTGAACCTAAGATATTGACTGCTTCTATTAAACTATTGCCGATATTTTGTGCAAACATGGCAATAATAATACAAAATACACCCCACCCAAATGTGTACCACTGAGATGTTTTATAATCATTGAGCTCCTCTCCTTCCTTTTGAAAAAATTGTTTGTGAAAATCTATCATAGTACAAGCTGCCAAAGAGTTTAACGCTCCAGCAATACTTCCCCATGCACTTAAAAAAATAATGGCGAAAAGTAGCCCTATCAAACCAATAGGCAAATTATCTTTTACAAATCGCAAGAAAATAAAATTGGTATCATTTAATTTATCATCCTTCAAAGCTTTTGCCAATAAAGATTTATATTCTGCTCTATATTTGGTAGCCTCTGCAATATTTTTATTTGCAGCAGCAATGCTATAATTTTTCTCTACTAAAATCAGCGAGTCTTTGTAAGTTGTTTTATGAGCTGCAGTGGTTTTTACTTCATCAAAATATATTGGTGCTTTATTGTACAAATAAAAAGTAAAAATTAAAACCCCAATTAATAAAATAAAAAACTGCATAGGCACTTTTACAAGTCCATTCATCAGTAAACCTTTTTGACTTTCTTTGATATTTTTTGCAGTAAGATAGCGCCCTACTTGGCTATGGTCTGTACCAAAATAACTCAGCGCCAAAAAGAAACCACCAATCAATCCACTCCAAATATTGTATTTGTCTTTCCAATCAAACCCCTTATCTGTAAAGCCTGTAGTTATTACATTCATTTTGCCATACGATGCAGCTTCTTTTACCGCATCTGTAAAACCCATGGTAGCCGGTAGCATTTTCACCGCAATATATCCAATCAAAAAAAGCGAAATAAAAACAATTATCATTTGCAATTTTTGCGTATGCGCCACAGCACGTGAGCCACCACTAATGGTATAAATAATTAAAATACCGCCCATTAAAATATTGGTGTAATAAATATTCCACCCCATAATAGAGCAAAGAATAATAGATGGCGCATAGATGCTTACCCCAGTGCTAAGCCCACGAGAGAGTAAAAATAAAAATGAAGTAAAGGTTCTTGTTTTTACATCAAATCGTTTTTCTAAAAATTCGTAGGCTGTAAAAACTTTTAGTTTGTTATAGACGGGTACAAAAAAAACAGCAATCACAATCATAGCAAATGGCAGCCCAAAATAATATTGTACAAAACGCATACCATCAGTATATGCTTGCCCTGGGCCTGTAAGATATGTAATGGCACTAGCTTGCGTACCCATTATGCTTAACAACACCAAGTACCAAGGCATGCTTCTGTTGCTCAAAAAATAGCCTTCTAAATTTTTTGATGTTTTACTTTTATACATACCATACAAAACGATAGAAAGCAGTACCACTATTAATATTATCCAATCATAAATACTCATACTAATTTTTTAAACAGCTAATGTTATTTTTTGTAACCCAATACTAGTGTACACAATTCACCAATTGCGGTTTTTTAAATTCTTGGGACACTGTCCCAAGAATTTAAAAAAGCTTATAGCTTTTTCAATTCTCTTTTTATAAAATTTTCCAATTGCCTTTTTGTAGGCAATTCTACTGCATATTTTGATACAAACATTTTCTCGGTTAACCCATCAGTTGTAAATTCTACTAATGCTTTATTTTTATCCGTTACCAATAAAATTCCAACAGTTGGATTATCCCCTTTTACTTTTATTTCTTTATTGAAATATTTGATGTAGTTTTTTAGTTGCGTAGCATATACAGCATTAAACTTATCTACTTTTAGCTCTACCAATACATGGCATTTTAATATGCGGTGATAGAATACCATATCAATAAAAAAATACTCATCACCAATCAATATCCTCTTTTGCCTTGCTTCAAAGCAAAAACCATTACCGAGTTCTAATATAAATTTTTCCAGATGGTTGAGTAAAGCCGTTTCTAATTGTGATTCATCTACCACATCTAGATTAGGTAATTCTAAAAAATTAAAGAAATAAAAATCTTTTATTGCATCGGCTGGCTTGGTAGGTTTTATTTTACTTAAAATGGTTTGAAAGGATAAATTTTTATTTTTTGATAAGCCAGTTCTTTCATAGGACAATGTATTTATACTATCCCTAAGTTCTCTTACTGATATCGTTGTTTTACATACAAGCAATTCATAGTATGTTCTCTTATAAATATCGGGTATTTTTATAAGTTCAGAAAAATGAGAATACGATGTTGTAGAAAATAATTGATTATAATGCTTAGTAAAAAGCGCAGTATCTATACCTTCCGATTTCTCTAAAACCCTTACTGGCATTGAATCGAATTCTTGGGACAGTGTCCCAAGAATTGAAGCATCAAGTTGCGAAATAACGGATTCTTGGGACACTGTCCCAAGAATTGAAGGATACGTAATATAAAATTGTCTGCACCTAGAAAGCTCAGGAGCAGTTAAACCTTTGAGGTTTGTCTTACTAAATTTTACTGCTAATTTTTCTAATAATTTATTGCCATATTTTGCTCTATCTTCTCCTTTTTGCTGATACTTTAATATATACAAACCTATTACCCAATTGCGAAAAGTAATATGCCTATTTACAGCATTTACGGCACTTGTTTGTAATGCATCGTGGATAGACTCAATTTTTTGTGCAAGCATTTTAAAATTCATACACTATAATTTATTCAGATTAAAATGTTTCTTTAATAAAACAAACGCTACTTTCTTTTCGCTATCAAATTTGCAAACAACCTATACGCACCGCCTACACCCGCTGGTAATTCTCTAAAGAAAACCAATCCAGTATAAACATATTTACCTTTGCCATAATCAGCTACAATAAGGCTTCCATCTTGTTCGGTTTCTCCTGGGTCTTTCATGCTCAATATTTTTTTATAAGATGAATCTATTTTTTCTGCATTGTAAATAGAACGTTCTTGTATCCATCCATCAAAATCTTTTTCAGTAATTTTATTAGGATAATTTAATGCAGGATGATTGGGCAATAAAAAATTTACGGCAGCCGTTTCATCGGTTATTCTATTTCTACTTATCGTAAAAGGGTAAGGCGCCATACTTGCTTTTACTGGGCCGAGCTGGTTGTTGGTATTGTATTGCGTGAGCAATACACCGCCATCTTTTACATACTGCATTAATATTGGGTGTACATTGCTTAACCAAGTGTGTATGTTATATGCACGTACACCAGTAATGATTACATCAAACTGTTTTAGGTGAGAAGCTGTAATATCTTTCTCTGTAAGCATGGTTACTGTATAACCCATTTGCTCCAATGCTTGTAGCACTTTATCTCCTGCTCCAGCAATATAGCCTGCGGTACTACCTGTAATTTTCAAATCTATTTTTAAAACCTTCACTCTATCTTGATAATTATAAAAAATATCTGGAATATGGTCGTAGCTAATTTTCTTTAGTGATGTGTACTGGTGCTCATACATAGATGCTGCGGCCAATTCACCACCAATGCTTGTGGTACTATTACTTACGAAATTATTTCCATTAAGTATAGTAGCAATATTTCCCTTTGCCATCTTTGCAATAGATAAAGTAGAATCGAAAATAAGTTTGCTCTCTTTATTTATAGTTGAGTAAAATTTCACTTTTTCATTCAACCCCAAATTTGATTGAATAGCATATTGAATTGTTTTCTTTTCATTCTTTTTATCGTTAGAAAATATCAATAAATTGGGTGTTACATTTATAAAAGTAGGAGAAACAATTTGTATTGGTTGGTACAACTCACCTTTTACTGGATCGGTATATTTGTACATAACGGGCATACTATAACTGTACGTAACAGCAGCAATAGTAATATTAAAAATTGCATTATATCCATCATTCTGTGGTTTACCTACATCTTCCATATCTGCATTATAAGCACCTGTACTCATTGGCACTTGCAAATAATAAGGTTGTGTAGCACTTTGCTTTTCTTCAATTTTTATTGTAGCTTTTATATCTTCTATTTCATTTGGCAATAAATTTTTAAATGAAAAAGAGTTACCAAAATATTCTACTTCGGCATTTGTAATTTTAATGCCAGATCTATTTATTAGTGAGAACTTAAGTTTAATACTATCACCAATTACGTTTAATTGATTTGTAGCCGTAGCTTCTATAAATAAGCCCGCACATTGTGCAATAAGGCTTTTGGTTAACGCTTGCTTATCTTTTGTCATAAAAGATTTAAATTCCAAATAGGTTCTTGCTAAACCCTGCAATGCTGGCACAGTGTTTTTTGGTGAGCCATAGTTATAGTTTTGTTTTATTTCGTTAACCATGCCAAAATATACTTTAGCCGTCTCGGTTTTATAAACAGCCGAATCCACTCCATCCATCAAATCACTCACAGGCTTCTCCCCTTTTATCGTTGCAAAATACTCAATATTTTTTCCTCTTTGTGCAGGCACACCAAAGCCTTGGCTCTTATGCCTACTACGACTTTCAGCGGCTATTTCACCATAGCTTTTCCCAAGTATCGGATTATACACACCGCAATCTATTTTAAATTGATCTTCTCTTTGCGTACTATTTCCGCCAAAGTTAAACGTGTTCCAAAGTAATCTTTTAGCTTGCCAAGTACTTACATATTTTAATTGTTCTGGGAATTTTGTAGCATCTGCTGCTGCATCAAAAGCCTCGCCAGCCAATATTGCGGAGGCTGTGTGATGCCCATGCCCACCTTCGCCAGTAGTAGGAAAACGGGTGATTACAACATCGGGTTTAAATTTTCTAATAGCCCATACCACATCTGCCAAAATTTTATCATGCCCCCAAATTTTCATGGCTTCTTCGGGGTTTTTGCTATAGCCAAAATCAAATGCTCTTGTAAAAAATTGCTCTGCTCCATCTATACGCCTAGCACTTAGTAGCTCTTGTGTACGTATAAGACCAAGGTCAATACCCTGTTCATCGCCTATAAGGTTTTGCCCGCCATCGCCACGGGTAAGACTTAAATAGCCAGTACGAAACTTTCTTTCATTGGCTAAATATCCTAGTAGTCTTGTATTTTCATCATCTGGGTGTGCAGCTACGTATAGCACGCTACCAAATACTTCTAGCTTTTTTATTTGCTGTAAAATATCTGCAGATGAATAACTGATAGGTGTTTGTGCTTGTAGTTTTGTAAAAAAGGAAAGCAAAATAAATAGTGCTAAATATTGTCTTGTCATGAAAATAAATATTATTAGTAAATTTTAAATTTAATGCATAAAATTATACTCTTAAAAATAAAATATGTCATTTATTTTTCAATGAAACAGCAGCAGCAAAAAGTGGAGATAAAAACCAAAAGCATTATAGAGCGGTAAAGTTATTCGATAGTTTGATTATTTTCTTTTAACTGAAGCCATAGCTTTAATAACATCCCCATTAACCTCAGTAAATTCTACCCATATTTTTACATTCCCCTTCTCTGATTTTTTTGATAATGCCAAAATAGATTTATAGTTTATGTTGTTGGTAAATACTTTGTAAAACCTTGCAGACTCTAAGAAAATTATTTGTGTATAATCTTCATTTTTATTTTTATCAAAAACTTTTGCAACGGTAAGATGTACCTTATTTTGTGAAAGCTCATCAGTATTGGTAATTGCCATAGCTGTAAATGTAAAAAAAGTTATTGCTAAAAAAAATACAGCAAGCCTGTATCTACTACAAGCTTGCTGTATTTTATATTTAAACTTATTGTGCATAATACAAATTTAAACTACGGACATGTTTTAAGGTATCTATAATTTGTTAAAGTTGCATTAGTAGCCGTATAATTAGGATCAGTACTAAAAGAGGTACCCGTATAATTAGCTGGCGTATATGCCGATGAAGGTTGAATACTATACATGGTAACAGCAGCATTTGCTGCACAACCAGTATTTGCTTGCGCAGCAAACCAAGTAGCCCAAGGCACTGGTGCATTAAACATACCTGGATCTATTACGTAATATTTATTTACTCCATTTATATTTACTATAATAAGTGGAGCTACATGATACCACCACTTAACACAACAGTTGCCCCATTTTGCTGCTCTTACTGCTAACGTTTTATTACCACTATTAGCAAAGCTAAAAACCTTTTGTGTACAATAACGATATACGTTTTCTATAATGTATCTCATTTTGTGCGCCCGAGCATAGCACCCATCTTTTACATATTGAAAAGGTATGCATGGCGAAACAGTATATGGACCAGGTAAATTACAACTGTTTTTTGCACAATAATTAAAAATGGTAACCGCAGTTGCATAATTTGGTATTACCCAATTATTACAACCCACCAGTGCTTTGCTTACCTCTTTTACGTCGTTAAACTTTAGCGTATCTATTTTATTTACATCTATACTAAAAGACTTGGCTCCTTTTATTTTTTCTACAATTGGCAGGTCTCTTGCTTGCTCTGGCAATAATTTTGCTGCAGTATTTATTTTTTCAGTAGACGCATCCAAATCTATTTTTACAGCCTCATTTTTTTTGTACGCATCTTTTAGTAGTGCTAGAGTTACCTTATCGGTAGCATCAAAATTAAATACTTGTGCTCTTTCATTAAATAGTACCTGAATAGTTTTACCATCGGCTGAGGTACGAATGTTTGCAATTGTTAAGATATCTGTTTCTGCTTTTGGTGATACCAATTTATCAACCTCGGGTAATTTTTTAGAACTAGTATCTGCTTGAACAGTTTCTTTTTCAGCTTTAGCTTTATCCTTGTCGCCTGTATCTGTACAAGAAAACATTGTTACCGCTAGCACAAATACTATTGGCAATAAATAGGTTGCTGTTCGTTTCAGCTTAGAAATTACTTTTTTCATTTTTTTTAAGTTTATATGATGATTAATTGTTTTTTTATTTTACTAGTGGGTAGTTTTAAATACTAAATTTTAAAAGCCAAAAATTACTTAGCGCTTTTATCTTAAATTTATTCTTTCAATCCTGTTATCAATTCATCTATTAAAAACCATACATCATATTTACTTACTTGTAGCAACACTCTTTTTTGCCCTAGAGCAATATTTGCATCCGTAGCTAATAGTTTCCAAAGCACTTCTATTTTTTCTTGTGTTTTCATTTCCGCTATTAAAACATCGGTAATAATTCCTGCTTGCAAACCAGCTATAATTATTTGAGAAACTACTTCTTTTGCCGCATCAAGTATTTGAGTTGCTTGTTGTAAATCTGTACGTATAAATTGTTCAACAGCTTGCAATATTTTAAAACAAATGGTATTTACCATTTCGTTACGCCGTATGGTTACTTTCTCAAATGTAATTGGATTAATACCACGCTGGGCTGTCAAAAACTCAGCTTTTAGTGCCAAAAGTTGGCTCTCTCTATCTTTATTTCCTATTTCTTTGTATGCTGTAGATGCAGTACCTAGAAATTGTATTAAGGCAGTATCTGTATCAAAATCTCTACTGGTATATTTTACAGTTACAAAATTTAAAGCAGCTTGTGTTACCCTTAATTTATCTATCGTATTATAATAAAATTTTTGCATAGCTATAATTATTCAAACTCTACAATTTGATTTACGATTCCACTCTCTTCATCTTTTACAGAGCGAATAAAAATACCTTCCTCAGTTATTTGTGCAGCAATGGTAAACACACTCGACTCTGAACTGCCCGTTTTCACTACATTTGTTTCAGGATTTACCAATAAGTTTTCCATTTTAGTTTGTGTAATTATAGTGGCAGCTTTTATCTTAGCAGAAACTTCAGCTAGTGTGGTATTAAACAATTCGTTATTGGGATTTTGTTTTTTATATTCCTCCAACAATTTATGTTCAATAATTTTTTGGTTAAAAACTTCAGTCCATTTCACTCTTATAATATTATCTGGCTCACTTGGATCTTCGTTAGTATCCAACCTTTTAAAAAATTCATCTATTGTTTCTTCTGATGTAGCTCCTTTTGAAGTACCTCTTATTGGTGCTATAGCTGGTCTCATAGGTCTGTGAATCAAAATGGGGTTTAAAGTAACAACTGTAAAATCTAATTTGATTCCGCTTTTATTTATCCTAATTGTATTTATTGCATTATTTATTTTAGTATTAATATATGTTTTAAAGTCAGCCTCTTTCATTACAAACGATACAACACTAGAGAATTTTGCACCAGAAATTAATACTGGAATAGTTAAATCCATTTTAGGAATTTTAAACCTTGGCACAGAAAAGTTTTTAAGAATTTCATCTTGTGCATATATCAAGGCAATATCTCTAGAGTGCCTATCGGCGATATCCCTAGCTTTTGTTATTTCCGAAAAAATAAAACCTACGTAATTAGATAATGTTATCTCTGCCATAAAAAATATTATAAATTGTAAAAATTGATACAGGCGATTTTACTCGCACTGTATCATATATTGCTATAGTTTATGCTGCTAGCATAGATAGAATTTTCTCTAACCCAGCAGGTATTTCATCCTGAACAGCCTTTACATTTACGTTTAAAGCATATTCTTTTTTTACTTCTACCCCTGTAGTAGATTTGCGTTGGTAAGATGCAGACACTTTAAAATTAACGGGGCCCCAGCCTCCGCTTACTGACGCATCTACACCTATTGCTTCAGAAACTTTAGAAGATTGAACCGTATTTAACTTCACGTTAAAATCAATAATAACATGCTCAATACGCAAACTCGGTATTGGTATCATGGCTAGCAAAGGCACTGATATTGCAGTTTTTACAGGAGTGTCAGGTGACCCGTCTTCCTTTACACCTATGCGTTCGTGCGTAAAATCTACCATCACCAACGTTTTCTTACCATCATTATCTGTAACAAAACCTACTGCATTAATAAAATTAACCGTAGCCAAAGAAGAAGCTACTTGTGCATCTACAGCAGCTTGCAAAGGACCACCAATCATCTTTTTAAAATCAATGTTGTTTAATTCGCTCACCATATCTACAGAGATATTACCTTTTGCAGTACCTAATTTTTTAAACCCTTTTCCTACACTAGCTAAGGCTTTCATTGCATCTTCCTTTGTAAAATTTTCAGGGTTTTTTGCAAGCGCATTTAACGTTTTTTCAATGCCATTTTGTGGCATTTTTGGTTTAGCTTTTGAAGCTACTTTACGAGCTGTTGCTGTTTTTTTTAATGTTGCCATAATTGATATTTTTTTGTGTTTTACCTACTCTGTTACTGGATTTTCGGTATACTCCGTTTTATTTTAAATGTCTACAAAGTAATAAACAGCAAGAGACAGATTATGTATCTTGCTGCTCATTGAATATTTTAAATATCGTAGAAGAACAATTGTGGTATTGGACCACTATCACTAATCTGGCTTTCGCCATTGTGTAAACGTGCTCTGGCATATAAATTCAGCGCATAGGTGCATCTTGTTAAATCATTGGGATTAGCATTTAGCTGAAGGCTATTGTTTGCCCCTCCATCCACAAGTGGATTTGTATTGCCACTTAGCGTAAGAAATCCATCAGTTATATTCTTACTAATTGTACCACTGTTATTATTAAGATGTAATGAAGAAGAAGCAAGATGTGGATGATAAACCGTATACTTAGCATGAACTGTACCGCTGATTGGATTACAAAGACCTCCAATTTCTAATTCTGTTATGGCCAGTTTCATAAAAACGGAATTGTTATTCATGATGGCTGAGTTAAGTGTTTTTCCACTACCTGGTAATATATTAAACTGGTTGGCGGGCTTATTTACAACTTCTCTTATTTCAAAACGAATAGCAACTTTTTCAATTGGAATTTTGTTGCCAACAGGTATGGGATTACCAACAACTGCCGCCGCCGCAGGCACGTTTAAAGCTGAAGTTAAAACCCTAGTATCCATAGTAATTAAAGTATCCTCATCTATAAACCAGAAGTTTGTTAATGGCTGACCAAGTGCTGTTACCGTGCGATTAATAGCACTATTAATATCAAACCATCCATTCACATCAAAATCCGCTTGGTCGCTATTTACATCATGTACATTAAAAGGAAAAACTTTTTCCATAAGTTTTGCAACAGTACCCGCAACAAATAAACCAGCGGTAACGCCTACAATTTTTGTGAAATTGGCAAGCGCAGGTGGAGCTCCGCCGTTAGCTGTAGTAACATCACTTATTAAAAAGCGATATTCAATAGGATTGCCACTTGCTGCTTTTGGTGCTGCCTGACCAGTCAGCCTTATGTTACTATACAATGCGTATTTGCCGCTACCTCCAGCATAACCAACCGCATCAAAATCTTTAGGTCCAATACCAGTTGTAATATTGAAAGCTTGACCTATACCTGTCCAAGCACTTGGAAAGGGAGTATCTGGGTCACCAACATTAATCTTGCTGCATAAATTTACACAAAGGCAGTAGCCAACATTTTTACGACAGTCTACTTTTTTTTCATCTATCAATAAAACACCACCCAATACTGCCTTAAAATAAACATCTGGACCGCTCTGAAAATTAAGCCCTGGACCTGGATCTGTTTCCACATTAAGCCAAGGTATAAATGTTTGTTTAAACTGAATGGAGGTATAATCAATTCTGAAATGACCGCTTGCATCTGTTATTGCAGTACCCAAATTATCATCGGTTAAAAAATCAGCATCCCATGCTGTAACACTAGCATTGGCAATAGGTTTACCCGTTTCGCAATTGCGGAGGTGGCCACAAATTACCCAAGCATCAAAATAATAACCTCTTATATAACACCACCATTTTGCTGACAAACAATATTCCCATTTATAAAAAACATTTTCAGCTTCAGTAGTATTTCTCCATTTCGGATAAATGGTAGTAAGATGAAATTGCAATGGTTCTCTGCGTGGTTTCGGTGGCACACGTGGTACAGTACCACACACAAAATCAATATCAAAAGCTGTCTTGCTGTATTTTTCATCTAGCTCAAATGCAAAGTTTCCAAACTCATCAGTTTTGGTTGTAGCTATGAGCAAGTTTTTTCTAGATGCTGCTTCTTCTTTTGATACCAAACGGAATGTGTCTTTTACTTCAGCAACTGCTGCTTCTGTAACACTTTCTTTTCGCCATGGTAAATAAAGCAACACTTCCATTCCAGAAAGTGGCTCGTTGCATTCTTCGCACAGAAAACCACAAAGGTTTCCCTTAAATATATATTTCATAATATTTTTTTTGAATTACCTACTCTTTATTTTGGGATTTTCGGCTTACTCCCCTAATGATTCCAATATATTTTTAAACCCATTTTGTTTTGCTTGATTGAGCAAGTTTTTTTCTATGAAAACTGTATCTTCAAAAACATTATCGTCTATGCGAATAATACCATGAAAAACTTTTACAATAATTGGAGCTTCATCTTTTACATTTTCATCTACAATTTTAATATTAAAGCCCCTGTAGCCAAGACCGTCTTGCATATCTAACACAGCTTTTGGGAGTGTAGATAGTTTGGCAAGTTGTTTTAACAAATGAGCAGTTTGCTTTGCATCCATTTCCCAACTTGGGTTAGGCCTACCACTATATATATCAAGCTCTACAGTTATAGTCATTTGTTTTTTAATTTTATTTGAAGAACATGTTATCATACATAACAAAAGAGGTAGTATCAGCAGTGCTCTCATTAACTTACTATCATTCCTGTGGGAGAATATAGGTAACTACAGAAAATACTATACGGCCCTCTTGCACAATTAAAAGGTGTAAGTGTTGTACCATTTATTACACGGTTCAAACTATCTACATTTCTAGCAGCAGTACCGCCTGGTTTATGTCCCCAAAAACCTGCACTGTGTTTACGATACCAATGATAATCATTACCTGGCCAAATAACCAATGCTACCAATTTATTGCCACCGCTACATGTTGACTTGCAACCGTCCCAATTTGCAGCGGTTCTAATATTGGCACAAGTAGGCGGAAACGGAGCTGGGTGGCCAGACCTACGACCAGGCTGTGGAAATGTATTACTTCTATAATTCATAGCATATGCATAGCAATTATTACGAGTTATGTAAGCTGGGTCGTTCCAAAAAGCTGGGTTATATGCTGTACTTTGTATAATGCAAGGCGACTTTGCTGTAATATCTTTCAAAAAAGTATCTTCCACAATTTCTGTTGGCGCCACTTCTTTAATTCCTTTTTTTTGTTGCTTCAAAGTATCTTTTACATAACTCATTAAGTCTTCTTTTATAGCACCGTCTGACTTGCTCAATAACCATTTTGTAGCATCATCCATTTCATCTAGTGATAGCAGCGGATTTTTTAAGCCTTTAGCTTTAAAGCTATCTGCTACAGTACCACCTACATGAAATTTTGTTGGCAATGTATCTGGTCGTTTTACATCGGAAGCAGTTTCAATAGAAAACCCTCTGTATCCTAATGGTGCTTCCATGTTTTCAGCATCCAATACGGAGCGACTTGCAAAACGTTCTACAAATTTTTTTGCATCTTTTTCGTTAAGTTTCCAAGAAGGGTTTGGCATTCCAGAAAACACATCAAGTGTAATTATCATAACAAAAATTTTTTAAGTAAAAAAATGCCTACTCTGTTTACCGGTTTTCGGCTACCCCGTTTTTTCCTACCTACCCCCCTTACATAAATATCTTCTGAGAAAATTCTACCGTTATGCTTTCTGTTTGGTTTCTTTGTGCTGCGCCCATGGCTGATAAAGCATTAGTAACTTGAGCATCCAAAACTCTTCTAATAATATTACCAGATGTTGCCCTTAAAACTTTACAAAAATGGAAAGTAAAATAACCTCTTACTTGGCCGCCTATATTTCCCTCCATACTCACCTGATTATCTTTACAAGCTGCCCACAAAGAATGTTTCATACCTGCTACAGGCACAAGAGCCTTGGTAACTTTTAGTCCTTCTACATCTTTTTTACCTTTCTTACTTGTAAGCTCGTTTGCATGAGCAAAATAAAATTCATCTTCAAGTGAAGCTGGCAATACCCTTGCTTGTTCGTAACCAACATTATCCTCTCCAAAAAGTGAATTGTCGAAAAAAGCTTTTGTGCCTGTACCTGCATGGCAGCAGTCAAAAATTACTTCCAAGTTTACACCGGCTTTTAGCTTAGCATCAAAAATGGCTTTAAAATCATCATCTCTTATAACACCAGCTGTGTTATAATTGTGTGGTACAATAGCTTCATCTAAACCATCAATTTCTACATCAGCACCAATATTAGCTACCCTGGTACCATGCCCAGAATAATAAAATACTACCGAATCTCCAGCTACAGAACTGCTCAACATCCAAGTTAAATAAGCTATGATGTTTGCTCTTGTGGCGTTGTGGTTGGTGAGTATTCTAATGTTTGCTGGGCTAAAGCCACACACTACTAGTGTGTTAGCCATGTCTCTAGCATCATTTACACATCCATTTAAATCTGGGCCGCCTACCCCAATAGGAGCATAATCATTTATGCCCACTACAACTGCTCTTTTAGTTGCCATAATAAAAAGTTTTAAAGTTTTAAAAATTGCTTACTCTATTTTCGGTTTTCAGCTTACCCGTTTTTCCTACCCCTAGAAAAATATTTTGTAAAAGGCTAAATAAAAACCTGTTTAGCCTTTTTTATAGTAGCAGCATCGGCTTCTCCTGTTGCTGGTATATTATATCTTGTTTGAAAAATTTTTATACTCCCACTTACAGTATCCCTAAGTGTTTGTTGAGTTGGTACATCTATAAATTGCACATGAAGTGGATCCCAATTACCCAATATAAAAAGCCCATTCTCTTTGTATATTTTTCTGAGTAATGTTATATAGCCTTTATAGGTGCGTTTTCCTTTTACTATAAAAATGCAATCCGCAGCTATACCATAATGATGCATGCCATTTTTCTTTATTTTACTAGCGCCATTTTTAAAATGTATTAATTGCAATTCATTGCTTCTATAGGTTTCTGTAAAATCAATATTTACTTCGGGATAAGCCTGTTGAAAAATGCTGATACATTTTTGAATTGCTGAATAAAAATCTGGTAGTAATAATGCTTTATCATTATTGGGTGATGCAGAATTAAACTTGCTGTTGGTTACCAATTTGGCTAAAAAGAAATCAGCTATTTTTTTCATACTAGTTAATTATTATATAATACTTATATTTAATGCATCAAAAGTATGATTAGCGGAATTTCTGAACAAGAGGCAACAGACTGAATTTTGTACAGGGTTTTTCCTGTTTTTGGCTTAGAAAAACATGGTTTTTCTATTTTGAGCGTATTTTTTAAGAAAAGGGGGCTAGATTACATATATTATTTAATTAACTAATAAAACAATTCATTATGAGTGCATTTATCACAAAACAGCTAGCTAACGAAGAAATTAGTAAATATTTACAAAACAAAAATGATGCAAGTGGTTCATTTGCAAGTATTAATGGTGTAGAGAGTAAGAAGTATTTTACAGCAACAGCCCAATCTTTTATTTTTGAAAAAGCCGACATTGAAGCATTGTGGAATATGAACCCCACTGCAGATGGCTTAAAAGTGTACAATGCGAGCAAGCCTGATGGAACAGCAACTATGGTGTTAGTGGCTTGTAAAACAAATATGAATGCTGCAGATATGAGCAGTACAACAGAATCAAACACAAATCTAATAAGTGCAGATCAATCTGCAGCCTTGCAATACCCAGTAACTTGTACTATAAAAGCTTTACCCAATTTCGATATTACTACAGATAATGGATAAGATTATACAATGCATTTCAATTTTTTCAGTAATAATCCCACTGCTTGTGGGATTATTTTTATTTCCAAAATACAATACTGAGGCTAAATTGATGTTGTTATTATTGGTGCTTGCATCGCTTCCACAATTTGGTGCCCAGTTTATAGTAAACAAAAACAATTTATGGGCGCTTTATAATTTATTTATAGGTTGTGAAGCTGCTATTTGGGCATTGCTATTTTATTTTAGCATTAAAAAAAACAGCCGTTGGTTAATACTGGTGTTTTCTAGCATGTTTTTTAGCTTGTATTTTTATTTGGTAATTATAGAAGGCATTGCCAATCGATTTTTTTCGGAAATGGTTTGCCTTAGTAATTTGATACAGGTGCTTTGGGTATCTATTTATTTTTACCAAATTTATAAAAGCGAAGATTTATTTAAAATTGAATTAAAGTCCATGTTTTGGTTTTGCATGGCCATTCTAATATATGCCCCCTGCACATATTTTCTTTTTGCATTTAATCATTTCATTCGCAACAATGCTAGCCTAAATTATTTATGGAGCATACATGGAATATTAAATACTGTTTATTATTTATTAATAGCAGTAGGGTTTTTAGTAACCATTAAAAATAGAAAATGGAAACAAAGTATATTATATTAATTATAGGCGGCACTCTTATCTTGTCTATTCTGGTAGTGCTCATTATAGCGTTTATATTTATTTATCAAAAAAGATATTATACGTATTTAAAAGAAAAACAAGAAATGCATATTCAGTTTTCGCATACGTTAATGCAATCACAATTGGAAATACACGACCAAACATTGCAAAATATTAGTTATGAAATACACGATAACATTGGGCAAGTAGCCTCTCTGATAAAAATAAATTTAAACACTTTAAAGTTGGATAATATAGAAAAAGCTACAATAAAAATAAATGATACAAAAGACTTGGTAAGGCAATTAATAAGCGATGTAAAATCACTATCTGCGAGCCTAGGTACAGATAGAATTGCAAAAATTGGGCTAATTAAAGCAATAGAAATAGAAGTAGAACGCCTAAATAAAACGGAACAGTTTGTTACCAAAATAATAAAAGAAGATGATCTGCCATTATTAAACAACGAAAAAGCTATTTTGCTTTATAGGATGACACAAGAAATTTTAAACAACATTGTAAAACATGCCCAAGCAAAACACATTACAGTTTTAATAACCAATACAGCTAATAGATTCATACTAGCTATAAAAGACAATGGTATTGGGTTTGATGTAGCTGAAAAACTAAATACAAAAGATGGAGCTGGGCTTTCTAACTTAAGAAATAGAGCAAAGTTGGTGAATGCATCTGTAGACATAGAAAGCACTGTAGATAAGGGAACCAAGATAACCATTGAAATGCCCATATAAAACATTATTTTTATATAACTATGCAATTTATAAAGATAGCCTTAGTAGATGACCACAAGCTTTTTAGAAAGGGCTTGATAAGCCTCATAGAAATGGTTAATGCTTCTCACATCATTTTGTTTGAAGCCGATAATGGCTTGGACTTACAAAAAAAAATAGACCCGAAAAATCTTCCAGATATAATATTAATGGATATAAATATGCCCAGCATGAATGGCTTTGCATCTGTAGAGTGGTTAAACAAAAACTACCCTTTAGTAAAAGTATTGGTAGTAAGTATGATTGAAAAAGAAGAGAGCATAGTACAAATGCTAAAATTAGGTGTAAAAGGTTATTTAGGAAAAGATGTAGAACCCACAGAATTGGCGGATGCCCTGCAGTCTATCATGAACAAAGGGTTTTATTACACAGATTTTATAACAGGAAAATTAGTACACTCACTACAACATGCTGACGATGAAATTGTAAAAAAAGCTGATATACTTAAACTAATGACAGAGCGGGAAAAAGAATTTTTAGAAATGGCATGTACCGAAATTACGTATAATGAAATGGCAGAGAAATTATTTTTGAGTCCCAAAACAATTGATGGATACCGCAATACCTTGTTTGATAAACTAAAAGTAAAATCTCGTGTAGGTTTAGTAATATTTGCAGTGAAGCATGGCTTAGTAGAATTGTAACTTTTACTAGCCGTTTATTTCTTTATAAAAGTTTAATTTATTAGCTACCAAAAACAATTAAATTTGAACAAATAAACGCTATGTTCAAATTTATTCTCAGCTCAGTTTTTTCTGTAGCAATTGCTTTTACAAATGCACAACTAAATCCTTACAACTATAATAACACAAAAAATATAGAAGTAAAAAAAGCTGCTGTAGTAAGTGCACATGCACTAGCAAGCGATGCAGGTATGCAAATGATACAGCAAGGTGGCAATGCATTTGATGCTGCCATAGCCACACAACTTGCTTTAGCCGTAGTATATCCAGGTGCAGGAAATTTAGGTGGTGGTGGTTTTTTAGTAGCACACAGCAGCAAAGGAAAAAATATTGCACTTGATTATAGAGAAATGGCACCAGCACAAGCAAGTAGAGATATGTATTTGGATAGTGCTAAAAATCCTATAACAGTATTAAGCATGGAAGGCCACTTAGCCAGCGGCGTACCAGGCACAGTAGCAGGATTGTTTGCTACTTTACCTTATGCAAAATTACCTATGGCAACTTTAATAACACCTGCTATAACCCTTGCAGAAAAAGGCTTTGCGCTTACAAAATCACAAGCTTCTTCATTCAATTATATGAAAGAAACTTTTAAACGAGTAAATAAAAACCCGATAGCTTTTGTAAAAGATAGTGCATGGAAAGCTGGCGATATTTTTATACAAACCGACCTTGCCAATACATTAAAAAGAATTAGAAATAATGGTGCTGCTGGTTTTTATGAAGGCGAAACTGCAGCACTCATTGCAAAAGAAATGAGCAGTGGCAATGGCATTATTAGCACACAAGATTTAAAAAATTACAAAGTACGTGTAAGAGAAGCCATGCAGTTTCCGTATAAAAATTATCAAGTAATTACAATGCCACTGCCAAGCAGTGGTGGTATTATTATACAACAATTACTGCAAATGACGGCACAGTATAAATTGGCTGCTTTACCTTTTCAAACTACTGCAAGTGTACAATTGATTACAGAAGCAGAACGAAGAGCATTTGCAGATAGAGCCGAATTTTTGGGCGACCCCGATTTTGTGAAAGTGCCAGTAAAGACCTTGGTAAGCAAAGCATATTTAAAAAAGAGAATGACAGATTACAATCCGCTGAAAGCAGGCAATAGTAAGCTTACAAAAGCTGGTACAATAAAGGAAAGCGAACAAACAACACATATAAGTGTAACAGATATTGAAGGCAACGCAGTATCAGTAACCACTACTTTAAATGATAATTATGGCAGCAAAACAGTTATAACAGGCGCAGGTTTTATAATGAATAATGAGATGGATGATTTTAGTGTAAAACCAGGCGTACCTAATATGTATGGCGCTTTGGGTAATGATAAAAATGCCATTGCACCTGGTAAGCGCATGCTTAGTAGTATGACACCCACCATTGTGCTTAAAAATAATAAACCATTTATTGTTGTTGGTACGCCCGGTGGCACTACGATTCCTACTAGCGTTTTTCAAAGTATTATAAATATTGTTGATTACAACCTAAGCCCTGCCGATGCAGTAAACAAGCCAAAATTTCACCAGCAATGGCTGCCCGATGTTATTTTCGTTGAAAAAGATTTTCCCAAAAAAGTGAGAGAAGAACTTACTGCCATGGGATATACCATACAAGAAAGAGGCGCAATTGGGCGTACAGAATTGATAAAAATAGATAAGAAAAAAATTATCGCTATTGCTGATAAAAGAGGCGATGATGATGCGAGGGGGTTTTAATTTGGGGGGCTGTGAGCCTTATACAATAATCAACTTTGGCAGGGCCTGCCCCGCACTTGTTGCGGGGGCTATGCGTTGCAATCTTTTGTTCGTTACAATTTCGCATTTTAATTGCGGAACCACTTCTATCCTGCACTTGTCCCTTACATTTTTGTCGGAAGCCCTTCATCTTTATATCTTTATTCAACAATAATACGAGCATTATTATAGTTTACAACACATAAAAATGTGCAATCATTTAGCTTTATTATTACAAATTTATAATGACTATCCGCTATTTGGTGCAAAATGAAACTATTCCAAAGATTGACCTTTGCGCTACATCCAAGAGCCGTATTACTATAAAATTGAAGAGGAGGCTTTTGTTTTATAAATGTAAACTGTGCATCTGCGGCCATATTATAGCCACAGATGCACAGTTTTAGTCTCTATTTAGAAATGTACGATATACAATCAGCAAAAAGGATTAACTAAAGTGGTAAATAGCTCATAATTGTTTGAAGCTGAAATTATTTTTATTAAAACTATTGCCCTTGCACCAAATAGCGGATAGTCATTACAAATTTCTATAGTATGAAAAGTTTTAACTATTGTGAGTGTTATAAATATTTTCTGCTGTTTATTTTTGTTCGTAGCTATTTTGCCCCGTTAGGGGCTACCTATTTGTAATAAATAAACCGCTATGTACCATTTGCTCCGTAGGAGCTACCCTTCACATTGAGGACGGGTTATAGCTTTTATAAATCAATGCAAGAAACCGTAAAAGATTTTACAGTGATATCTACCATAAAATATTATTAGCAGATAACTATTGGGTAGCTCCTACGGAGCAAATGGTATCTCATTTTTTGAGTGGTTACAAATAGGTAGTCCCTAACGGGACATATATGCCGACTCCTCATAAAAACATGCTATCATTTATACTTCACAATGCATTAAATATGTAATTCTTTAATCTGTGCTTTGCACGTTTTCACAGAGTGAGGAGTATAATTTTATTCAATCTTAAAACTATTTCAACCATATATTTTTATTTACATTTGCCATATGTATAAAATGGATAGAACCATATGAAAATTAACTACCCAAAATGAATTGGAGAAAGCCAAATTATTTTCGCTCGAAACAACCTATGGGCAAAGGCTTGCAGAAGAATGGTATCTCACATGCATGGCTTATGGAATAGATTATAAAAATCCACCAAAAATGGGTAAGACACTTGGTTATGGAAGAAAAAGCGAATTGTAATGGGAAATATCTTTACTGTTGATTCCTCTATAAACTTACTCATACAATTATTTTGCGAACATCTAATAAATCGTTCTACGTTTTAAAGATTTAGACGATTTAGAAAAACTGAAAGACAAATAAAAACAATGATCAATTTCTCCAACTCCACAATAGAAAAAGTTTCCGTACACAACGTAGGCAATAAAACAAATGAAGAAGATTTAGTACTCTCAAATGAGCTATTGGACATATCAGACAATTTAGTAAAAGTACTACTTTCCAAATTTTTTCTTACACCCTTTACCAATGTAGAGTTTAATGCATTTACTTTTAGCAATGGCGATTTTACCATGAACCCATTGTACAATTTTGTAAGCAAAATTTTTGACAATGAAAAAACACTCCACAAAAATGCTATTGACATTGCTAAATATTTATACGAAGTATCTGTACATCCACAAATAAAATCAGGCGATTTATTTGTAGCTTATTTTAAAGATATAGAAATAGCAGAAGCTATGACGGATGCTATTGGCATTTTCAAATCCGAAAACAGACAATCGTTTTTAAAAGTAGATAATGAAGAAGCAGATTTTAGCATACATTATGACGATGGTATAAATATTGATAAACTCGAAAAAGGCTGCTTAATATTAAATGTAAACAAAGACCAAGGCTACAAAGTTTGCATTGTCGATAAAGCAAATAAAAATACTGAAGCACAATATTGGGCAGCAGATTTTTTAAAGCTAAAACCTTTAAACGATGAGTATCATTTTACAAAAGATATAATGGGCATTACCAAAGACTTTGTAACCAAGCAGCTCACAGAAGAATTTGTAGTAAGCAAAGCAGACCAAATAGATTTTTTAAACCGCTCTGTAGATTATTTTAAAACAAACGAAACCTTCAACCAAAAAGAGTTTGAAGCACAAATTTTTATAGACAAAGATGTTAGAAAATCATTTCAAGATTTTGATGCTTCTTATAGGGCTACTAATAATCTAGAACTAGACGACCATTTTGATATATCTATGCAAGCCGTAAAAAAGCAAGCAAAGGTTTTTAAAAGTGTTTTAAAACTAGATAGAAATTTTCACATATACATACATGGCGATAGAGAATTGATTGAGCAGGGCATTGATGCTGATGGCAGAAAATTTTATAAACTTTATTTTGATAAGGAGGCATAAATGTTTGCTATCAAACTATCACAATAGTTAGTAATTATCTCCAAACACATTCAATAGAAGATTTTTTTTTACTTTTAAATTTATACATAAGTAAAATATGCTATATTTATGAATAAATATTACATCTAACAATTTTTTTCCTGAACATGCAAGAGAACATTAAAATAGGAACAATATTCACCGTACTTTTTGCCATTTTAATTGGCCTATTATTTTATTTAGATACACTTTCGCCCTACAGACCATCATTGTTTCATAAAAAAACATTTATACCAATTATCATTGTATTTATAATTGTTTTTTGGGGAATGGTTTTACTCATTAAAAAAAAGAAAACACCATGATAACATATTTTAAATTGCCTTTGTTAATTGGATTCCTGTTCTTTAGTAGTTCTGTGTTGGCACAACCACAAATAACTTCGGAAATTAGTGCGCTCGAAAAATTATTTGATGCGGTTTCAAGCCTATTTTCAAAATCAGAATCTGTAGCACTCCGTTCTGACAAGGATAAATTTAAAAAAATTGGAACAGAAATGTATAGTAGTCTCTATTCCATTATTACTGATAAACAAATTTTATTAGAAAAAATAAAGAATAACAATTGGAAAGACTACAAAGAATCGCTTAAACGATTTTCAAAATCTATTGAAGAATTGAAAGATATTTTAGAAAAAAGCAATGCGCTCACCATGGAAATAGGCGTAGATGCTATAAATATTTCAAAAATGCTGCGGCTTGATATTTTTAAAAAAGAATCTATGCTGGATCAAATTGAATTTGGAGATGCCAATACTAAAACAATTGTTATTGACAATTTGAATAAGGGTATTTCATTGCTTACGAAATCGAAAGATAAATTGGAAAGTTTTATTAAAGTTCTATAAAAAAGGGATTATAATACTTTTAGTAAAAAAATACATGGTTTTAATTTTTAGAATCTGCTAAAAACTTTTGTGGCATTGATTTTGTTAAATAGTTTAACAAACGTTCACTATGAAAAATTTACTTCTAATTTGTATATCATTTTTTTTGATTTTACCCAGTTCAAATAGCCAACCAGTTATTACTTTTACTTCACTACCAATTACTGGGCTTAGCAGCCCGCTGGATATTGTTTCTGCTAACGATGGTAGCAATCGGATTTTTATAGTACAACGGGGCGGTACAGTAAGGGCATATGATAATAATTTTACGCTCTTAAATGGCAGTTTTTTAACCCTTACAGGCAATTTTACTACTGGTGGCGAAAGAGGATTATTAAGTATAGCTTTTCATCCTGATTATGAAAACAACCGATACTTCTTTGTGTATTATACCAATGGAGCAGGTGGTGTAAATATAGATCGGTTTCAAACATTATTGACAGACCCAAATCAAGCAGATGCTACTACTCGAACAAATATTTTAACTATTGTAAAGCCAGTAGTGTACAGCAATCATAATGGTGGTAAATTAAATTTTGGAGCAGATGGTAATTTATATTTTGGACTGGGCGACAGCGGAAGTGGCGGTGACCCTGGTAATCTAGCACAAAATGGAAATAGCCTTTGGGGAAAAATGATTCGTATAAACGTGGACAACTTTACTACCTCCCCATTTTATACTGTACCAGCAGATAATCCATTTGTTACAAACTCAGGTGTTTTAGACGAGGTTTTTTCTTTGGGATTAAGAAATCCATACCGTTGGAGTTTTGACAAACTTACAGGAAATACTTGGATTGCTGATGTAGGGCAAGATGTAAAAGAGGAAGTAAATAATCTTACATCTGCTCAAGCTAGTGCTGCTAATTATGGCTGGCGTTGCTACGAAGGATTGAGTGCCTTTAATACTGCAGGTTGCCTAGCACAGAGCAATTATGTTTCTCCAGTTTTTGAATATCTACATAATATTAATACAGGCGGCTTTTCGATAACTGGCGGCTACGTATACAGGGGTACAGTGTACCCAGCCATGTACGGGTATTATATATGCGCAGATTACGTGAGCGGAAATGTTTGGGTAATAAATGCTAGTAATAATGCTAGTACAATTCAAACAAATAAACTAGCAAGTATTTCGGGATTTGGAGAAAAAGAAAATGGAGAACTACTAGCAATTACACTTTCAGGAACAATTTACAATGTTACTACAAGTTCTGTACTACCTGTAAAATTGGAAAATTGGAATGGGTATAACCGTACGAATTATAATCAACTTAACTGGCAAACAAGTAATGAAATAGATGTAACAGCATTTGAAATAGAGCATAGCAGTGATGGTATTGTGTTTCAAAAAGCGGGAACAGCTGCTGCAAAAAACCAAGCGGTTGCAGTATACAGCTTCCAACATTTTACTAGTAACAAAGATTTATATTATCGCCTAAAAATAAAAAGCACAAGTGGCAAAACTGAATACTCCAACATTATAAGGCTAATAAATAAAACCATAAAAAAAGAGCAATGTATCTATCCGCTAAATGGTAATAATAAACAAGTGTGGTTAAATATTCCTCCCAATGAAAAGGCAAGTTTTCAGCTCTATAATTTTAATGGTCAAAATATTCTAACCATAGCCGCTTATAATAACAATAAAATTATTGATTTACAAAAACTACCCGCAGGCATCTATATCGGCAAAATAATAATGAGCGATAAAATAATTAGTGAGAAATTTCTTGTAGGAAATTAAATTACGACAGGTGTTTTATTATCTTGAATATTTTAGTGTCCAATAAATTTTGGTAATTATTGTTATCTAAAGCTATTTTACAATAGCTTATCGAAAAATTAGACATTTTCTAAAAACTGTTTGCAGAGTTAAATTTAAATCGTTTAATTTGTAAAAAAAATAGTTTATGATAAATGTTATAATCCCAATCGATTTTTCGGAAACATCATTTAATGCTGCACATTATGGTGCAAAAATGTATGCAAAACGAACAGATGTAAATATAATATTGTATCATTTTTATTCTTCAGGGGAAGATGTAGCCGTAGCAAACGATTATTTAGTAGGCTTACAAAAAGAACTAGTTGAAATTGCTTCGCATATAGAAACGATTACAGAATCTGGCAATAACTTTATTGATTGCCTTACCGCATTTGCACACGTAAAAGCAGCCTATATGATTGTAATGGGCCTCACTGGAAAGTCTGCAATTGCGCAGCGTTTTTCTGGTTCTAATACCTTGCTTATGGCTGAAAAAAATATATGTCCTGTATTAATAATCCCAGCAGACGCAAGCTACCAAGGCATTACAAATGTTTTAATAGCATCTGAAATGAAGTACGTAGAAGATACCCCAGTTTTAATGGCGGTAAAAAGAGTACTTACAGATTTTAAACCAAACCTACATGTGTTAAATATAGATGATAGCCATTATATTTCTTTGACAACTGGTTTCAAAAAAGAAAGGGATGAAATGGAGTTATTGTTGTCTGACTTTAAACCAGAATTTTATTTTATGCGTCTTTTCGATTTTCATGAGTCTATGAATTTATTTGTAGAAGATAAAGATATAGATATGATTATTATGGGGCCAAAACACCATAGTTTTTTTGCCAAATTATTTAAAACGCAGCATACTAAAAAAATGATTTACCAAAGCAAGGTAGCGGTGTTGGCGGTGCATGAATAAAGCGCTACGCAAAAAAAATACTTACCTAAACAGTAAAGATGAACAAACTTTTTAGAGGCCTTATTGCTGGGTATGGCGCAAAAAAAGTAGGCGGCGGTTGCCTCTCTACAATCCTTATTTTTATACTTATTTATTGGGCATTGGGTACTTGTAATTAAAAAAAGAAAAAAGTTTGAAAACAGTTTACAGCATCATCAAACTTGATTTGTAATTGTATTAATCTCAATTAAATTTTATTATTCACTACCAAGGTTTGAAACGGTCTTTCATTTCAACCGCTTACGGAGTTTCAATCCCTCATCTTTTATTTCAAGCCGTCAGGGCTTACAGCCGCTGAGGGGTTACGACCTTGAACCTTCAACCTTGAACTTTAAACTTTAAACTCCCTTCTCCTCCAACCACTTATTTCTTCCCCAATTTTGTATTACGTGTTTTTCGCTATGGTAGCTAGATCGTACAAGAGACCCGCTTTCCACATAATCTAATCCAAGTTGATACCCAATTTCTCTATATTCCGCAAACTCATCTGGATGAATAAAACGCTCTACAGGTAAATGCTTTTTTGTAGGTTGCAGGTATTGGCCTATCGTAACCACATCTACACCACTATTGTACAAATCTTTAAGCGTTTGTACTACTTCTTCTTTTGCTTCACCAAGGCCAAGCATAATACCACTTTTCGTACGCATACCACCTGCTTTTAAAATCTTAAGTGTTTCCATACTTTGCCAATATTTAGCTTGTACACGCACTTGCTTTGTTAGTCTTTCTGTAGTTTCAATATTGTGGCTCACCACATCTGGGTGCGCATTTATAATTCGTTGTATGTTCTCTTTTTCGGCTTTAAAATCGGGAATCAATGTTTCTAATGTGGTATCGGGGTTAAGTGCATATACAGCTTTTATAGTATTCTCCCAAATTATGCTACCTCCATCTTTTAGTTCATCTCTATCTACAGAAGTTATTACAGCATGTTTAACTTTCATTAAATGTATAGCTTCTGCTACCCTTTGTGGCTCATCCCAATCCACAGCATCGGGCCTGCCAGTAGCTACCGCACAAAACCCGCAACTACGGGTACAAATATTGCCAAGAATCATAAAAGTTGCTGTGCCCGCACCCCAGCATTCGCCCATATTAGGGCAATTTCCACTTTCGCATATCGTATGTAGTTTGTGGGTATCCACTAAACTTCTTACATGTTTATACTCTTCTCCAATGGGCAATTTTACCCTCAACCAATTTGGTTTTTTTTGCCTTTGTTCTTCAGATACAATTGTATTTTCCATCTATACTCCCTCTATTTTTTATACTATTATTATGAAATACATTTTTACTTTCGTTTCCCAAATAAAATTGAAAAGTAAGCCGAAAAGAAAAAATTGTTATCCTTACTAAAAACCATTTGCTGTATTTTTTTGCTGTAAAATTCTGCAGTAATACCAACTTCTATAGCACTTACTACTTCGTTGTACTTACCATAGTCAAACCTTATAGCTCCCTTTACATATGCGCCAGGGTTTACTTTTAATTTATTAAAACCAGTACCTAAGCTTGGTCCAGCAATATTGTTAGTACTCAAAAATCGAGCTGTATCTTCTTTAAGACCAGCATAAAATTGCTTTTGTACGGAATCCTCAAATAATAAAAGGTAGGGTCTAAGCAAAGCTATAGATAACCCTCCTCCTACATTTGCGCTTATACTTACACCGTTTTTATTGCCTTTATTGCCCAATAAATATTGCTGCTGAACACCAATTTTTACAGGGTACATAAAGTTTACTTTTCCATAAACATAGGGGCCAGCTCCATTAAGATTAAACTGCTTTACTTCTTTAGGGTGCTTTCTTTCAGAAATATCTAATTGAAACAAAAGCGCTTTTCTTACGGTTTTTGCTCTACCTATTTCTATAAACCCCCCATACCCATCATTTGTAAGCTTTAGGCCAATTAAAGAATGTTTACGATAAGCTATAACGCCTTCTTCTTCTCGGGTTTCAAGCATTGTTATCCTTTCTTTACGTTTATCTTTCCTTAGTTCTCTACTGGTTTTAGTTCTTTCTTGCGAAAATGCGCTGAACGACACAAGAAATATTATCAACGAAAAAATTATTTTCTTCATATAATCTATTTATCTAAGTAAATTTATGCAAAAATAACTTCTAACACATTATATACAATTAATTATATCACTAAACATTCAAAAAATTATCTTAAAATGACTACATCAATCATTTATCAAGGAAATCTTCGCTGCGAAGCCACACATTTACAAAGTGGCAGCATAATAGAAACAGATGCACCAACAGACAATAGAGGCAAGGGTGAGCGGTTTAGCCCTACTGACTTATTGTGTGTTTCTTTAGCAACTTGTATAGTAACTACCATGGGAATGAAAGCAGCGGACATGAGCATAGATCTTTCTAACAGCAAAATGGAGGTTACAAAACATATGCTGTCTGATCCTAGGCGCATAGGCAAAATTGTAATAAAGCTAGTTTTTCCAGAAACACTACAGCTAAGTGAAAAAGATTATACCATTTTTACAAGGGTAGCAGAGACTTGTCCAGTAAAGAAAAGTTTACATCCCGATTTAGAAATAGAAGTTGAATATGTTCAATAATTTATAAAAGCAACTATAAAGAATTAATTAATTGGCATAGCTACAAAAATTGAAAGTAGCGAAGACATTGAATTTTTCTTATCGCCAATTTGAAATATTTTGCTACACCATTTATTAAAGTATAATCTTATAGTTTTAGAGCTATCAAACCAGAATTATGCATATAAATAATTTACCACTACTTTAAAAAACAAAAACAGTATTCTTTATTTTGCTGATTTTAATACTCAAAATAAATCAATATTCAATTTATATTTGTGTTAACAACAAATAAAAATGCCACAACAACATTTCTCCATTCCTGTTTATAAAGAAATAAATGAATTTCTCATTTCAATACCATCCAACCTAAAAAGCAACAATTCTAATTTCTTTTGCTTTCATATGAAACCCTTTGAAGGTTCTATTGCGAATTATAAGCCGCCCTTTAAAAAAGATTTTTATTTTATTTCTTTAATCACCAATGCGGGTGATACCAAAATAACTTACGATAGTACCAATGTTACAGAGCTTAACTCCTTCTTGGTGTTTCAAACCCCAGGGTTGTTATATAGTTTTAAAAGAGACAATAGAGCCAATGGTTATTTAATTTATTTTAAAAAAGAACTGTTTTCATTTTTTAAACCAGAGTTTGAAAAAGAATTTCCATTCTTCAATATTATTCATACCAACTTTTACAAACTAAACCAAGCAAAGTTTAAAAACTTTGCGCCACATTTTAAAGAGGTGGTAGATGCTTACGAAAGTAGTACAGATAACCTTCATACCATTGCTACTATGAAATTATTGGCATTGCTGTATCAACTAAAAGAATTTACAACAGCCTTTACCCAATGGGAACAAGGGTTTACAAGTCCACAACAAATATTGTTTCAAAAATTTACACAGCTCGTTAATAATTTTTATTTAGAAAAAAGAACAATAGAAGAATATGCAGATTTACTTTTTGTAACCCCCAATCATTTATCGCAAACCATAAAAGCTGTATCCGATAAAAATGCTTTGTCATTTATTAATGAAAGATTAATGAATGAAGCCAAATCGATGATACAATTTTCCACAATGGATATTGCTGAAATAGCTTACCAACTTAACTTTAGCGACCCTGCTAATTTTGGAAAGTTTTTTAAGAAACACGCTGAGGTGACACCTGTGGAGTATAGGAAGCAAGTGAAATAATAAGTTTACATTTAAAAACTATTAAAATATTAGTATTAAAAATAGTAGTCAATGCTAGTATCTTTGACAAAATTTCGTAATTAAAAGTAAATGCCCACACAAATAATTCAAAGTATAAAAGCACTTGTGCCACTTACCAAAAGTGAAGAAGATGCTTTTCTGAAAATTTTGCAAATAAAACCTTTTAAGAAAAAAGATTTTTTGTTGCAGGAAGGGAAAATTTGCAATAAAATTTATTTTATAAACAGTGGTTGTATGAGGGCTTTTTACAATGTAGAAGGTATTGAAAACACCGTTCAATTTTTCTTTGCAGATAGTTGGTACACAGATTATGAAAGTTTTTTAACAGGAACGCCTGCTACAGAAAATATGCAAGCACTTGAATCCTGTGAAATAGTACAATTTAATAAAGAAGACCTATACAAATTATATGAAACCTATCCTGTTTTTCATAGTGTAGGAAGGGTAATGGCCGAAAATGCTTTTATGGCTTTATCAAGATTAAATAAAATGCTAACTAATGAAGAGCCCAAGGAACGTTATTTAAATCTTTTACAACAACGACCTGAAATTGTAGAAAAAATACCTCAACACTATATAGCATCCTACCTTGGTATAAAGCCAGAATCACTCAGCAGAATTAGAAAAAGAATTTTAGCAGCCAAATAATTTCATAACCCAAGTCAATGGTTTTATTTTAGCATTACAATCATTTTTGCATTCTAACAATAAAAAATGTAAAAATGAAAAAGACATTACTAATTATTTTATGCTTTGCTACCACGCTAGCTTTTTCTCAAACTGGTACAATAAGAGGAAAAGTAATTGACAAACAATCCGAAAAACCATTGCTAGGTGCAACAGTAGAATTAATATCTTTACCCGAGAGTAGTGTAATAACCGATGTTGATGGGAACTTTAAAATAGAAAATGTAGCATTTGGACGGCAAGTTGTAAGAGTTACATTTAGTGGTTATGAAAGTGCTTCTATACCAGACATAGATGTAACATCGGGTAAAGATAATATTCTCAATATTTCAATTCCAGAAAAATTCAATTCGCTCGATGCCGTGGTTATTAAAAGCGGTCCAAATAAAGACAAAGCGATAAACAAAATGGCAGCGGTTTCTGTAAGGCAATTTTCTGCAGAAGAAGCTAACAGGTATGCAGGTGGTCGAAGCGATATATCACGCTTAGCTTCAAATTTTGCAGGTGTAGCTACTGCCGATGATAGCAGAAACGACATAGTAGTAAGAGGCAATTCTCCAGCTGGCTTACTTTGGAGACTTGAAGGTATACCAATACCTAGCCCCAATCACTTTTCTACCTTAGGTACAACTGGTAGCCCAGTATCTGCTTTAAATCCAAATTTACTAGCAAATTCAGATTTTATAACTTCTGCTTTCCCTGCGGAATATGGAAATGCTATTGGAGGTGTTTTTGATGTTGGATTTAGAAAAGGGAATACAGAAAAATATGAATACTCACTTGGTATGGCTGCGTTTCCTGGACTAGAAGCTATGGCTGAGGGGCCATTTTTAAAAAAGAAAGGAGGGTCATTTATTATAGCTGCACGATACGGTGTAGTAGGTCTATTAGGTTTAGCTGGAACCGCAGCTGTACCAAACTATAATGATATATCATTTAATATAGATTTCGGAAAATCAAAAATAGGTAACATTTCTCTTTTCGGTATTTTAGGTAGTTCTAATATTGATTTTATTGGGAAAGATATTGACACGACAGACTTATTTGCAGCAAAGGACGAAGATGCTTTTGCCAAATCTAACTTTACCGCATTTGGCTTAAAACACACCTTAAATATTGGCAAAAACTCCTATTTAAAAACAACTATAGCAAGCTCTAGTGCTACGTCTACGTACGACGCAGATAGATATTTTAATTTTCAAACACTATTGGAAAGAAAGTTGAAATTTACTGATGTCGATAATACTGAAAGCAGATTTACATTTTCAACATTATTCAATTCTAAGATTACAAAGAAATTTACTTTACGCACAGGGTTACTTCTAGAAAGTTTTAATCTTAAAGCCACCATAAATGATAGAGATAGACAAAGAGATAATGATGGGGATGGCTATCCAGATTTTGTAAATATTATTAATACAGATGGTAATTATTCTATAATACAACCCTACACACAAGCACAAATTAGGCTTACAGAAAAGTTGACGCTTAATGCAGGGGTACATGGTCAATATTTTTCTGTAAATGAAGAATTTGCTTTTGAGCCAAGAATGTCTTTTTCTTATGCAATAAATAATAAGAACTCAATAAACATTGGTTATGGTATACATCATCAAAATGTAGCTGCACCCATTTTATTCTTAAATGAAAATGTTGGAGGCAGGCTAATTCAAACCAATAAAAATTTAGACTTAGTAAGAAGTCAACATTATGTACTAGGTTATGATACTCGACTAGGGGATAAATGGAGAGCAAAGGTGGAATTGTACTATCAGTCTATAGACAAAGCGGCGGTAGAGAAATCAGCAACAGGTTATTCCTCCCTAACTGAAGGTGCTAGTTTTACATACTCTATAGATAAAACATCTTTGGTAAGTAATGGAAAAGGGAGCAATTCAGGTATTGAACTAACCTTAGAAAAGTTTTTTAGCAAAGGCTATCATGCATTATTTACATCATCTTTTTTTGAAAGTAAATATGAAGGCAGTGATGGAGTAGAAAGAAATACACCTTTTAATAATGGCTATGTTGTAAATGCACTTGGAGGTAAGGAATACAAAATAGGGAAAAAGAAAAAGAATATTTTTTCTATAAATACCAAAATAACAACCGCAGGCGGTAGGTATTTTACACCAGTTGATGTAGCTGCTTCAAAAATTGCGGGGTATGAAATTAGAGATGACGCTAAACCATATAGTGAGCAATATGATGCTTATTTTAGAATGGATATAAAACTTGGTATGAAATTTAATAGCAAATCAAAAAAACGTTCTCATCAGTTTTATGTAGATTTTCAAAATGTTACTGGCAACGAAAATGTATTTTCAAAAGACTATAATAGATTAACAGGTGTTGTAAATCAAAAAAATCAATTAGGATTTCAGCCAGATTTTGGGTACCGATTTACTTTTTAATGATTTCATGTTTAGTTCTGGTTTGCTGGGTGGTATTTTTAATATTACCTAGCATTTTTTTAAATACATTTTTATATAAACTTTTAAAAAAAAATTATGAGAAATAATCAAATTATACTTGGCGCAGGTGGTAGTTTTGGAATAATATTGGCAGAAGAATTAAAAAAATATACAAACGCAATTTACCTTTTTGGTAGAAACCCAATGAAGGTAAATATTGAAGATACGCTGATTAAAGGGAATCTTTTAGATGCTGCTCAAACAGAGAATGCTTTAAAAGATATGGATGTAGCTTATTTGGTGGTAGGGTTAGAATACAAGACAACTATTTGGGAAAGAGACTGGCTTACGGTTATAAAAAATGTTTTGGCAGGTTGTAAAAAAAATAATGTAGCATTGGTATTCTTAGATAATGTATATATGTACGACTCTAATTATTTTAATAACCTAACTGAAGATACCCCATCAAAAATTGTAAGTAAAAAAGGTGCTGTAAGGGTAGCCATAGAAAAATTACTAAAAGAAGAAATACAAAATAGAATTATTAATATTCAGATTGTGAGATCTGCCGATTTTTATGGAAAAGATGTAAGAAACAGTATGTTTAATGAAGTGGTTGTAAAAAATATTCTAGCAAATAAAAAAGCCAATTGGCTTATTGATACCAATAAAAAACACGCTTTAACATTAGTAGAAGACGCAGCTAAAGCTACTGCACTTTTAGGCAATACAAATAGTGCTTATAATCAAGTATGGCATTTGCCTACTGATAAGGCTTATACGGCAAATGAGCTTATACAAAAAATTGCTGCAATA
>JANNVW010000031.1:0-3329 GCA_031408295.1 Ferruginibacter sp.
GTGCCATAGTGCATCATTCTAAATAAAAATAAGCCACCAACTAAAACGGGTATGCTAACATTAATTAATAATCGCTTTGCTGTATTGCCCCAAATGGGCGTACCATCTTTCTTGCTTTTTACCCAAGTAAAAAAGAATGCGCTTACGAAAGCTCCTACGAACGTTGCAGCCGCAATCCAAAAAAGATAAGTGTTAAAAATGATACCATAGTCGTTTGCCGCTGCTTGTGCCATAGCTGCCTCACTATCTATTACAAAATCTTTTCGCCCAAATACATACGGATGCGCTACCCACGCTCCCATAAGTGCACACAAACCTGCACTAATACCGCTTAAGCCGCTAAGGCTAATAAACCTGCTGCTGCGCTCCATCATTTTTTTGATGTGCTGTAGGTCGTCTAAAGATTGTTGCTGTTCGTTCATAAAAGCACTTTGAAATACAAAGTAAAAAGAAAAATTTAATTCCACCAAATATTTTTATAGGTTTATAAAATATTAAAATAAAATACCCTTTAGGAAGAGCAGATTAAAATTGAAGGTGTTAATTAAAAAAGTATAAACGGTAGATATCCTACAGCTTTGGTACTAATAACATATTATTTATGTATAACTTTGAGGCATGGCAAAAATGCTAAATATACTATCAAATTCGCTACGGTTAACGTTACAGGAACTTAAAGTAAACAAGACTAGGACAGCGCTAAGTCTTACAGGAGTTGCCTTTGGAATATTTTGTATTATAGGTGTACTGGCTACAGTAAATAGTCTGGAACATAATATACAAAACGAAGTAAGTAGCCTTGGCAGCAATACAATTTATATAGATAAATGGGATTACAGCGGGGGACCAAACAAGCCTTGGTGGAAAATGAGATCTAGGCCAAATATGAAGTATGAAGAACAAGCTATGATAAAAGAAAGGTCTAGCCTTGTAAAAGATGTAACATTTTTATTACAAACAGGCGGTAGTCTGTCATACAAAAGCGATGTGTTACAAAATGCATCTGTGTATGGCATTAATGAAGCACAAATAATTATACAACCGCTAACTTTTACAACAGGGAGGTATTTTTCTTCTACTGAATTTATAAATGCATCTAATGTTTGCTTAATAGGCTATGAAAATGCTGAAAAACTATTTGGAGCGGCAGATAGAGCTGAGGGTAAACAAGTAGAAATAAAGGGTAAAAAAATGACTGTGGTTGGTGTTTTAAAAAAAGAAGGAAAAAACTTTATTGGTTGGGATTACGATAACTGCATAATGATGCCATATAAATTTTGCAAACAATTATTTGAGGAAGACAAATCGAATCCTATTATAATTGCCAATGGTAAAGACGGTGTTTCTACAGACGCACTTTATCAAGAATTAAAAGGAATTATGCGCCAAATAAGGAGAATACCTCCAACTACTGAAGATAACTTTTCCCTAAACAGTGTAGAGGCTTTTAGTAAAGAAATATCAGGCTTTTTTATAACCTTAAATATTGTGGGTAGTTTCATTGGTGGCATTAGTCTTATTGTAGGGCTATTTGGCATTGCTAATATTATGTTTGTAACTGTAAAAGAACGAACATCAATTATTGGTTTAAAAAAAGCCATTGGAGCAAAGAGTTCTTCTATCTTGTTAGAATTTTTATTGGAGGCAGCGTTGATGTGTATTTTAGGTGGTGCTATTGGTTTGTTTTTTGTTTGGCTACTTACACTACTATTATCTGGACCATTAAAATTTCCAGTTTTTGTTTCTATACCATTAATGATAGCTACCGTAATTATTTGTGTTGTGGTAGGTATTTTAGCAGGAATAATTCCTGCAAGACAGGCTGCTAAAATGGACCCTGTTGTAGCAATAAGAAGCTAGTTTAAGATTGTTGATTTTGAGATTTAAGATTTAAGATTACTGATTTAAGATTTTTTTAAAGTAGTACTTAGTTACTAAATTGCAGCGCTAAACAATTCAACAATTCAACAATTCAACAATTCAACAATTCAACAATTCAACAATTCAACAATTCAACAATTCAACAATTCAACAATCAATAACCATATTAGCCATAGAATCTTCTTGCGATGAAACAGCAGCAGCTGTATGCAAGGATGGTAGCATATTAAGCAATATTATTGCCACACAAAAAATACATGAGCAATATGGAGGTGTAGTGCCAGAGCTTGCTAGCCGTGCACATATGGAGAATATTGTGCCCGTAGTAGACGCAGCCATAAAACAAAGTGGTTGTACAATAGCAGAAATAGATGCAATAGCTTTTACCCAAGCGCCAGGGCTTATCGGCGCATTATTGGTAGGAGCACAATTTGCAAAATCTTTAGCACTTGCACTAAACAAACCGCTTATTGCAGTGCATCATATGCAAGCGCATGTGCTAGCAAATCTGCTCCAAAGTCCTGCTCCCAATTTTCCATTTTTATGCTTAACAGTAAGCGGTGGCCATACACAAATAGTACTTTGTACAGCACCAACTCAAATGAAAGTAATTGGCGAAACCATAGATGATGCAGCTGGCGAAGCTTTTGATAAAACTGCAAAATTATTGGGACTACCCTACCCTGGTGGCCCATTGATAGATAAATATGCAAAAGAAGGAAAAGCCATTTATAAGTTTCCAGAGCCAAAAATTGAAGGATTAAATTTTAGTTTTTCTGGATTAAAAACATCAATACTTTATTTTTTAAATAATGCTGGCACTGCCAATGTATATAAAGTAGAACTTACAGCTACACTTGAAGAAAGGCAGAAATTTATTGATGAAAATTTAGCAAACATTTGCGCATCAGTACAAGAAAGAATTATAAGCATTTTATTAAACAAACTAAAAAAAGCAGTAGAACAAACTGGCATTACACAAGTGTGCATGGCAGGTGGTGTAAGTGCTAATAGTGGCTTGCGCAAAGCTTTAAAAGAAAATGGAGATGCACTAGGATGGCAAACGTATATTCCCCCATTTGAATATTGTACAGACAATGCAGCTATGATAGCCATTACTGGACATTACAAATTTTTAGCAAAAGATTTTATTGGTATGGAAGTTGCACCAAGTGCAAGCAGCGCTTTTTAGATGATTTATTATTTACCATTTATTATTTACCATTTATTATTTACCATTTATTATTTACCATTTATTATTTACCATTTATTATTTACCATTTATTATTTACCATTGCTTTTAAATCATAAATCGTTTTATATTTGTAAGCCCTAAATTCTTCAACAATTCAACAATTCAACAATTCAACAATTCAACAATTCAACAATTCAACAATTCAACAATTCAACAATTCAACAATTCAACAATTCAACAATTCAACAATTCA
>JANNVW010000032.1:0-1937 GCA_031408295.1 Ferruginibacter sp.
AGTATTTAATAACTTTAGGCATCGTTTAATTAAAATCTTTTAACCATGAAAGCATTTTCACTTAGTTTATTGGCTGTTTTTTGTTTTACGGCAGTAAGTTTTGCGCAATATCAGCAAACCCAAAAAGTATCAGGTAAGGCTGTAATCAAAACGCCTACTATTCTTTGCGAAAAATGCCAGGAGAAGGTTGAATTCTTTATCAGCCATACTGAGGGAGTGACATCCGCCGCAGTGAATTTCAGAAAAAAAACAACAACAGTTACCTGGTTAAACGACCGCACAACGCTTGAAAACATTAAAACAGCCATTGCCAACCTGGGCTACGATGCAGATGATATAGAAGCCGAAGAATATGCTTTTAAAAGGCTTCCAAAGGAATGTAAGGCTGAAATTACTGCTGCTAAAGCCAAGGCAGCGGCTATTGTAAACCCTGCAGTAACTCCTCCTGTAAAGCAATAATTCCGGTTTATTTATTTTTTTGAGCTGAAAATTGCCTGTATCCGGCTTTAAAAAACCGTAAACTTCTGTAATCCCTCATAACTTACAGGGAAGGTTTTATATACATTTGCCTTACCCAGCTTTACTGTACCGGTAACTTTTACCATGACTTCTTTTCCTAAAAGGGTAGGTAAAGCATTTTTAAGCAGGTTTTTCATATCTACTTCTATAGCCAGGGGCATGGTAAATTCCGACAGTTTTGATATGGTTATCTGGTAATCCTGCGAACTATGGCCCAGGTAATTATTATCTACATAAATATCCAGATCGGTGTATTTAAGCTGTAATCCAAAATTATTGGGGTTATAATAGATCAGGTCAACTTTAAGGGTTGTTGCCGCAAAACCAACTTTCTCCACTTTCAGATTTTTAAAATCGCGGTACACAAGTTCTTTAGGAGCCTGACATGATGACGTAAAAAAAATGATAGCCGGTATGAAGATAGAGTAGAGGAGAAGTTTGCTTTTCATGCTTATTTTTTCAGACTGTAATTTAAGGTAAGAAATTTAATTTCGCCGAAATGTTATTCGGCGTTTTTTTGCCTGCTAATAATATTAGGCTACTAATTTGTATATGATTAAAAAAGAAGTAAAAACGTAAGCTAATATAATTGGTAATATTATAATGTTATTAAAATGTTCTTAATCATTTTATTATAAAATTTATTTTAAATTTATTATATAATATAATTGACACTAAAATACAGGTAAACACTGCTTTGATCACATTATTTAAAATTTTCTAAATAATAATAAAATAGTATTGTAAATATCTGATAATTAATTTATAGTGTGATTTATAAGATAAAAAATAATATATAAATTTAAATATTGTTAATTTTTCAGTTTCATTGGAGGTAACACAAAATAAAAATGCCGCTGCTTTCTTATGATCTGGATGATTTCCTTTTTTTGTTATGGTGAATTTGTAAAGTGCCTGTTACGGCATTAAGTTAAATTAACATATTTTGACAAAATGGCTGTTTCTTAAATCTTTATTTTTTAAGGTAACTTGATGTGCCGGTAAATAATGTAGTTGGGTATTGAAGATGTTTTTCCTCCCATTTAAGGGTATATATACAGATAGAAATATAAACAAGTCATAATTAGCAAGATCTAACCAAAACAACTGGTTTGCTACAGTAATTACAAAAAATAGCTATCTTAAAAAAAATATTTCTAATTATTTTTTAAGAATATTAGATTCTGTATAGTTTTCTATACTTAATTGGGTAGAGAATATTTAAAAAAACTGTCATTTTACGTATTATCACCTCTTTAACCGTAAAATTACTGTCGAATAAATTTGCGCTTTCCGAAAAACGTATTATGTTTGTGATGAAATTAGAAATGACTGTTACCTCGGTTATCCTTTATTTCAAATCTTAACCTCCAATTCCCCTCTAAAAAACCAACCAATCAAGGTTAGGTATTTTTTTT
>JANNVW010000033.1:0-13254 GCA_031408295.1 Ferruginibacter sp.
AGTAAATTGAGAGGACATGACTTTAGTACGAGAGGACCGAGTCGTATGTACCGCTGGTGTATCTGTTGTGCCGCCAGGTGCAATGCAGAGTAGCTACGTACAGCATGGATAAACGCTGAAAGCATCTAAGCGTGAAACCAACCTCAAGATGAGTTTACTTTTAAGGGTCGTGGAAGACTACCACGTTGATAGGCTATAGGTATAAGGGTGGTAACATCGAAGCCGAGTAGTACTAATTGCCCGTAAGCTTTATTTTTTATTTTTAATCTTCAATCTTTATTGATTTTTGACTACAAAATGCAATTGCTATAATATATTCAACTTATCCCAATATGTAATTTAATTTTTCGCTCTGCGATTTACCTTTTTATGGTGATTTTGCCGAGGGTGTTCACCTCTTCCCATACCGAACAGAGAAGTTAAGCCCCTCATGGCCGATGGTACTGCACAAAAATGTGGGAGAGTAGGTAGTTGCCATATTTATTTAAAAAGCCCTTCAGGAAACTGAAGGGCTTTTTTGTGTTTATTACTTTTTATCTTTTTGTTATAGCTAGATAGTATACCCAGCAATTGCATGTAGCGAAGGCATATTTGTTTAAAAAACCTTTTATAAAATCTGAAGGCTTTTTTGTGTTTTATACTTTTTATTGCTTGCTGGAAGAGTTTGTAGTTGCCCCCACAATGCTGCGGGGCAAACATATATATTAAAGAAGTCTTTTAGGAAACTTAAGTGCTTTTTGTTTCTATTATTTTTAGCATAACTCACAGTTGGTGGGTTAAGAAATTTTCGCACATTTCTTCTTCGTATTTCGTGAATTGGTAAATTTAAAGATTACGGAAGATGATTGAAGCGAATGAAGCGTGGGGACAAGCACCAGGGCGAGGATAGTTTGGAAATGAAAGGAGTAAAAGTTTTAACTTTTTTTAATTCAGTATTTTGAAAATAAGTCAGTAGGTAACATTGGTTTTATACAAAATGGAAAAAGTAATGGAAGTGATGAATAGTAGTGAATATCTAAACAGTGGTTCGAAAAGAAGAAATATTATTTTTACACTCATTGTTACTGATTTTCTATATGAGAGAGCCAATGTTTTTTTTATCAACTAGCCATGCTAAAACTAAATTAGCGCAAAAAATCTAAATTCTAGTTTCATAAACAAACAATTTAATCCCACCCGTTTAAATTTCTTTCAATAATTTGCGCCATGCAATTCACTGAAAATTTTTCTTTAAAACCCTTTAATACTTTTGGCATAAATGTAATGGCAAAATATTTTGCTGCATTTGCAAATACAGAGACATTAGCAGAAATATTAGAAAATAAAAATGAACATAAACTCATCCTCGGTGGCGGCAGCAACATTCTTTTCACAAAAAATTACGATGGCCTTATTCTCAAAAACGAAATTGCAGGTGTAGAAAAAATAAACGAAGACGATGCGCATGTATATGTACGAGCAGGTGCAGGTGTGGGTTGGCATGAGTTTGTATTGTATTGCATTGATAATGATTTTGCAGGCGTAGAAAATTTATCGCTCATACCTGGCAGTGTAGGCGCAAGTCCTATGCAAAATATTGGTGCGTATGGTGTAGAAATAAAAGATATTTTCTATAAATTAGAAGCGTACAATATAGAAGAAAAAAAGCTCGTTAGCTTTTCTAAAAACGATTGTGCATTTGGATATAGAGAAAGTATTTTTAAAAATAAATACAAAGGTCAGTTTGTAATTACGTCTGTTACCTTTCAATTAAATAAAGTCCCACAATACAATACATCTTACGGAGCTATAGAAACAGAGTTGGAAAAAATGGGTGTACAATCGCTAAGCATAAAAGCCATATCAGATGCGGTTATCAATATTCGGCAAAGCAAATTACCAGATCCAAAACAAATTGGTAATGCAGGAAGCTTCTTTAAAAATCCAACCATACCCAATACACAATTTGAAAAACTAAAAACTGAATTCCCCAATATTGTAGGCTATGCAGTTGGCGACAACGAAACAAAACTAGCTGCAGGTTGGCTTATAGAACGATGCGGTTGGAAAGGTTATAGAAAAGGCGATGCAGGGTGCCACGAAAAACAAGCATTGGTATTGGTAAATTATGGTAATGCAATAGGAGAAGAGATATTACAACTTAGTGAAAAAATTATTGAGTCTGTAAAATTAATGTATAATGTAGAATTGCATCGAGAGGTGAATATTGTATAATAAAAGAAAGAGAAAAAGAAAGGTCTCCAAACTGAAATTTCTCTCTTTTTCTCCTTTGTTATCTTAGATATTCATCCTCTTAGCCCAACCTTCACATCAATTAAAATCATCCTCATTAAAATCTTCCTCAGTAAAATGTTCACTACCCATATTGAGCATACTGCCCATCAAATCTTTAAACTCAATTTTTCCATCTATAAACTTTTTGCTAATGAGAGAGTGTGCAGCAAGCCCGTGTAGTACAAGCTCCATCAATAAGGCTGTTTCTTTTTCATTTAAACTATTGTAATGCTTTTTTACCAATGCATGCAAGCCATTTACTTTGTACAGCTTTTGCACTTTATCATCATCCTTTGTTTCTAAAAATAAATTGAGGGAGTTACCAGCATCAAACCAACTTGTAATGGCTTTGTAGGGGTTTTCCTGTGGCTCTTTTGTTTTTCTTTTCTTCAACGTATCTGGGTCAGGAAAATATTGTTTGAATTGTGTACGAATGGCTTTCTCCAATAAATTAAATGACACTTGGTAAGGTCCTTCTTGCTCACCTTCATATACCAATTCTATTTTCCCCGTTATAGATGGAATAATGCCATTTAAATCGCTCAGCCAAACATGCGTTGTTGCTTCATCATTTATAATGGCTCTGCGTTCTGCAGCACTTACCGCATTTTCATAAGCAGCAATGGTAAGCCTTGCGCTTACGCCACTTTTCTTATCTACAAATTCGCTTTCTCTTGCTTCAAAAGCCACTTGCTCTATCAATCTTTTTATAAGGTCGCTTACAATAACTTTTTCTTTTTGTACATCGTTTATGCTAGCTTCTTGCTCAGTTATTTGCAATGCCGTTTCTAATGTTTTTGGATAGTGCGTCAGTATCTGACTCTCAATTCTATCTTTCAGCGGTGTCACAATACTTCCTCTATTGGTATAATCTTCGGGGTTTGCCGTAAACACAAATAATACATCTAGCGGCAAACGAAGTTTGAAACCACGTATTTGCAAATCGCCTTCTTCCAAAATATTAAACAGTGATACTTGTATGCGTGCTTGCAAATCTGGCAATTCATTTATCACAAATATGCAACGATTACTTCTTGGAATAATGCCATAGTGCAAGACCCGCTCATCTGCAAAATCGAGTTTTAAATTGGCCGCTTTTATAGGATCAATATCACCAATCAAATCTGCAACACTCACATCTGGCGTAGCCAATTTTTCTCCATAACGTTTACTACGGTGTAGCCAATCTATTGGAGTATCATCACCTTTTTCTGCAATTAAATCTATGGCATATCTCGATATGGGTTGTAATGGGTCGTCGCTTATTTCGCTACCGCTCACTACAGGAATATATTCATCCAACAGTTCCACCATTTGCCTTGCCATACGTGTTTTTGCTTGCCCACGCAATCCTAAAAAAAGAATATTGTGCCTGCTGAGCAATGCTCGTTCTGTATCAGGTATCACCGTATCCTCATAACCCATTATACCTAGGAATGGGTTTTCTTTTGCCTTAATTTTTATAATAAGATTTTCTCTTATTTCATCTTTGATGGACTTTGGGGTATAGCCGCTTTTCTTTAATTCGCCTAGGGTACTTGCTTTTTGAGTCATTTGTTATTTTAAATTATAATCTTTTAATAAATTCTTCTGGGTTTCTTCTATTGTCAAATATGGAATGTATGTGTATTGAATCCTCTGTTATTTCATAAATTATTGAAAACTGTTTTACAATTTTTACTCTCACGTTTTCTTTAATAGTAACATGACCAATAGTTGAATTTTTCGCAACCAGATTGATTGCTTCTCTAAAAAGGAGATTTAATTTTTTGCTGTAGCTGTTGGACTTATTTCTTTTAATCCAATAATCCAAAATTTCAATTCTATCGGCTTTAGCATTAGCTGACCAAATTATTTTTCTAACCATTCGTCTATCTCTTTATTTACATCATCGTTAGTAAAATAATTCCCATCTTTAATTTGCTGTTGAGATTGCTCAATACTAGAAATTTGTTTATCTGATAAAGTATAAAATTTTTCTACTTCTTCATCTATTCCAATGAAGCTATAAATATCTTCTAGTAAATCAACATCATTTGTAGAGCTAATTTTATCTATCAACTTTTGTTGTAATTCTGTTACTGACATAATATTTTATTTAAAGTTAACTATTATTTTAATAAACTGTCTTCCGCTTCCCACTCTCAAAATCCCTAAATATAAACGCCCCCAACTTATCCAGCGAAGCAAAAAAAGCCTTCCCATTATTCGTCTCCGTAAACTCCTGCACAAACCGCTGCAAATAAGGGTCACTCGCTATCATAAAAGTAGTAATCACTATTTTTGCTTTCTTACATTGCGTAGCAAGGCTCATGCATCGGGTAAGGATTTTCCTATCTACCCCAAAACTATTTTTATAATATTGCTTGCCCACTTTTAAGCAAGTAGGTTTACCATCTGTTATCATAAAAATTTGTTTGTTGGGGTTGCGCCTGCGGCGAAGAATATCCATGGCCAATTCCAATCCTGCAACCGTATTTGTATGATACGGTCCCACTTGCAAGTACGGCAAATCTTTTATTTCAATTGGCCATGCATCGTTGCCAAATACTACAATGTCCAACGTGTCTTTCGGGTATTTTGTTTTTATCAATTCTGCCAATGCCATCGCCACTTTTTTGGCAGGTGTTATTCTATCTTCTCCATACAAAATCATAGAGTGAGAAATATCAATCATTAGCACGGTAGATGTTTGCGATTTAAAATCTGTTTCTCTAATCTCCAAATCATCTTCCTGCATGCGAAAGCTATCAATACCGTGGTTTATTTGTGCATTACGAATGGAGGATGTAAAATCTATCTGCTCCATGCTATCGCCAAATTGAAATGGCCTTGTCTCCGGATTTATTTCATCGCCACCACCTGGCTTAAAGGTTTGGTGATTGCCTTGCTTTGTTTTCTTTAGTTTGCCAAAAATTTCTTCTAAACTGCTTTTTCGAATCGTCTGTTCTGTCTTTGCTGTTATTTTTATTTCGCCATTGTTTGGATTTTCATCTATGTATCCTTTGCGTTTTAAGTCTTCCAAAAAATCGCCCATGCCATATTCGTCATTGGTCAATTTATATTCCTTATCTAGTTCGTTCATCCATTGCATAGCCTCGCTAAAATCGCCACTGGTGTAAGTAAGCAATTGCGTAAACATTTTCATGAGCTTATCAAAACCATTCGGCTCGTCATCCTTTGGATTGTATTTTGAAAAATTATGTCCTAACATAAAATAGATTTTAGATTGTTAGACTTTAGATTTTAGACAAAAGGCAAGGAGCAATTTCTCACCCGACTACCTACTTCCCAATCTCCACTAGCCACTTGCAATTTACGAAACTAATCTCCTTTTGGTTGTTAAATAAAAGCCCCATACAATATTGTACAGGGCTTTTTACTTTTATTTATTTTTCATTAAGGTGTATCTTTTCTTACACTTTGTGTTTTTATCATTCCAGGGTTTTCCATTACTGGTGCAGGGTTTTTAAACTGCTGCTCTATTTGCATTAGCCCCATCAATAATTGTTTATTCCTTTCCTCTTCTTGGCGCATAGCTTCACGCTTTGCATCTGGCAAGGTTTCATAATAAAGTACTTGCTGCTCCATATCTTTTTTCACAGCATTACCAATTTTGTTTGCAAGTACGCTATCGCCAGCTTTGTAAGCAGCTAATACCAATTGTAACGAAAATTGATTTTGTTGTTGTCCTCTACTAGCCATACCATATGGCATATTTTGTTCAGATATACCGTCATCTACTTTATGCAATAATTTCTTTGCATCATCTTTTCTTCCACCATCCGCAAGGTTGCTAGCAGCAAGTGCATATGCATAACGAATGCTATTCAAATGCCTCCTATTTTCTTCATCAAAATATGTACCTTTTTTACCTGCACCACCAAATACAAACTTGTTCATCATCTTATCCATCACCCAATCTTTATTTACATCGCCATTTACTACAGGTACAAGCCTATACGAAAGCCCATCTTGACGTAAAAATTGTCTAAACCCAAGTTCTTCATAAGGCGAAGTAAAATAAATAGGACGCTTCCATTTATTAGCCGCTATTACATTTAAGATAGCTGCATCATTTTTGTACAAATAGTTTTTTGGTATTTCAAATTGCATTTCACTCACTACAGAATCGTTAGCATTTACAGTGCCATTTTGTTTTACCAAAGCCATGTCTACAGGTACACTCACTTTTTTACTCGGAAAAACATTCATAGCAGTTCCATCTCTACCTTGCTCCATTTTTGCAGGGTCGTCGCTACCAGCATAATCTTTCATCATGCTATACAAGTCCATAAATTTATTAGGGTCTATACCTGGCTTTGGTGCATTATACACTACATCTCTGTTAGATCCTCTAATTTGTGCAGCTGTCCATATTACATCTACAGGGTCGCTATTGTTTACTTTATAACGCAGCTGGTTTATGTACCAATCTGTACCTAGCAAACTCGTATTCATCACACGTATATCTGTGCGCACACCAAGCACTTCTTGCGCATACCAAAGTGGGTAAGTATCATTATCGCCAAACGTAAATAAAATTGCATTTGGAGCACAACTTTCAAGATAGTTAGTAGCCAAATCTGGTGCCATTGTTTTCTGGCTTCTATCATGGTCATCCCACTCTTGGCTAGCCATAAGCACCGGTACTGCAAGTGTGCAAATAATGCCCGCAGCTATTGCAGCAGTTCTGTTATTTTTTATCACAGTAAACAATAAATCTTTTACAAACAATACACCTAGCCCTATCCAAATGGCAAATACATAAAACGAACCTACAAATGCATAGTCTCTTTCACGAGGCTGGTTACCTGCCATATTTAGGTAAAGTGAAATAGCCAATCCTGTAAAGAAAAAGAATAAGCCTACCACCAACGCATCTCTTTTATCATTTTTTGTTTGATAAACTAAACCGAGTATGCCTAAGATAAAAGGCAAAAAGTAAAGTTTGTTATTAGCCTTATTATTTTTTAATGTATCTGGCAATTTGCTTTGGTCGCCAAGGCGCATATTGTCATAAAAACCAATACCCGTTTTCCAGTTACCATCACGTACATTGCTCATGTACGAACCCTGCACATCATTTTGTTTACCAGCAAAGTTCCACATAAAATAACGCAGGTACATCCAGTTTATTTGGTAACTCATAAAAAAACTAATGTTTTCGCCCATGGTAGGAGGGCGCTCATAGCTGCCATCTTTATTTTTGTTTATGCCAGCAAAATCTGCATAATAATCTGCTCTGCCTTGGTCGTTACTTTGATCCCACATACGAGGAAAAAAGTGAAGGTCTTCTGGAGCGTATTCGTATTGTATTTTTCTTCCTTCTTTTACATATTTACCATCTGCTTTTACATATGTTTCTGTAACCTTGCTATCTTGTATTTGTGCTGTAAAATCTTGGCCATATAAAATTGGCCAATCGCCATATTGCTCACGGCTTACATAGCTCATTAAATTTACAGGGTTATCTACCTCGTTCATATCTACCGCCACGTTTGCATTGCTACGTACCAATGTGGTGGAGTAAGATGCAAAACAACCAAGCGTAATAAATAAGAAACACCACAAACCAAGTTTTAATAATCTCAGATTGCCATTTTTTATAAAATAGGTTCCTGCAATTGCAATAGCAATAATCATTATTCTAAATAAAAATCTTACAACTGCTCCATCTGAATCAGAATACAATTCTGCAGGAAATAGTAGAAAACCAATTAGGACAATCATCCAAATCCTAAGTTGAACTAAATTTAATTTCCCTTCATTAAATCTTATCCCAATTATAATTAAACCTGCAACTGCAATAAAATAAAATGCAAAGCCAGTAAAATAAGGGAGATTTAAACTATTTACAAATAATATATCCAAATTGCCAGCTGCTTTTACAGTCCATTGGATAAGTGCCTTCTGGGCAAAACCTGTAATTGCAACACTTGCTAAAAATGCTAAAATAGTTTTCCAAAGGGTTACTGTATGTCTTTTGTAAAAGTAAATCATAGTAATGGCAGGAATGATTAGTAAGTTCAACAAATGCACCCCTATCGATAAGCCCATTAAGAAAAATATAACAATAATGTGTCTATCTGCTTTTGTAAAATGTCCTGTAATACCAGCAGCTTGTTCATCCGTTACTTCATTTTCCCATTTAAGCATGAGCCAAAAAAGCAATGCTGTAAAAAAAGATGACAATGCATATACTTCACCCTCCACCGCATCGTACCAAAATGTATCGGAGAAAGTATAAGCCAATGCACCTACTACGCCCGCTGCAATGATAGCAGCTATTTTACCGCCGTCTAATACTTCGCCAGCTTTACTAACTAATTTTTTTGCAAAATGTGTTATTGTCCAAAACAAAAATAAAATGGTAAAACCACTAGATAATGCACTCAATAAATTAATACCAGTAGCCGCAGTTGCTGGACCAAAGGGTGCCATAAATAACCTACCAATTAATACAAAAAACGGCGCACCAGGAGAGTGGGGTACCTGTAGTTTGTATGCACTAGATGCAAACTCGCCACAGTCCCACAGACTGCCATTTTTTTCCATTGTTAAAATATACACGCCACATGCAATAATGCATACTAGCCAGCCCGTAATGTTGTTAATGCGTTTAAAGCTCATATTATTGTTAGTTATTATGGTCGCAAATATAGGGATGTTTGCCCGTGAGCGGAAGCCACTAATCATTTTTTGTAAATATTTTTAGCTTGTGTCATTTTTATTGTCCAAACAAAGAAGCAGTCCCGCAGAATTGCGGGATTGTGTCACTCACTTCATCGGCATACCATTTTTCAGCTTTTATTATGCAATAGATTATCCAATAGATTGATTGTAGGAACACGGATGACAAGGATTGGATGGATTCAAAAAGGATTTTTTTGCTACTTTGTCCGCCGAAGGAAGAAGCAAAAATCAAATCCGCATTTTCTTATCGATAAAAATCCGTTCAATCCGTGTCATCCGTGTTCCATTTTTCATATCAACGATGGGGCTTTTTCATTTTCCATTATCTTCGTCCCAATGAAAAAAGCCTTCATTCAACTACATATTGCCGTATTTTTAGCAGGCTTTACGGCAGTGTTGGGTAGGCTTATTAACCTAAATGAAGGCTTACTGGTATGGTATAGGCTGCTCATTACTGTTGTAGTAATGCTTGGCATTTTGTTTGCAAACAAAGCGTTTGTGATACTCCCATTTAAGTCAATCCTAAAAATGGTAGGAGTAGGGGCGGTTATAGCTTTTCATTGGGTTACTTTTTATGGTAGTGTAAAGTATGGCAATATATCTGTAGCACTTGTTTGTTTATCTGCTGCTGGTTTCTTTTCCTCATTGCTAGAGCCACTTTTTTTACAAAAAAAAATAGTGCTAGCAGAAGTGCTGTTGGGCACTTTAGCCATAATAGGTATTTATATAATTTTTGATTTTCACCCACAGTTTAAATTGGGCATTGTGTATGGGATACTTGGCGCATTGGGTGCTGCCATATTTCCCATTTTTAATAAGCAATTGGTAAAAGATTTTTCGCCAAGTATACTCACTTTTTATGAGTTAGCTGGCGGTTTATTGGTACTTACTTTATTATTGCCTTTTTATTTAGCACAAACAACAGTGGCTTACTATCTACCCACAGCAAAAGATTTTATGTGGTTGCTCATTTTGGCAATTGTGTGTACTGTTTATTGTTTCAATTTGCAATTAAAAGCACTTCAAAAAATATCGGCTTTTACTTGCAATCTTATGTACAACCTCGAGCCAATATACGGCATTATCCTAGCCTTTCTTTTTTTTGACGAAGGCAAAGCAGTAAACGTTTGGTTTTATGTGGGCGTAGGTATTATTATGGCTACGATACTACTCCAAATGTGGCGACTATTAAGTTTAAAAAAGGTTTCCTAAAAGGTAAATACTGGGAGATTCACTTTTTAGACTCACTATTTTGGAGCTATTATGTCTAGAAGAATAAGCCCTATTTACTTTCTACTTCACTATGGTTATAAATGGTTGTCCACTTGTCGCCTTTTGCATACTTTTCTTTTATTCTTTTATGAATAGCATCTGATTGTTTTATGCCGTTTACAATTAATTCGTTGTTATTTATTTTATAAGAATTAAGTTCTTTTTTGTTGCTTATAATATGCTCGCTTATAAAATCCTCTATAATCTTTTCTTGCAATATCCTAGATTGTTCCATATCTTTTCTAGATTGCTCCATATCTATTCTTGACTGAGCCATATCTATCCTCGATTGCTCCATATCTCTCTTTGATTGCTCCATGTCTATCCTTGATTGCTTCATGTCTTTTTTCGACTGTTCCATATCTCTTTTCGATTGTTCCATATCTCTTTTCGATTGTTTCTGATCCTCTAGTGATTTCTCCATATCCCTTTTTGATTTCTCCATGTCCCTATTCGATTGTTCCATATCTATTTTTGATTGCGCCATATCATTTTTGGACTGCTCTAAATCAATTTTTGATTGCGCTAAATCCTTTCTAGATTGTACCAAATCTATTTTTGTTTGCTGCATTATCTTATCTGTAATAACTTTATAGTCGCCTATTTTTTCAGTTGCAATTTTTTTATCATCTACATACAATTCCTTTATCTGGTTATTTTTACTTACAATCATATATTTCTTACCATTCACTACTCTATTTATTCTTCCACTAAACACATTATTAGCATCCAATACTTTTGTTGATGCCTCTTCAGAAACAGATAAACCTTCATCAGCTTTTTTAGTGCTGGAATTGGGGGTAGTTTCAGTAACAACTTTCTCTGCTACTTTTTCTTCAATTTTTTGTGCATTGCTTGTAAAAAAAGTAAAAACGCATACACTTGTAATGATGATGCCTGCTGCTAAAAATTTCTTTTCCATGTTGTTTAAAGTTTTGTTGTTGTTATAAATAATTCGTTTTACACGGTCTAATAAATATTTCTTTTCGCCAGCAAATGCTGTAGCTAATAATGGCTCAGCAGGTAAATTATATTCTTGAAAAGACAATAGTGCTTTTATATAACTTTGTTTGCTTCCTGTATAATCAACAGCAATATCGTCGCAACAATTTTCCCGCTCTATTTTTATTAAACCAGAAACCCATAAAACTGCTGGATTAAAAAAGAAAATTATTTCAACGATGCTTTGTAGCAGATTTACCAAAAAATCTTTGCGTTTTATATGAGCCAACTCATGCATTAGTATGGCTTCTATTTCGTTGGCTGGTAACGATGCCAACATGGCAAAAGGAAATAAAATAACTGGCTTTAAAAACCCTATTGCTACAGGTGTTTTTGCTATACCCGACTGCAGAAGCCGCACAGGCATGCTTATATGAAGTTGCTTGCTCAATTCTATTATTCTTTCATCCCAATAAGAGCCTGCAGAAAATACTTGTGTTTTCTTTATCTGTTGCACATTATATAAACCCACCGCTAGGCGAATAAACTGAAAACCGATTATTAAAAACCACATTAGTATTATCCAATTGGCATTAGCAGTTACAAATGAAGTAAATTTTGTGATTATTCGTAATTTCTGCTTTTTATCAGTTATTGCAAGAGCTTGTTCATCAATAGTTATTTCTTTTGTAGGTATTATTTGCGTTATGTGTACAGTCTCTTTTGCTTTTGCTAGTTGGTTACCAAAACTAACAATAATGGATAATACAAAAAGAAATAGTACTACCGTTAATAAATTGTAGCGTAACGAAGCGCTCACTTTTTTTGTTACAAAAATAATACCAGCTGCTGCAATAGATAGTAGCATACCTTGCCAAAGTGAGTGAATGAATGTCCATGCTAAAGCTTGCATGAATGCTTCACTTGGAAGTGAAATTGAAAAAAGTAAAAGCATACAATAATTTTAATTTTATTAACCTTTATCCAACTTGTTCAACATTTCTTTAATTTCCTTTAACTCTTCTTGCGAAGCTTTTTTATTACCCAATAACTGCATCATTAAACTACTAGCAGAGCCATTAAACATAGAGTCAACAAACTTGTCCAGTAAAAAACTTTTTGTTTTTTGTTCTTCCAATATAGCTATGTAGATATGCTTCATATTTGTTTCATCCCTTTTGAGCATTTTCTTTTCGGCCATTATCTGCATCAGTTTTAAAGTAGAGGTATATTGTACAATTCTTTTTCGTTCGTTTAAAGTATCATTTACAAAGCGAACAGTAGATGGACCATACTGCCATATTACTTGCAAAATTTCGAGTTCCGATTTGGTAGGCTCAGGTTGTACAATCTTTGATTTTTTGTCGTTCATAAAACAAAGTTAGGAATATTTTCGTACGAAAGTACACTTATGTTTACATTTTATTTTATTTAACAGAAAATGGGTGCTAGACCCTAGATATTGGTATGATTGCAAATGCTAAAAAACTCGCTTTTGTAGATTTTAACCAGACAGTGGCGCTAAATTGAGCCCACGGATTTGGTTAAAGTATAATTAAACGTAGCCAATGTATGAGTGGAAAAATTGTAATTCTAGTAAATTATAGACGTGTTTCTAAGGTATAAATAAGTTTGTCAAAGGTTTTGCTTGATGCAAACGTAATGGCGAGTTGCCGTGATTGAATTTATAATGTTTCAGCAAGTACTACTCTTGCTGCCTGTATTGGCAAATGCCGTGTGGTGCAAATGTATTTTTATCAAATTTTAATTGTTTTTTATTCACACACTAGCGAAATGATGCATAGGTTTTGCTTTTTGGCCTTCTGTACAGCAAATTATAATAGACCTCTAACATAATTGAAAATTACATATTGCGGCTATGAGATTCAACCTCAATCCAAATCTTTTTCTCCTGTTTCTATATTTCTTTGCCAGTATTCTAAATATTTTTAATGTTCTAATGATATTTTCAACCACTACCCTTGTAGAAGACAGTTGATGATTTTCTTTTTTTTGTTGCTTGGTTAACGGACTCTTCTTTTTACCCTTATGTGGAATTTTACTATTTGA
>JANNVW010000034.1:0-12749 GCA_031408295.1 Ferruginibacter sp.
AGAAAATTTAGATAGAATAAGATATAATCAAGTTAAAAATATACAACGAAAAATAAGACAACTTAATGTAAGAGAAGAAGAATTGCTTTTTGCAACAGCTTAATCTACTAATAGATAGACTAGGGTTATATATAATTGTCGCAAAAGCTCTCAGCTTTATTAGACACTTTTAACTTGACAGCGCTTACTAATAGCTGACAGTTCTATTTCTAAACAAACGTTGTAATCGACGAAACCATTTTGTAAAATTGTGTGAATAATGCAACTTTTTTTTATAATAATGTAAGTAATATTGTGTAATAAAAATCAACTTCGTTTTTAAGTATTCATAATTATCCATCTTTAAAGTTGGGTTAAATAATTTTTATGAAAAGACGAAAATTTTTAACCATTGCTGGCACTTCCATCATTATTGCAGGAGTAACTTATTACCTACTGAGTGATAAAAGTAATTTTGTACGTGCAGATAGTAAGCCAACCGATACAACAAAAAATCCACTACAGCCCGATGAAAAGCAAATATTATTTTTAGCCTCCCTTGCCCCAAGCGGTCACAATACACAACCCTGGTTTGTAAAATATATTGAACCCAACAATTGGATAATTGGTAACGATAAAACAAAATGGCTTCCCGCTGTTGACCCCACCCAAAGAGAAACAATTTTATCTATTGGTGCTTTTATGCAAAATCTTGAATACGCTGCAAATGGTTTTGGTTACGATTGTCAGTTTACAATGTTAGCCAATAACAACCAAGATGAAAATGTAGTGGAGGTAAAATTGAGTAAAGCAACTGTTATTTTGAAATATGATATTGAAAAGATAAAACATAGAAGAACAGTAAGAAATAATTACCTCAATGATGTATTAAAAAAAGAAGATGTACAGTATCTACTAAATAATGAAACAGATTTTATTAATTACATAGCTAATACAACAAAAGAACATAATTGGCTAAATGAACAAACCATTGAAGCCAATAAAATACAGGCTTACAGAGATGCAGCCCAAAGTGAATTGGCAGACTGGATAAGGTTTTCGAGCAAGAATGCAGAAAAATACAATGATGGACTTACCCTTGCAAGTATGGAAATAGAAGGCGTACCTGCGTGGCTTTTGAGAAACTTTTATACAAAAAATAATGTAATGAAAAAAAGTTTTAGAGAGCAAAGTATAGATAAAGTAGTAAAGCAAGTTTCGCAATCCGCAGGTTGGTTATTAATTACAAGTAAAGATAATTCTGTAATAACATTACTGGAAACAGGCAAAAGGTTGCAAAGGCTATGGCTAAAAGTAAGAGATAAAAATATTGCCATTCATCCTATGACGCAAATAATTGAAGAGGAACAAACCAATAAAATATTAAATAGTTCTATTGGTATAAACGAACCTATTCAATTTACTTTAAGAACTGGTTATTTAAAAAGGTATCCTGAGCCTGTTACCTTGAGGCGTTCGGTGGAGCAATTTGTTAGAACATAAATTCAACATTTTCCATTATCGGTTTGTGTTCTAACCAATAGAAATTTTAATGGTTGGTGGGGACACCAACCATTAAAAAAAAGAATATAAATAATAAATTATGAAACTTAATAAAGAATGGCATTTATCTCATCGTATGCCTGCAAATGCAAAATTGAAACAACGGATTGATTGACATATTGAACACCAAAAGAATTGTAGTTGTAGACCCATACCTGAAAAAATATTAGCAGAAATTAATGCTAAAAAATATTAATAATGGAAAAAATTAAAGAAGAAGAGTTAATTACCTCACCACATACTCTAGAACAACCGAAAGAGCCTTATGATATAATGATTGAGCAAATAGAAGCTGGGTTAAAGGAGCATCGCCGTTCTAATGTGGGACTGTTTTTATCGTCCTTATCAGCAGGGCTTGAGGTAGGGTTTAGTGTATTATTAATTGGTATTATTTATACACTTTTTAAATGGGAAGTAAGTATTAGTAAATTATATTTATTGATGGCACTAGCATATCCTATTGGTTATATTTTCGTAATTATTGGCAGAAGTGAGTTGTTTACAGAGCATACCGTTTTAGCCACTATACCTGTACTTAATGGTAAGGCATCGTTTAAAAGTTTAGCTAAACTTTGGATAATTATTTACACAGGCAATTTAATAGGTGGATATTTTTTTGGGTTAATTGTTTTACAGTTTAATGCAGGTACGCATTTAATAGCACAAGATTTCTTTTATTTTATTTCAGAAAAAATGATTTCATACAGCAGTGGTAATATTTTAATAAGTAGTATTATGTCAGGTTGGCTTATGGGTACACTTTCGTGGTTGCTTAGCTCTGCACAAGATACTTTTAGCCGTATAACACTTATATTTTTAATAACGTTTATAATCAGCATTGCAGGGTTACACCATTGTATTGTTGGCTCTATAGAAATATTTATGGCATTTGTTGGTGATGCAAATAAGATTAGTGCCCTCGATTTTATAAAATTTCAGAGTTTAGCTACACTAGGTAATATAATTGGCGGTGTGGTATTGGTGGCATTGGTAAAATATGCGCATAGTAAGCGGAAATAATGAACATAAAAACATACTTGTTTACAGTAAATTATGCAAGCCTTTTTTATTATTATGTAACGATTGTAATTATTTATATAACCACTTTTACAGATTGATTATTATTTGCATCTACGAGTAATCTTTCAAAAAATAAGTAATTTAAAAGTAATTAAATAATTAATGATGAAAAAGAAAAAAACAACCGTATCACAAAAAAAAATTGCCCAAGTAATGTACGAATTTAAAGAAGGCGAATTGCACTCTGGTAAAACGGAAACCTTTGTTACAAATCCAAAACAAGCCATAGCTATTGCATTGAGTGAGGCAGAAGGGTTGGATAAAAAGAAAAAATAATTAAAACTTTTTAAACTTGAATATTATGCAACCAAAAAAAATATGGTCAAATTTAGCAGTTAGCGATTTAGACCGAACAACTAAATTTTATAAAGATTTAGGATTTAAAAGTAATGGTGTATCTAATGAACTGACGAGCTTTTTGTTTGGCGAAAATAATTTTGTGATACACTTTTTTTTAAAAGACATACTCAAAATTAGTGTCAATGGTGAAATTGCAGACTCTCATAAAGTAAATGAAATTTTGTTCACACTTTCCGCTCAAAATATAGAGCAAGTAAATGATTGGGCTGTAGAAGTTGAGAAAGCAGGCGGAAAAATTATTACTAAACCAGAAGCATTTGGAGAAGGATATTATGGTTTTGTTTTTGCAGACCCAGACGGGCATAAGTTTAATGTATTTTATATGTAGATAAAAAAGTGGAGACTAGTAATCACTTAAAAAAACGGGGCGATTCCGAAAAGCCTTACGAGTAGGAAAATATTTTTTTAAAAATTAAAATAATGAAAAAAAATATAAATATGAACACACAAATGCTTAAAGGTAAACTTTCCCGGATTTTTCCCTTCTTCGGAAGCATGATTCTAATCTTAATTATTTCATTAAATAATTTAAGTGCACAAAGCATTAAAGTAAAAAATGTAGTGTTAGTCCACGGCGCTTTCGCTGATGGGTCAGGATGGAAAGCTGTTTATGATATACTTGCAAAGAAAGGTTACAATGTAACTATAGTTCAAAATCCATTGTCGTCACTTGATGACGATGTTGCTGCAACAAATCTAGCATTAGACAAACAAGATGGTTCGGTAATTTTAGTGGGACACTCTTGGGGCGGTGCAGTAATTACGCAGGCAGGAGTTCATTACAAAGTAGTAGGATTGGTATTTGTAGCTGCCTTTCAACCAGACCTTGGTGAGTCTGCTCTAACCTGGTACAGTTCGATGCCACCACTTGCAGAAAATGGTATTATGGCACCCGATGAAAAAGGATTCGTTTATTATTCGAAAGAGAAATTTCATGCAGGTTTTTGCGCCGATTTGAGTAAGCAGGAATCTGAATTTATGTATGCGTCTCAAGGTGCATTTGCTGCCAAGGCTTTTGGAACTCCATTAACCTTGATTGCTTGGAAAACTAAACCCAGCTATGGGATTGTAGCAACAGAAGATAAAAGCATTCGTCCGGAAATAGAAGAAAAGATGTACCTCCGGTCAAACACTAAAATAACTAAAATAAAAGGGAGTCATGCTGTTTTTATTTCTCAGCCTGATGCAGTAGCAAAAGTAATTATTGACGCAGCAGAGACTGCTTCAAAAGCAACAAAATAGAATATATCTAAAGAGAAAAAGGGCTTGTATGCTCTTTTTCTCTTTTTATTAATTGTAACTGTTGGCTTTTACGGATAACGTAAGCAAAATAAAAAACAAATATTATGAAAAAAATAATCGCAGTTGAATGGTTATCGGTTGACGGCTATTTTGCTGATGCAGAAAATGGAACGGATTGGCTGGTTTCAGGTGAGGAAACAGGAGAATATTTATTAAAGCTTTTTGCCAAAATTGACACGATTTTATTAGGTCAAGTTACTTACGAATTGTTTGCAGCATATTGGCCCAAACCAAATCCCGATGATAAAAATCCACAAGTGCTTACTGGCTTTATGAACAACTCCCGAAAAATTGTTTTTTCAAAATCTTTAAAAAAAGTAGCATGGAATAATTCAGTTTTAATGGAAAATATTGATGTAACAGAAATCAATAAAATGAAACAAGAAGCAAGTAAAGACATTGTGATTTTTGGAAGTGGAAGCATTGTTTCTCAGCTCACAAAACCTAAACTGATAGATGAATATCAATTTATAATAAATCCAATTTTTTTGGGCAATGGCAAAACACTTTTTAAAAGTGATGAAGCAAAATTGAAATTAAAATTATTAGAATCTAAATTATTTGACGGTGGAAATATGATGCTTCGGTATGAAGGTGACAAAATTAAGCAATAATAAATGACAATTTAACAATTAAAAAAATGGACAACAACTTAACAATGGATTTTTCTATCAATAACGAAAATCATACAATAACAGTAAAAAGAGAATTTTCTGCTGCATTGCCTTTAGTTTGGAAAGCCTTTACCACAAGTGAAATACTTGACCAATGGTGGGCACCAAAACCTTGGAAAGCAAAAACAAAATCAATGTATTTTAAAGAAGGCGGGCAATGGCTTTATGCAATGGTAGGTCCAAAAGGCGAAGAGCATTGGTCGTCTGTAAACTTTTTAACAATAAAAAAGGAAGAAGAATATACTGCGAAAGATGGTTTTTCTGATGCGGATGGCAACATAAATAAAGATATGCCACAATCAAAATGGAAAATAAATTTTAGTAGTCTTGAGAAAAATAGTTTGGTTGTATGTAAAATCACGTTTAGTGATTTGGCACAATTAGAAAGTACGCTTAAAATGGGTTTTAAAGAAGGATTTACTACGGGATTAAACAATTTAGATGAGTATCTAGCATCTCAAAAATAATTATAAACAATTTAAAAACAACAATCATGAAAGTACATCCTTATTTAAACTTTGACGGTAAAGCCGAAGAAGCATTTACATTTTACAAATCCGTTTTTGGCGGAGATTTTTTGACGAATATGAAAATGAAAGAAATGCCAGATGGAAAAAATTTACCAGCAGATGAGCAAAATCGAACTATGCATATTGCCTTGCCCATTGGCGAAGGCACATTGCTGATGGCTTCGGATATTGTTCCATCTGCAGGGCATAAAATGGTATTTGGAAATCAAACGCATATCATGCTCAATCCCGAAAGGAAGGAAGAAGCAGACCGCTTATTTGATGGGATTTCCAAAGATGCGGACATTGAAATGAAAATGGAAGGTACATTTTGGGGCGATTATATGGGCAGTTTTACTGATAAGTTTGGCATCAAATGGATGGTAAATGTTACTGGAAAACAAAATTAAAAGTTTGAGTGTGGGAATATGATGCTGCATAATGAAGCGGATAATAAATAAAAATTTCTCATTAAAACCATAAAATATGACAGCTAAACTTTTGATGGTGGAAATATGATGCTGCATTATGAAAGGGATAAAAAATATTACCCCTTCAGCATTTCACCGTATTTCTTGTATTAATATTTGTTAGTGGTCATCGCAGAGCGACGCTTCACTTACGTAATTTCTGAATCGTGTAATTCTTTCCCAAGATTGTGTAACACTTTTTAAAATCTACACTATAATATTTACAGAGTGGTAACTGCACCAGATTTAAAAATTTTAAAGTAAAAATTTAAGATGAAAAAAAAATATATTAAAGTTTTAACGGCAACCCTTGTGGGGTCGATAATAATTTTTTTGTTAGGATATTTGATTTTTGGAATACTGCTCGAGCCATATACGAAAGTGGATGAAATTCAATATATCGGTTTGCATAAAGTGCCGCCTGATTTCCTGCTGCTGATGCTCAAAAACATAGTTCAGGCATTTCTGCTTGTGTACATTTTTGAGTATTTGGCGGGAATCCGCACATTTCTCGGTGGCATGAAGATTGGTGCGATAATTATGTTTCTAATTACCTTAACCCTAAACCTGAATTTATTGAGTATTTTCAATCTGCACAACGGAGTAACGGCTAACATCCTTGATATTGTAGGGGAAACAGTAAGGATGGCTCTTGGTGGCGGAATCATGGGTGCGGTTTTGGGTTGGATGTATAAGAAAGAGTGAGTCTCCCTGTTTCCTGATATCAACCATGTGTAATTATTGCAGCCTCTTTTGTTGACCCGTCCAGAAATATTTTAAGGATTATTTGCAATACACATTATCTTAAAATTTTATCATCATTCAAATAATGAAAACTGTATCACAGAAAATGGGAATTAAAGAAAACAGCCGAGTGCTGTTTATTGATGTACCAGGCGATGCAATTGACGGAATGAATTTGCCTGAAATTGATATTGCAAAAAGTTTGACAGGCGAGTTTGACTACATTCATTTGTTCGTTAAAAGTCAATCAGAATATAAAGAGCAATTTCCTAACCTTAAATCGCATCTTAAAATGAGTGGTATGCTTTGGGTTTCGTGGCCCAAAGGTGGAAGGTTAGGCACAGACCTGTCATTACCAAAAGTTATAAATATTGGTTATGAGTTTGGTTTAGTAGAAAGCACTTGTTTAAGCATCAATTCAGTTTGGTCAGCTTTAAAATTTACGCATCCTAAGAAGGGCAAAGTTTACAATAATAGTCATGCTGAATTAAAATCGAGAACAACGAACCGCTAAAAGGGGCTTGACGAGATTTTAGGCACCGCCTTGGTATTTTAAAATTTTTAGCAATAAATTAATTGTAATATTTAAAAAAATCAAAATAATGTACTTAAACAAAACAATAGGCATTTTATATTTAATCATCTTTTCATTATGCAGTTGCAAAAATAATGACAACGCTAAAAGCGTAAAAGAAACTAAATCCATAAACAAAATGAAAGAAATTAAAAGAGACAACGCAACCATCCATTATCAAATTACAGGTAGCGGTAATACAACCTTGCTATTTGTGCATGGCTCCTATATTGACCAAACGTATTGGGAAAAACAAGTGAAATATTTTAACCCAAATTATACCGTTGTTACTTTAGACCTGCCGGGTCATGGAAAATCGGGTACAGAACGCAAGCATTGGTCTACGCAGGGTTTTGCAGAAGATGTGGTTACCGTAATAAAAGAATTGGATTTAAAAAATGTAATTCTCATTGGGCATTCAATGGGTGGCGATATAAATCTGATAGCAGCAACTTCAAGCCCTGAAAATATTATTGGCTTTATAGGTATTGATAATTTTAGAAATGCAGCAATGCCATTATCAAAAGAGTTTGAAAATAAAGCGGTTAATATTCAACAAAATCTAAAAATTGATTTTGCCAATACCAACGAACAATTTGCTCGTAAGGGATTACTAACTGAAAAAACACCAATAGAAATTACAAACCGAGTGGTAAAAGATTATCGAAATGCTTATCAGCCTATGGGCATTGAACTAATGTCGGAAATATTTACATTATCTGATGTAGAAAAAAAATTATTACCACATCTAAAATTAAAACTTCATCTAATCAATGTAGATTATCAGCTAACAAATGAAGAGCCTTTGAAAAAATATGCAGGAAGTGGCTATGAAGTTCTGAACATGAAAGGCACTTGTCATTATCCGATGTTGGAAAACCCAGATGAACTGAATTTGCTTTTGCAAAAAGCGATTGATAAAATTAAAAAATAAATAAAATGAAAAAAAATATCACCTTTTTTAGCACGCTCATTACAGCAATCCTTTTAATGGTTTGTGCTTGCAGTAAAAAGACATTGCCAATAAGCAATTGCGTTGAAAAAACAACACAACCCGATTGTATCTGCACTAAAATTTTTAAACCTGTTTGTGGCTGCAATGGTAAAACTTATGGAAACGAATGTGAAGCCCGTTGCCATAATATTACAAAGTTTACAGAAGGAGAATGTCCGAAGTAAAAATTTAAAGCAGCGGTATTTTTTAAATAAAATAATTTTTAAAAAAATAACCGTTAGAGAATTTACCTTATTCCAACGAATATTTTCAGTAATAAAAAAAGTATTTTTTATTACTGTTGCTGTTGTTATTGGTGAGGGTTTGGTTTTACTTATTTTAAAAAAATGTGCCCACTTACAATCATGGCTCGTAAATATTGGTTTTCTGCTAAAGATAATTTTGATATTTATTTACCCAACTGGTTAGCAAAATACAATAAGATTATTTATACAAGTTTTTTTGTAATCATAATTTGTAGTATAATTTACAGAATTTTAAATTAATGATTATGCAGGTAAATCAGTCACAAATAAATAAATCACCATTAAAATTCTTTTTCCTAGTTTATGGGCTCTCCATCCCGTTTTGGATTTTCGATTTTATGATTGCTGCAAAACGTACATCATTGTTGAACTTTTCTGCAATTGATATTATCACTGCTTTTATTCCTATAACTGCAGCTAGTATTTTAGTTTATAAAGAAGAAGGTAAAAGTGGGATTCGTAAATTATTAAAACGAATTTTTGATTTTGATAGAATTAAAAAAAAGAGTTGGTATATACCTATTGTCTTTTTGCCATTGCTGATTTATTTTTTTATTTACATAACTAGTTTTCTTTTAGGATTACCAATTGCAGATAATATACACATCCCCTTTAAATCTGTTCCTTTACTATTTATTTTATTTTTTATAGGAGCAATATGTGAAGAAACAGGCTATATGGGTTATGCCATTGAACCAATGCAAAAAAAGTTTGGTGCATTGGGAGCAAGTGTATTGGTGGGTATGACTTGGGCAGTGTGGCATTACCCATCTATCATACAACAAGGGCATAATTTTTATTGGATAGCGTGGGCAACGCTTGGTACAGTGGCAGTAAGGGTTTTAATTGTTTGGATTTTCAACAACACGGGCAAAAGTTTATTCGCCTGTATTTTATTTCATACAATGATGAATCTAGGAAGGCCTTTGTTTCCAAAAGATGAATTACACAATCCGCTGGTAGATTATCCATACATTCATTATTCTGTAATTGCTGCTATAGCCGTTGTTGTAATTTTTTGTTGGGGCTCAAAAACATTGACAAGTTATAGGTTTTATAGTAAACAATCTCCACTCAAAAGTTCTGCTTTAAATAAAAATAACTATGATTGACAACAAACAAATATATCAATCACCATACGAATTTTTTTTACTCCTTTTAGCACTTTCTATTCCCTTTTGGGTACTCGGTTTTATTGGCCCGGATACTACCAAATTGCTTCCCATAAATTTACCTATTAGTGCGTTAATGACTTTCTGCCCAATGATAGCTGCAGCAATACTTATTTACAGAAAACAAAAAATGCTCGGTGTTAAGCAACTGCTTAAACAAGTATTCGATTTTAAAAAAATACATAAAAAAAAATGGTATGTACCTATCGTATTGCTGTTGCCAATTATTGCTTTGCTTTCCTTCTGGTATGTAAAGTTTACAAGAATATTAATGCCCTCAACCACATTTTCACTCTTATCTATTTGCATTTTCTTTATTGCCTATTTTATTGCTGCCATTGGCGAAGAACTTGGGTGGAGTGGATACATCATTACCCCAATGCAAAATAAGTATGGCGCATTAAGAGCAAGTATTATTATTGGCATTATTTGGGCGGTATGGCATATTATTCCGTGGAGTCAGGCGCATCAAAGTACTACATGGATTTTTTGGCAAAGCACTGGCACTGTTTTTCTACGCATCATTATGGTTTGGATATTTAACAATGCAGGCAAAAGTGTTTTTGCCATGATTCTATTTCATACCATGATAAATATTAGCCCCTATCTTATTTCAAACTATGGAGCGAATTACAATCCGTTTATTTTTTGTATGTTGTTAATGATTGTGGTTATCATTATTATTTATTTTTGGGATGCAGAGACATTTACAAAGTTTAGAAAATTATAATTTTAATAATTCCCTTTAATAAATATATTGCTTATAATTTTTGCATGCATTTAAAAATGTAGCAGTTTATTATTAGGGTTGCCAACATTTTAATCTTTCATTCAAATGTAAAATTATAATGTAAGGTTGGCTACTCGGGTGCATTTAAAATTGTCGTTACTTAAATTAGAGGTAACACCTCTTTGAAAGTAATTTCTAGTTTAAAAGTGATTATAAGAGGTGTCACCTCTTATAATCACTTTTAAATGCACCAAGCTACCCTTATTTTTAAATACTGCCTTTAGATATTTATCAAAAATTATTGCTTCCTTTTTATAACCTCAATTATTTTACTATACAATTGATTTTCATCAATAGGTTTAGATACATAATCGTCCATGCCAAATGCTTTGCATTTGGCTACATCTACAGTGGTTACATCTGCTGTTAAAGCAATTATTGGAATGTTAGACTTCATCGTTTTGCGAATGTATTCTGTTGCTTCAAACCCATTCATTTCGGGCATTTGCAAATCCATTAAAATAATATCGTAGGTATTGGTTTGTAATTTTTCTATCGCAATTTTCCCATTATCTACTACCTCATTTTGAAACCCAAAATCATCTAAAATAATTTTAATTAATAATTGATTTAACGCAACATCTTCGGCTACCAATACCCTCAGATTTTTAATTTCTGCACTCGGTTTTTGTAGTTCTATATTCTGTTCTGTTTTTATGGCTACTTTTTCAAAAGGGAGTTTAAAACTAAACCTTGAACCCTCACCTAGCGTACTACTTACAGCAATACTTCCGCCTTGCGCTTCTATAAATTGTTTTACAATGGCAAGCCCAAGCCCTGTGCCACCATAAGAAGATGTGCTTATTCCTGCTTGCTCAAACAAATTAAAAATGGAATGTATTTTATCATCAGCTATACCAATGCCTGAATCGGTAACGGCAAATTCAATAGAGATATTATCTTCGTCTTCGCTTATTAATTGGGTGCTTAGTATTATTTTTCCTTTGTGCGTAAATTTTATGGCGTTACTCATCAAGTTTAAAATTATCTGATTTAATCTTACGGAGTCGCCTACTAATATTAATGGTATATCGCTGTCGTATTCTTTAATAAGTTCTATATTCTTTTCACTTATTTTCAAATCAAAAGTATTTAGCATGGATTGTATTGATTTGTGCAAGTCAAAGGGTTGTTTTACAAATGTCATTTTACCTGCATCAACTTTTGCCAAATCCAATATATCGTTTATGAGTACGTTTAAAGAACTGCCACTTGTTTTTATAGCCTGTATAAAATCTTTTTGTTTTTCGACCAACTCGGTTTTTAATAACACATTTGTAAATCCTATGATGGAATTAAGTGGTGTTCTAATTTCGTGGCTCATGTTAGATAAAAACTGTTGTTTGGATTTTACAGCATTTTCTGCAATTACTTTTGCATTGGTCAATTCTATCTCCAGCAGTTTTTGTTCATGTATATCAAACCCCACACCTATATAACCCATAAATTCACCATTTGGTAAGTAACGAGGATTTGCTTGCACTGCAAACCACCTATACATTCCATCGTGGCGTTTTATACGAATACCAGATAAGTGATATGGTTGGCGAGCCGCAAAGGCAGGTACATACACATCCATAATTGCTTGCACATCATCTGCATGTACAATACCATCCCAGGCTCTACCGATGGCTTCTACTAATGTTTGCTTAGTATAATCTAACCAATATTTGTTAAAATAACTAATGTTGGCTTCGGCAGTAGGTTCTATAATGAATACTTTTAGTGGCATATTATCTGCCAATGTTCTAAACCGTTCTTCGCTTTCTTTTAATTTTAAATTTTGTTTGGCTTGTGAGGATACTTCGGTGGCAATAATGCCAATGCCATTTATTTCGCCATTTATATTTTTTTGCGGATACAGAATAAAATTATAATACTTGAGAGTTGTTACTCCATTTTGCAAAATACTCACAGGCTTTTCAATTGCATTAAAAGGTATTCCCGTTTTATATACTTGGTTAAAAACTTCTTTGTATCCCTGTTCTGCCAGTTCGGGTAACGCTTCAAAATATTTCTTACCCATTATCTCTTTTCCTTTCCCCCAAATTTCTATAATAGGTTCATTTGCTGTGGTGATAACCAAATCTTCTCCTAATAAAATGCCGATAGCTGATGGAGATGTATAAATAAGATTGTGAAAACGCTGTTCACTTTCTTCAATTTTTTTTCTTGCGAGCACTTTATCAGTTACATCAATGGCAACATTAATTACTCCAGAAACATTTTTATTGTAGTCAAATATTGGTTGATAAATAAAATCAAAATATCC
>JANNVW010000035.1:0-9787 GCA_031408295.1 Ferruginibacter sp.
ATGCCAACTCTGCGTTCATGCTTTTGCTTACACGCTTACGTGCATCTTCATCTAAAATTGTTTTACGAAGACGAATGCTTTTTGGGGTTACCTCAATACACTCATCGCCTTGTATGTACTCCATACATTCTTCTAAACTCATTTGGATTTTTGGTGCTGCCTTGCTTGCATCATCTGTACCACTTGCACGATGGTTGGTTAATTTTTTAGCCTCCGTTGCATTCACCACTAAATCGCCTGGCTTAATGTGCTCTGCAATAATTTGACCTACATAAACTTCTTCTCCTGGATCTACAAAAAAGCGTCCACGATCTTGTAATTTATCTACAGAATAACCTGTTGTACGCTCGGTAGTTTTGCTAAGCAATACTCCATTGTTACGCCCTGGTATTGGGCCTTTCCATGGTTTGTATTCTGTAAAACGATGTGCCATTACAGCCTCACCTGCAGTGCCTGTAAGCATAGTGCTACGCAAGCCTATCAACCCACGTGATGGAATATCAAACTCCAAATGTTGCATGGCACCTTTGGTTTCCATAATCAACATTTCGCCTTTGCGTTGTGTTACAAGATCAATTACTTTACCACTATAATCTGCTGGTACATCTACTACCAAGTTTTCATAAGGCTCATTTTTAGCACCATCAATATGTTTTATTAATACTTGTGGTTGTCCTACTGTAAGCTCAAAACCTTCTCTACGCATGGTTTCTATTAAGATACCAAGGTGAAGAATACCTCTACCAAATACCAAGAAACTATCTGCGCCATCTGTATCTTCTACACGCAATGCAAGATTTTTTTCTGTTTCTTTCATCAACCTATCTCTAAGGTGACGGCTCGTTACAAACTTACCTTCTTTACCAAAGAAAGGTGAGTTGTTAATGCTGAACAACATACTCATCGTAGGTTCATCCACACTTATTAACGGCAACGCTTCAGGATTTTCTGCATCAGCGATGGTATCGCCAATATTAAATTCTTCTAAGCCTACTACTGCACAAATATCTCCTGCTATTACTTCTGTTACTTTCTTTTTGCCCATGCCTTCAAAAACATAGAGCTCCTTTATTTTCATTTTTTTGATAGTGCCATCAGCTTGCATCAATGCTATTTGCTGGCTTTCTTTTACCACACCACGTGCTACTTTACCTACGGCAATACGCCCAAGGAAAGATGAATAATCCAACGATGTAATTTGCATTTGCAAGAAACCTTCGTTTACTTTTGGCTCTGGTACATATTTTATAACGCCATCCAATAATGGAAAAATATTATCAATCTGTGTTAATGAATCGTTGAACCAACCATTTTTACCCGAACCATAAAAAGTTGGGAAATCCAATTGCTCTTCTGTAGCATCTAGGTTAAAGAATAATTCGAATACGGCATCATGTACTTCATCAGGCCTACAGTTTTCTTTATCTACTTTATTGATAACAACAATAGGCTTTAAACCCAATGCCAATGCTTTTTGTAATACGAAACGAGTTTGCGGCATTGGTCCTTCAAACGCATCTACTAATAATACAACACCATCAGCCATTTTCAATACACGCTCTACTTCACCACCAAAGTCACTATGGCCTGGGGTATCAATAACATTTATTTTATGGTCTTTGTAAACTACCGCTGCGTTTTTACTAAAAATGGTAATGCCACGCTCTCTTTCAAGGTCGTTGCTATCCATTATCAATTCACCAGTATCTTGGTTGTCTCTAAATACTTTTGTAGAGTGTAAAATTTTGTCAACCAATGTTGTTTTTCCGTGATCTACGTGCGCAATAATTGCGATGTTGCGAATATTCATTTGTGTTTTTTATGTTCCGCAATTATTTGCGGGGTTGTTTTTGAGGGCGCAAAAGTACGGGTTTAATGCCGTATAGCAAGGGAAGGGGGTAAATGGTTGGGTTGTTTAATTGTTAAATTGTTGGTTTTAAGCTGTTTTTCTGCTGTAATTGAGTGAATTCTAGCCAAGTTAATCTTATTTCTTATTTTGAAAAAAATATTTAATTTTACAAAATGGCAATTGCTCAAAAATATTTACCCAATTATACGTACAAAGAATATTGCCAATGGGAAGGGCAATGGGAATTGATTGAAGGTATTCCTTATGCAATGTCACCGTTGCCTATTCCAATACATCAAAATGTAAATGCAAATCTTCATGGAAACTTTAAAAAGGCTTTAAAAAAAGCATGTAAAAAGTGTAAAGTATATATCCCCATAGATTGGAAAATAACTGAAAATACTATACTACAACCAGACCTGCTAATAGTATGCAAACCAATTGAAAAAAAATTTTTAGACTTTACTCCTTTGCTTGTTGTAGAAATACTATCCCCATCAACTGCTATCAAAGACAAAAATGTAAAAAAACAAATTTATCTATCGCAGAGAGTAAAATATTTTTTGATATTAAACCCACAAACAAAGAAAAATGAAGTTTATGAACTTTTAAACGGTGAATATATTTTGAAAACAACTTCTCCAAAAACGTTCAGTTTTACATTGGAAGATGGCTGCAAAGCAAAGGTTGATTTCTCTGATATTTGGGAATAGTTCTACCTTGTCATTTATACGTTTTAACAGATTGCATTTGCATTAATGTATGCTAAGTCATTCAAAACCCCTACCTTTGCGGCAGTTCATTAACAAGCGGCGTTAAAAGCCCGGATATTTATTGTAGATTTTTTACACACTTCCCCAATAAGATGCTTTACGAACAAAAGCATTTCTCCAATTTTTTAGTGATGAAGTTGAACTTCATTTCCGCACTCATTTTTTAAAACAACATATTTTGTTATTTACAGACTTAAACCTTATTAAGCCCATTCTTGATGCGCTTGATACCGAAGGCTACACAAAGCCTACACCCATTCAGCAAGGAGCCATTCCACATATTTTAGCAGGCAGAGATTTGCTAGGTTGTGCGCAAACAGGCACCGGAAAAACAGCAGCATTTGCCATACCCATGCTGCAATTATTGGCAAAACCAAAAACCATGCAAAGTGCAGGTCAGCGCCCAATACGTGCGCTCATACTTACACCCACACGTGAGTTGGCTATTCAAATTCAAGAAAGTTTTAATTCTTATGGCGCAAACATTCGCTTAAGAAACCTCGTAATATTTGGTGGCGTAAACCAAGGCCCACAGGTAAACGAATTGCGCAGAGGCGTTGATATTTTAGTAGCTACACCAGGTCGTTTATTAGATTTTATGAAACAAGGTTTTATTAATCTAAAATACGTAGAAATTTTTGTACTTGATGAAGCTGACCGTATGCTTGATATGGGTTTTGTACATGATGTAAAAAGAGTCATCACTAAATTACCTGCAAAAAGACAAACATTATTTTTCTCTGCTACCATGCCAAACGAAATACAATCATTGGCAAATAGTATTTTGACTAATCCTGAAAAAGTAGAAGTAACACCAGTATCATCTACAGCAGAAACGATAACGCAATCTTTGTATTATGTAGAAAAACAAAACAAGGCATCGTTGCTTGCATATATTTTATCTGATAAAACGATAGAAACAGCACTTGTATTTACCCGTACCAAACACGGTGCAGATAAAGTAGTAAAAGATTTGGTGAAGCTTGGTATTTCTGCAGAAGCCATTCACGGAAACAAATCGCAAAATGCAAGACAACGTGCATTGAGCAATTTTAAAAACAGAAGCACACGTATTTTAGTAGCTACCGATATTGCAGCACGTGGTATAGATGTAGATGATTTGACACATGTAATCAATTACGAATTGCCAGATATTGCTGAAACCTATGTACATCGCATTGGTCGTACAGGTCGTGCGGGCGCAAGTGGCATTTCGTTTTCTTTTTGCGAAGCAGAAGAAACAGAATGCTTACGAGATATTCATAAATTAATAGGCAAGCAAATTCCTACAAACAGCAACCACCCATACCATGTAACGTTTAATGGTATTATGGGCAGGCCAAAACAACAACAACGACCACAACGACCACAACGTTCTTTTGGTGGCAACAGCGGCAGTGGGGGAAGAAGTGCTGGTGGCAATACGGGCAGACCAAAGCAAGGCGGTAGTGGTAGAGTCCCAAAAGAATACAGCAGCGGCTATAGCGGAAGAAGATAATTTTTTCTTAAAATATTTTTGATAAAACCATTTGGGGCTGTGAACTTTCACAGCCCTATTTTGCTTTTGTCCGCTGCCCGCCTACAATCTTTTTTGCCTCAAAGGCAGACAAAAAAGTATTTTCGGCTAAGCAGCGCAGCCATTCATCTGTATAACTTTTTTCAACTTTTATTGTGCAATAGATTTTCTATTTGCCATTCAAATATTTTCTTATTTCACGTCTTAGATGATTTTATTTTATAACTTCACCAATATAAAAAAAGATAAAATGGATTTATTTCAACCTAGTTCAGGTCTTTTAATTTGGACAATTTTATGCATACTATCTCTAGTGCTTTTTGTAGTGGCGTTAATTTTATTATTAAGCAACCAGCAAATGCATAGAACAACTAAACTCATGTGGGCAATCATTATCATTTTTGTTCCTCTAATTGGTTCTGTTTTATTTTTCACAATAGGAAAATCTGAAAAGAGTATGAACAATTTAAATTAGAGCTAGTTTTTATGTAAAGCACAAAATTCTTTTTAAAATATTAGTTCACTAATATCATCCCTTCGTGATTTTTACCTTCATTATTTTCAAACACTATATTAATGCCAGCCTTTCAGGCTTTTAATCCCAAAGGGATGGTATTAATATAGTAAGATTTACAAGATTAAAACCTCAATCCCGAAGGGGTGGTATTAGTTTGAGATTGAGTTTTTGATTACACAAAATATTAAAATTATCTTTACAGCATGCAACTAAACAAACTCACCCCACAAGAAGAATACGTAATACTCCAAAAAGGAACAGAACGCCCTTTCATAGGAGAATATACCGAGAACAAAGAAAGCGGCACATACATTTGCCGCCATTGCGATGCGCCCTTGTACACATCAGATAGTAAATTTGATAGCCACTGTGGTTGGCCAAGTTTTGATGATGAAATACCCGGAGCAGTAAAACGCATACCAGATGCAGATGGTAGCCGTACAGAAATTGTGTGCAACAATTGCGGTGGGCATTTAGGCCATGTTTTTATTGGCGAAAGATTTACCGATAAAAATACAAGGCATTGTGTAAATAGTATTTCTATGAAATTTGTAAAAGCATAACATGAACACATATATTGCTATTTTGCGAGGCATAAATGTTGGCGGAAAAAGAATGATAAAAATGGATGCGTTAAAGCAACTATTTGCAAGCCTTGGTTTTTCTAATATTGAAACCTATATACAAAGCGGCAATGTATTTTTTCAATATAAAAAAACGAGTGAAGAAAAACTAGCTGCAACTATAGCAAAAGAAATAGAAAACATATTTTCATTTGATGTACCCACAATAGTAAAAAATGTAGATGAGCTAAAACAAATCATAGCAAACAATCCTTTCATAAAAGATAAGAAAAAACTTATAGAGCATTTTCATGTAACGTTTTTAGCCGCTGTACCTACAAAAGAAAATATACGCAGCGTTGAAAAACTAACTTTTGGTGACGATGATTTTGCCATTATAGACAAAGCAGTTTATTTGCATTGCCCTAATAGCTACAGCAACTCAAAATTGACTAATGGTTTCTTTGAAAACAAATTGAAATTAATAGCCACTACCCGCAATTGGAAAACTTGCAATGAATTGGTGAGTATTGCAGAAAAGATATCTGCAATAGCATAAAAAAAACTGCAGAAAGTATATCTAACCTTAAGCAGTTTTTTTTGCACTATTTTTTAAGAATTATTTTTTCTTAGCTTTTACAGCGTCTAAAATTTCTTGTTGACGTTTAACCTCATTTTGTTGGTCTTGTTGTTCCCTGCTGTTTTTACTCAAGTCGTCTTGTAAATTACGAATCTTTTTTTCAAGGCTTTGCTGATCTTCTTGCAAGTTTTTATACTTTTTTTGTGCTTTAGTAAGTACTTCGTATTGCGCATTTATCATATTGTCTGTATTTAAAGCATCAATAGAGGGCATCAAATCATTAAGGAATGATTTTGCATTAGAACTATTATCAGCAATAGTATTTACATCACTTACATTCATAACCAAGCTTACTTGCATTACATCTTTTTCTCTTTTGCTTTTTCTTTCTATTTTAAAAGCATAATCGGCGGCATTGCTACTAATGCTGCTAATAACAGCATTATACACAACTAAAAACCCTTTGCTACTTTTTAACTTTAGCCCCATGCGGTCAATTTTATCCTTCAATGTTTTTTCAATGGTTTCTTCGGGGTACTTAAATTCGGCAATAACGGCAGCTTGTACTTTTTTGTTGTAATCTATTTGCCCATCGTATGCTTGAGCAAAAGAAAATTGATAAATTGCTATGGCAAGTACTAAAAATTTAATCTTTTTCATGGTAGGTGTTTTTTATTTTAAGACATTAATAAATAGGTAAAGGTTTCTCTGTTGTAAAACCTTTTTTAACGAATTATAACATTGTTTTGCAATATTATTTTAATCGGTTGACATTTAGGCATTAAATTTGACAAATTCTTTTTTTACCCATGAGATTTCGTTTACATATTTTATATTTTATTATTGGTTCAATGTTTTTAGTAGCGTCCCTATTTTCTGGGGGCTGTGCTCAAATTGGTTTGCCAACAGGTGGTGTAAAAGATACAATTGCACCAAAGCTGGTAAAAGTAAATCCAGCTTTGGGTAGTCGTAATATCACATCAAATAAAATAACGTTCGAGTTTGATGAGTATATTGATTTACAAGAGCTTCAACAAAATTTACTTATTTCTCCTTTGCAGAAAAGAAATCCGTCGATAACTGCCAATCCAAAAACGATTACACTAAAATTTAGAGATACCCTTTTGCCTAACACAACTTACACAATAAATTTTGGCAAAGCGGTAAGAGATATTAATGAGGGTAACATTTTAAATGATTTATCGTATATTTTTTCTACGGGTAGTGTAATAGACTCCTCAACTATTTCTGGCAATGTTATAATAGCTGAAACTGGAAATGTAGACACTACTTTGTTAGTAATGTTATACAAAAATACTATAGATAGTGTTGTAAAGAAAACAAAACCAAATTACATAGCTAGAGTAGATAAAGAGGGTAATTTTTCTTTTAAAAATCTTCCAGCTACTAGGTTTAAAATATATGCTCTAAAAGATGGTGATGGTGGTAAAACCTACAATTCATTGTCAGAAACTTTTGCTTTTGCTGATAAAGAAATTTCTGCTGCAAACAATGAATCAGTTAATTTATATGCGTATGCTGAGGAAAAGGAAAAACCAAAAAGTAGTAATTTGCCAAGCTTAAAAAAAGAACTTAATAAAAAACTAAAGGTTACTACAAACCTAGTATCTAAACAAGATTTATTGGAGCCAATAGAAATTAGTTTTAATAATCCTTTAAAAACAATTGATAGTTCAAAAATTTATTTAGTTGACACTTTTTTTAAAAAAATTACTGGCGTAAAATACTCATTTGATAGTACGGCTACCAAGGTGTTTTTAAATTCAAAATGGATAGCAGATATGTCGCTTATTTTAATAATTGATACCGCAGCAGTAAAAGATTCGGTAAGTAATAGATTAGCAAAAAATGATACTATTAGGTTTAATACAAAACGGGTGGAAGATTATGGTAAACTTATTTTGCACTTTAATAATTTAGACTTTAGTAAAAACCCAGTACTACAATTTGTATCGGGAGATAATGTAAAATACGCTTATCCTATTATAACAAAAGATTGGTCAAATAATTTGTTTGTACCAGGGGAGTATGAAATAAGAATTTTATATGATGCAGATAAAGATGGCAAATGGACGCCAGGTAGCTATACAAAAAAATCGCAGCCCGAAATAGCAGTAACATTGCCTCAAAAGTTATCAGTACGTGCAGATTGGGAAAATGAGAGGGAAATAAATTTTTAAACAAATTTTTATCTTTTATTCGTTGGCTTAAAAGCCTTGAATTAGCTTCATTGGTTAGTTTATAATGAACTTGCTGAATTGCTCCGTTCAACAGCATATCTTTAGTCATCTTTTATTATGTTTTACTAAAACTATGATTCCATTTGATAATATCTTCACATAATTCCCCTCCTTGGAGGGGTGGACGACGAAGTCGGACGGGGTGGGTAAAGATAAAGGTATGGGTGTCTGCCAAAGTCAGATGATGGGGCTAAAATACTTTGACTGTAGCAGACGAGATTGAATGAAACCTACAACAATTAAACAATTTATCAATTAAACAATTTACTACTTTTGTAACCATGCAATTTTCTTCAAAACTTATTGAAAACGCCGTAAACGAATTTGCCAAACTGCCGGGGATTGGTAAAAAAACAGCACTGCGTTTGGTGTTGCATTTGGTAAAACAAAACGCACAAGAGGTAGATATGTTTAGCCATACAATTGCCAAAATGCGAAACGAAATAAAGTTTTGCAAAAAATGCTACAACGTTTCTGATACTGCCATTTGTGATATTTGCAACAATAGCATTCGCAAACAAAATTTTATTTGCGTAGTAGAAAATATAAGAGACGTAATTGCCATAGAAAATACACAACAGTTTAATGGTTTGTATCATGTACTCGGTGGTATTATTTCCCCGCTAGATGGTATTGGCCCGGATCAACTAACAATAGATGCACTCGTACAGCGCATAAAAGATGAAGCAATAGAAGAAGTAATTTTTGCCCTCAACCCCAATATACAAGGTGATACTACTATATATTACATTGGTAGAAAGCTAAAAGATGTACAAGTAAAAATTACCACTATTGCCCGTGGTATTGCTTTTGGAGGTGAGTTGGAGTATGCAGATGAAATGACATTGGCTAAAAGTATTACCAATCGTATTCCTGTAGAAAATTATATAACTGCTTCGTAAATTAATAAAAATATCGTAATTACTTAGCTAAAAAACATGTCGCTCCTACGGAGCTTTGGTTGATTTTATATCGTATATTTCTACTAACATATCGCCTCTACGAGGCTAATGTTTCTAACCAACAGCTCCTTAGGAGCGACATGTCAGAAGAACAGTAAGTTCTATCAGTAGAGCTCCGTAGGAGTGATATGTAAAAGGGTTTTTACAATCATCCAAAGATTTACTATAAATTTATATATTGACAAACGAAATAGAATAACCATTCAATGCTATTTTATTTTTTTATAACTCCTTCATAGCGTACATTTGCACCGTGCGAAGCAGGATTTGTTTATTGTTCACCTCCGCACATTTTGCAAAAGATTGAACTAATAAACGAAATACATTTCCTGCCAAACATACCTTCGTGCAGATTTGCAAATCGTTTCAATAGTCAATCATATATTTTACGTAACTATTTTTTAAAAGAATAGAAAATTTGTATATGGATATTAGAGAAATATTAAAAGAAAGAATCCTCATTATTGATGGAGCTATGGGCACCATGATACAGTGCCACAAATTAGAAGAAGCTGATTATCGTGGAGAGCGATTTAAAGACTGGCATACCGATGTAAAAGGAAACAACGATTTGCTAAGCATTACACAGCCAGATATAATACAAGGTATTCACGAATTGTATTTGGAAGCTGGTGCAGATATTATAGAAACAAATACGTTTAGCAGCACTACTATTGCACAAGCAGATTACGATATGCAAACTTATGCGTATGAGCTAAACGTAGCATCTGCAAAGTGTGCAAAAGCCGCCGCAGATAAATACACA
>JANNVW010000036.1:0-3374 GCA_031408295.1 Ferruginibacter sp.
ACGGGTAAAGTGTTGATAAGTTTTTTAAATCCCCCTTGGGAATTAATTTAAAAAACTTATCAATGCTTTTCCCGTAAGAAGAAACTTTTGACTATTTTTATAACAAAAAAAGAGTCAACCTATTTCAGGACAAGACAACAAACTTCAAAATCCTTTGCGACATTAATGAAAACATCAACTTTATAATTGGTGGAATTTCCAATCGGGCGGACATTTCTGACTTGACGATAGAAGACAATATCAAAAGAATTTACAGAATACAATTTAGTCAGCCACCAAAGACAACACATTTGTTAGCAGCTTTGAAAGTAATTGAAAGTAATCCTAATATTGACTTACGATTTTATGGCAAGTATTCAGAAGAACAAATAGAATGGAGTCTATTAAGTTCAGTCGAACGTCTTCAAATAGACCTTTGGGAGACCAAGGAATTAAAACAAGTTAGTCAGTTGACCAAACTCAAAAGACTTGGAATTACAAAAAATGTAAAATCCTCTGTTTCCTTGAAAATTTTGGAAAGCCTTACAAATCTTCAAACCTTATTCACTTCAATTTCCAAAGACATTCAAGCAATCGGTGGACTTAACCAACTACATTTTCTATCGTTGAGAGAAATCAAAACCAAAAATATTGACTTTCTTACTAAACTTGAAAAATTAAATACTGTCTGGCTTTCATTAGGTAGTTATGACAACTTTAAAGCAATTGGTGAAATTCAAAATTTAAAAAAGCTGTCACTTCATCAAGTAAGGGGCTTTGACAATATAAATGCAAATGAGGCTCTTGCGCAATGTGAGAATTTAGAAGCATTACAGCTTCAGGATTTAAAGAATATTCAAACTCTTCATTTTTTGACAAATCTAAAGTCACTAAAATATTTGCAAATGGAAGGGCTAAAAAATATTGAAACATATGAGCCAATTTTAAATTGCTCATCATTGGAAACATTTTTAGCATACAATTGCAAGCCAACAGACAAATCTTTGAAAGGTTTAACAAACGTAAAAAATATTGGACTTTGGGACAGTTATTCAAATGCTGAAATTGATAATTTAGTCTCTAATTTTACAGGTGACACGATAAGGATTAGAGCAAAAGAAATTAAAGGCAAAATGAATTACATAAATCAATTCGATACAATGCAACAAAACTAATTATTGACAGCCTTTGATTCGTAAACAAAAACGGCAGGCAACATTGTGCTTTGTGCAAGTGTGGCGGAAGGAAGCCCAATGAGCAGGAGTTCATTGTTGGGCTTTGGTTCAGGCAGAAAATCATAGCCTAGCTTTTGGTTCTTATTATTATCATTTATATCTTTATTCGGCTTTAGTTCCGGGCGAAAGGAATTCTAATTCCACACCTGCACAAAGCGCTATCGTTAGCTGCCATAAGCTCTCAAAAATTTCAAGCAATAAATATTGAAAACTCTAAATAGAATATTTTACCTTTTAGGCTTGACATTTTGTTTAACTAATTGTACAGAACAAAAAGTTGAAAATAAAAAAATTGAAACTTCAAACAGATTAATTTCAGGGAAATTTGACAGTTTACAAAAAACTTTAATAAATAACATTTCTTTTATTGGTGACACTTTATTGAAAGGTAAAAAAAGATTACTTGAAAATTATTTATCAAGGTATCAAACTGACACTTGTGGAATTATTATATACCAAGACACAGTTTTAAAATCTGAATTCGAAGGTTTTAAAAATCTTGGAGACATAAACAATGACAAGAAGAATGACACCGTTTTTGTAATCCCAACTTTTAATTATTGTGATGACGGAAACTCTTATGTATTTTTTGACACTACTCTACCAAGGCTCTATACAGATTCATATTGTTGTCACCCAGACAATTTATTTTCAATAGGCGACATTGACGAGGATGGAATTAATGAAATTTGTATTTTTTATTCGAGCTGTACAAGTAGATTTAAATCTTTGATTGCATATTCTTTGAAAGCCAACAAATGGAAACAAATCGGAAGAAGTTTATTTGATGTAGGTTTTATGAAACCCGACAAGGAAAAACGAGTGAGAAAAATCAGTAAAGGAGAATTTGAGATGCTAAGCATAGAAAGTATAATGCAAGGTGGAAAATTTATAGGTAAGAAGAGTTGGCAAAAATTTACATTTATAAAATAAAACTAAGTTGTGAAAATTAAAATCCAAATAGGAATATTTTTGAGTATGTTCTTTTTCTCTTGTAATTCAGGGTATGAACAAAATATACAAGGAATGTATTCACAAAAATTTTGCTTAGATATCAATGCAACTAAAAAAAGAAATGAAATTAATATTGGGAAGGGAACTTTACTCTTAAAAAAAGATATGACTTTTATAATTGAGAATGACACTTTGAAATACTCGAATATAAAAATAGCGTCTCCGTAGAAACTTGAACGAAAAAGAATAAAAATTTGTTTCCTAATTAGGAAATACGTAATTTTGAAAAAAATTATGAATGGACACTAATTTTGAGATAGAGTTGCTTCCAGAAGCTATTGAGTTTTTAAACAGCCTCGACGATAAAGCAAGAGAAAAAATCTACTACAATATAAAAAAATCACAATTCACAGTAGACAATGAACTATTTAAAAAACTGACAGGTTTCATTTGGGAATTTCGAACTTTATATAATAGCAAAGCATATAGACTTTTTGCATTTTGGGACAAAAGTGCTGAACAAGAAGTACTTGTAATTGCGACACACGGCATATTGAAAAAAACACAAAAAACTCCACAGAAAGAAATTAAGAAAGCAGACGAAATTAGAAAAGAATTTCAAAAAAATAAACTTAAAAAGAAATAAAATGGCAGATAAATTCAAAACAGTTTCACTTGACACTATGATTGACAAACATATTGGTAAACTTGGAACACAAAGAAGAGACGCATTTGAAAATGAGTTGAGAATTGACTTGCTTGGACAAACTATAAAACAAGTTAGACAAGAACGCAACTTGACACAAGAACAATTAGGAGTTTTAGTTGGAGTTCAAAAAGCACAAATTTCAAAAATTGAAAACAGTGTGAAGAATGCAAGATTTGAAACTATATTAAAAGTATTTGACGCATTAGGTGCGAAAGTTAATTTTAATGTAGAATTATCAAAGAAAAAATTTGCATACTAAAACTAACAGACAGAAGAAAGGCTACTGCTTACATTGGGTTTTATGCAAGTTGGGCGGAAGGAACGTACAATGAGCATCGGTGCATATCCGGGCTGTGGTTCCATCTAACCTTTTTTATCTCGCTGTTATTAAACGGCTTGTGTTCTGCATATAATATCTTCTGCTGACAACCCTAGTCGTTTCATTTTGCTTTGTATGTTCTTAATAACTGTATTTTTCTTTTGAGAATCGTATTCAT
>JANNVW010000037.1:0-16642 GCA_031408295.1 Ferruginibacter sp.
ACTCTTTTCTAGCCTTGAAAAAAAGCTTACAACTTTCTTCCGTTGCATAATTACTAAAGAAAAATGACATATTCATAACTAACTATTTTAGACAAACATACTAAATAAATTAGTTTATTCCAAATTGCGTACAGTCATTCAATCAAATACTTCTTTGGCTCCTTTACTGTCGTGTATATTAGCAGCATGAGCTACTATACATATTATTAACCCCATAGTGTCTACAATAATATGTCGCTTACTTCCTTTTATTTTTTTATTGCCATCTATGCCTCTTTGTTGTCCGCTTATTGAACTCATTCTCACACTATGGCTATCGATGATACCTAAACTTGCCGATTCTTTTTTACCATTCTTTTTTCTTAACGCTTTACGTAATTGCTGATGTGCAACTTCTATTATACCTTCTAAAGTACATTTTCTAAAATACCAATAAACAGTTTCCCAAGGTGCATAATTGCTAGGTAGATGTCGCCATTGGCAACCTGTTTTTGTTAGGTAGCATATCGCTTCCCATATCAATCTTAAATTATGTTTCGACTTTCGTTTGAAAGTTAATAAACTTTCAATAATTTGCCATTGAAAGTTGCTTGAAAAGTAGTGGGGTTTTGTCATTTCACTATTATCGGGCAACTTTCTTTTTTAAGCAACTTTAGTTTTCAACTTATCCACATAGCACTTTTAAATAATTAACTCAAACAGCTTCTAAGTTTAGTAAAATTTATTATAAAATAAAAAAGCTACCACTGATATGTTGTCCTGGTGCAAAACTCATTTGCATTGGTTTTGAATTTGCACCAATGACGGTAATCGTTGTGCTCCCAGCACTATCTCCATCAATATCTATTGTGTCAGCAGTTTTTACATTGTTAAAAGTCATAGTATTGCTTTGATTTATTGTATGTTCAGTATTATCGTGGGTAGCAGTTAGTGAACTTAAGCCAGGATTAACGTCTCGGAAGCTAACCTTTAGACTCACAGTATTTGTCATTGACTTACTAAATGTACCAACTGGTTTAGGCCCTTTCAACTTCATATTTTTTTCTATACTCTTTACATTTTTAAATACGGCTTCGTGCAAAGTATTATTCAGTTTCATACGTTGCTCATTAGTAAGTTTAATTTCTCCTAAATCGATAATAATCTGATTTTTTTTCTTTGCCATAAAATTAATTTTATCGCCTACTCTAAAATACCGTTTTCGGCTACCCGGTTATATTTCAGTTTCTTAATCCCAATAAAACCCATCGGGAAAACCCTTTACTTTGTTTAAATCTAGCTCTAATTCTGTGCCATCTTCCAAAAGTGCCCCTACAACAAAAGCTTCGTATGCTACAACACTTATCGTAGCTAAATTATTTTCGGCGTGTGAATAGACAATTTCTGATGGAAAGGTATCGTGTAAAAAGAATGCAACTTCTCCAGTTAATGGCTTATCAATATTTAGTGAGCGTATTTTTAGGTTAACTTTATATAACCCAAAAAATGATTCTTCTCTAATATAGCTTGCTTCTAATACTATTTCTTTTCTGATGGATAAACCTCCCCATTTACCTCTTTGTAAGTCTGATTTATCAATAACTGGTTTTGCATTATAAGTTGTTTCAACTATGCTTTTAAAATTAGCAGTTGGAGATTTACTTTCTTGCGATAAATTTTCGAAACTTTTCACCACATTTATCCCTGAGGTTACTGTACTCAAATTTAAATCGGGATTATTAATAGCTTGAATTTGTGAAATAAGTGCTGTTTGTTTTGCATTTAATTTTTCCTGCTCTTTTTTAAATTTTGTGAATATAATAGAAAGGTTGGTACGTGCCCATAGGTAACAAATACCGCTACCCACAAAAAAATAAAATATTATAATGGTATATCCAAAAACATAAAAGTTTAGGTGTGTTGCACCACAACCTTCAGTAAAAACATTTTGTATGGAAAGTGCAGATTGATTTAGCCAACCAATTATTGTATTGAATTTTACAAGCGTAAGCCCAACAATAATTTTTGTAATCCAATCCGATACTTCTTCTAAGTTGGTATTATCGGCATAAGAATAAGCCTTTGCATTATGGTCTACAGAGCTAGTATTAATAAACCTATATTTTTCTGCCCTTGGTAAGCCAAATAAAAACCCTATTGCTGCCCCCCCTACTGTACTAGCACATGCAACTGAAAGGAATGTTATGATACCAGATATTTTATTACAGGTTAAAAATATCATTAGTAATAGAAAAATAAGAATGGTAATGGCTACTAACCACGAAATTGCTCTTCTAAAAATGTAGCTAGTATCATCAGAATAATCTTTTACAACTGGATTTGATAGCCATGCAAAGAATTTTTTCATTTGTTAAGTTTTCAAATTAGTTTAATAAACAAGTTTGATGGTTAAATGTATTAATTAATATATAGTGAAATATTATTTTACTAAAATATAAATTGTTAAAATTTCAAGTTCATGATAGATGCAGTACATTTTACCTTTTTATATCATTATGTCATTAAAATCTTTTATTTCAATTTTAAAATTAGTCACAGCTGATTCTATTTCATGTTGAGTAAATCCGTCATATTGTTCTAATTCGCTAAAGTCTATACTTGTGTTGTCTATTACGTCTTGAATGCTTATCTGATATGTTTTGTAAGCACCATATGTAAATTCAAGTTCAGTTAGCTCACTTTCTTGACTTATTTTATAAGCTGTTGCGGAAGGAGTACCATCTTCTTTTAAAAAAGCAATTACCTTCCAGAATGCGTTCGGTATTCTAGCTTCATTATAGGTTATATCATTATGTGTAAAAAATGGGCCAGTAAAAACTGATACTTTCAACTTGTTTACTCTAGCGTTTTGAAGTATATAATTTTCTAACCCAAGCCAAGTTTGCTGATTAAATACATCCATTTGAGGACATGAGTTTGTATAATGAAATGTGTCTAAATTAGCGGTTTCTGCATCAGTTCCCCATATTGGGTCTTCTCTACGTACCATGTGACCTCTATCAAGTCTGTTATGTAGATATAATTCATTGCCAAACTGTTGGTTTGCATCAATTCTGCCATCTAAAAACCACTTGTCTGACCTGCCAATTTTTTTAGATTGTGTGCCATCAATATTTGTAGCAGTTAATAAAGATAATTTTCTTGATTTAGACATGATAACGGAGAAATGCATATATCTCAATTCAACTTCATTTGAATCTCTCAATTTAAGCATGTCCTTTGCTTTTACTCCAACTGCCTTAGGGAGATTGATTTCCCAACCTTCTAAAAATGCTGGTTCATAACCTATCCTCCCTTCAAATTTCTCAGGTTTTGAAATGGGGTTGCCTTCAAGTTCAGTTGCTGTACCGTTGATAATTTCACCTAATCTTTTCATTTCTTTGAAAGAAGCTCTGTGATTTAGTTTTACTTTTTCCATTTTTTTTGATTTAGTTATTATTAAGAATAAAATTTGACACCATAAGTATCTAGTATTTGCCTAAGCGATTTTTCATTATAAAGGGTTTCAAGAGCTACTCCAATTACATGTCCCCAATTTGATAATGGAGATTTTGTGCCACCATAATGAATTCCGGCAGAGACTCTTTCATTATTTAGAGCCAGAATAACTGAGCCGGAATTGCCCCCCAAAGTAGTTGCATCGTGTGAAAGTGTCCAATTAGGAAGATTTTCTAAGTTTTCTGTTTGAATTCTTCCTGGACTTAATCTCTTAAATCCAAATTGGCTTTTAAACAATAAATCTAACAATGAAAAATCATACCCCTGTGAGGTTGTTGGATAACCAATTGTGAAAATTACTAATTCATCTTCTGGCCAGTTAGGAGATAAATCAAATTCAAGTGGCTGTAAATTATAGTTGTTGTCTTCTATTTCAATAACAGCAATATCTAAGTTATTATGATTAAGTTTTCTGTTGATTGCGTTTTCTCCAGTGAATACAACCTTTTTTAATATCGATTTATTAAGTGTTTTAATTGCTCTATGCTCATGTCCAAAATCAATGTTTGAGCCTATTGATATTTTCCATTCATTCCCTTCAAGTCTTGCAATTTCTTCTAAAACATGCCTGTTCGTCATTATTAAATTTGGAGCAATTAAGAACCCAGTACCAATAGCTGCGCCATAAGCATTTATGCGTCCCACACTATTAATTGCATAGGACAAGGAAGCTTGCTTTGAGTTTAACATACCACCCCAATCGGTAATAGGACTTGAAGTCATGTCAACTAAACCGTTTTTAATCAAGAAAGAGGGGCGAGATCCATCAGTTTGTATAACAATTTCAAGATGTCCAACTTTGTTCCAATTTTCATTGAGGTATTGTATCTCATTATTACTTATTGCTTTGAGAGCATCTCCTCCATCTAGTATAATTCTATCAATTAGAGGATATAGACTTTTATCGTTGTCTAAATTATTTTTTACAAAGGCTATGAGTGTTTCTTTTGATATCTTTTGGCGATTGATAATTTCTTGATCATTTAAGGTATACTCAAATGATGCATTTGAAGATTCTAAGAGATTTCCAGTAGTAGGCTTTTCAAGCCTTTTTTTTAGAAATTTAAAATTATTGTCATTTAGGTCTTTAAACATAGTATTTCTATTTTGTTGGTTCTGATATTTCATTCATAAAAAATATTTATTGATGGGGAGGTGTATTTTTATCAGTAAATAATTACTTCAGTCTAACAACCCTTTCAACATACTCTTCATTCCTTATTTTATGACCACAAATAATTACTTCCAGTTTTCAAAAAAATATATCTATTTAAAAACTATTTATACATGTTATAAACTAGTTCCCTTTTAAGTAAATTTTTATTGCATTATGAAATTTCTAACATCCTTTCGGTTGCAACTGTTTTTATTTTTGTATATTTATTTTAATTACACATTTAAAGTGAAACTCATTATAAAAAGTAGCAATTTTTTTATATGTACCCTTTTATATTATTTGTAAATTGAATGCAGAACAAAACTCCATAATCACTAAAACTTATACAAGGGTGTTTTAACCCAAAATAAAAGGGTAAAAAAACTAAAAAAGAAAGGTGTTAAAAATATTGAATATGGAAAAGAAAAGGAGGATTTTAGCAGTCTAATAAAATTGTCAAAACTAAAACAAACAAATATGAGAAAGCTAAGTATTTCCCTCCTGTTATTAATTTCTATTCTTTTTCTTTATTCTTGTAATGAGAAGAAGAATGATACTGAAGAAGAAAAACCTGCCCCTGTAAGTGAAGTAACAGCAGAACATAATTTCGATTTTCTTGAAGAATTTCCAGACGGTTATTGTGCAAATGCTGGTGGGATGGCAAATTTTATTATCACAAAATCTTTAGCAGATTCTATGACAAATAATTTTGATTCTATCTACAAAAAAGATGCAAGTAAGAATGATATTAAAGCAATGCAAAATAAATATTGGCTAGATACTTGCACCATTTTAGCAATTTCAAAATTTTTGAAAGATTCTGTAGATAGTTTTGATGGAATAAGAATAAGTATGGGCGCTAGCACAATTAATGACAATGGTTATGGGGCTAGTAATCCGTTTAAGAATAAAACAACTTTAATAATTTATCCTACAAAGAAATCAGATTCTGGTCATGTAGATGTTAATATTCCTATACTCTCAAAAGCATGTAATCAACAATCCGAGTATATTAAAGAATTTCCAAAAGCCAGTTCAGAGATGAATGTATTTATTAAAAAATATTATGGTAAAGTAAAACCTAATGATATCACTTACACGCTCTCAAAAGGTTTTTGGATAGATGCCTGTGTTGTACATTTTATAGCAGCAATAATTAGAGATAAAAGCCAAGAAATTGATGGAATTAACATCAAAGCTGCCGCATATTTTGGAAATGAGGGAGTCAAAGTACCAGGCAAAATTGCTAAGAAACAGAGTACAGTAGTTTTAGTGCCATCTACTGGTCCTAATCATGACGATAACTGGGAAGTAATTGAGAAAATGTTTTCTAATAAAAGATTTTTTGCTTTGTTTGGCGGAGCGTTAAACCATAGTCAACTTTGTCCACAATTATGCGATTAAATTATGTTTCCATTACCTCTAGTAATTTATTTTGAAATAATTGCTTTTATAGTGAGTGTATTTAGTTATGCTAAAATAAAAGATAAACCATTCAAATGGTTTATCTTTTTCTTATTTGTAGTAATAGTTGTAGAACTCTTGGGTAGGTATATTTCAAGAGAATTACACCATACTAATATTTGGCTATACAACATTTTTCTTCCTATTGAGTATCTTTTTTATGTAGCAATTTTTTATTTAAGTATTGTAAATACTAATTATAAGAAGATTGCCATTATATCTTTTACTGCTTTATTAGTATTTTGTGTAGTTAATATTCTTTTTATTCAAGGGTTTCAAGTTTTTAATACTAATATTTTAATTTTTGGAAGTTGTACTTTAATATTACTGTCATGCTTTAGTTTAATAGATATTTTTCAAATGGATGATAATAGGAGCTTATTAAAACAACCTTTGTTTTGGCTTGCAACAGGTATTTTATTTTTTAACCTTGGAGAGTTGGCTTATAATTTATTTTTTAATTTTATTATTAGTCACCAATACGATAAAAAAGCATTATTATTTTCTTCAATAAATAGTAAATTAATGTACGTTCTTTATACCTTCATTTCAATAGCTATTATATGTACAAAGAGAACTTACCAGAAGATATAAAACAAATAATTTGGGCAACTGTAATAATATTTGTATCACTGGCTACTTTTATTATATTAATTTTTGTTTTATTTAACCTTAAAAAAAATAGATTGGTTAACGAAAAAATCTTAATGCAAACCCAATTCTCCCAAGCCCTCCTCCAAACCCAAATAGAAATACAAGAACAAACCCTTAAAACCATTAGCCAAGAAATACACGATAATGTGGGGCAGGTGCTTAGCCTCGCTAAATTAAATTTGGGTACATTTGAAGATACTGAAAGCACTTACAATCAAACTAAACTAAATGACACAAAGCAGCTCGTAAGTAAAGCCATAAATGATTTGCGGGATTTAAGTGCTAGCATAAATGGCGATAAGATAGCTGACCTTGGCTTAAAGGATGCTATAGAAAATGAACTTAAAATAATTTCCAATACAGGACAATTTGCTACGGAGCTAAAAATTAACGGAGAATATTATAAATTGGCAGCACAAAATGAAATGGTTATTTTTAGGATAGTACAAGAGTCATTAAACAATGCAATAAAACACAGCAAGGCCAAAAATATTTCGGTGCATATTGATTATGCTACGGCATATTGTAAAATAGCCATAGTAGATGATGGCAAAGGGTTTGACGCCTTGCAACTGGAAGCAACCAAAACAGGTGTAGGGTTGCATAATATGAAAAGCAGAGCTACTTTAATTGGGGCTCATTTTTCAATAGAAGCTATTATAAACAACGGAACAACTGTATTTATAGAATTACCTAATATAACTGCTTAAATATTTCTGATGGCAAATATTGCACTAACGGATGATCATGTATTGCTCCGCAATGGCTTGGCTGAACTTGTTGCAAAACTTGGTCATACCATTTTATTTGAAGCCGATAATGGACAAGATTTTATAGATAAATTAGATGCTCAACATTTACCAGATATTGTTTTGTTGGATATCAATATGCCCGAAATGGATGGCTATGACACATCGCAATGGCTGAAACAACATCATCCACAAGTAAAAGTACTTGCACTAAGTATGTACAACAATGAAGCCTCTATCATTCGCATGCTTAAATGTGGAGCCAAAGGTTATATTTTAAAAGATAGCGAACCTTGGGAACTACAATTGGCAATAGAATCTTTGGCTACAAAAGGATATTATTACAGCGATTTGGTAAGTGGTAAACTTATAAATGCTATCAACAAAATAGATGATGTTGGTAATGATGTAAATACAGTAAACAATTTGGGGGAAAGAGAGATTGAATTCTTAAAACATATTTGTACAGAAAAGACCTACAAAGAAATTGCCGATAAACTTTGCGTAAGCCCACGCACTGTTGATGGTTATAGAGAGCAGTTATTTGAAAAATTAAAAATAAGGACTAGAGTAGGCTTAGCCATGTACGCTATTAAAAATGGTATTGTAAACTTAGGCTGACGAATTTTAAGATAGATACAAAAATTAATTTTAGCTCTAAATTTAATCCTACAAACTTTCTTTTTGCCAACTACAAAAATTAATAGATTTTTGCAATGCATGGCAAAAAAGATTATAATAACAATAGATGGTTGGTCATCTTGTGGGAAAAGTACACTAGCAAGACAATTAGCAAAAGATTTAGGGTATGCATATATTGATAGTGGGGCAATGTACCGTGCTATTACTTTATATTTTTTGCGTAATCACGTGGATTGGACAGATAAGTTAGAAGTAGAAAATGCCTTAAAAAATATTACTTTATATTTTGAACCAAATGTAAAAACAGGAGAGTCCGAAATTTATTTGAATGACGAAAATATTGAGTACCTCATAAGAGACCTCATTATTGCTGATAAGGTAAGTGATATTGCGGCCATAGCAGCGGTACGCACATTTGCTGTAGCACAACAACAACAAATGGGAGCCAAAAAAGGTATTGTAATGGATGGAAGAGATATTGGCACCACTGTTTTCCCTAATGCTGAACTAAAGATTTTTATGACCGCCGATATTGCAGTAAGGGTAGAAAGAAGATTTAGAGAAATGTATGAGAAAAACCCCAATGTAGTTTTAGACGATGTTAAAAATAATTTAGAAATGCGGGACTATATTGATTCTAACAGAGAAGTAAGCCCTCTACGAAAAGCAGATGATGCAATTGTACTAGACAATAGTAACATAGATATGCAAGAACAATTGGCAATAGCCATAAAGTTAGTTAACCAACATTTAAATTGATAAGTGTACAATTTTTTATAACTTATAATTAAAGATTACAGCTAGAGAAGAGAAATTTTAATTTTCCATAGTGTCTTATAAACGATGTAAGTGTTCAAAAAAGTGGAGCTGTGCCATAACTTTTTTGAACACTTTTTTAGTTCTAAGTGTATATTTAATCATCTAGCACCAACAATAATGCATAGATGAGTTCTAATTTCAATCGTGTTTTAAAATTTTTATCTTCTGATTATCCTTATACTTTTTAGAAAAACTAAATTGATAATTTACAAATGTTTTATTAATCTTTTTTTTAAATATTGTATTTATCTATAAATTATTTTTAAATATAATAATGTAGCGATAGTTCTATTTTTTTTTAGTTTAGGTGTAGTTTCAAAAAGTTTTTCTTTGTAATTCCAATATCCATTATATGAAAAAACTACTATCTGCATATCTATGCCTAATTAAGATTAAGATTGATACTGCCAAATACTGTTTACAATATGCTCATATAATTTTCTTTTTAAAAAATGTAATTATGCCTAAAAGAATTGTTGCTGCAATAGTTCTTTTAACATTTGTGGTTACAAATAGCAAAGCACAATCTTCTACAGCTAATTATACAACTGCTAATGGAGCAGCCTCTATGCAAACCATGACAAATTCTATAAAAATAATTGATGCAAACATGGATGATATTTCCTCACTTGTTATAAAAATTGGCTTCGATTTTTATTTTATGGGAGAACGTTATGGTCAATTAAGTGCCAATTCAAATGGCGCAATACGTTTGGGTGGCACAGCAATTTCTAGTACAGAATTTGTTGGAAGCGCTACCGCATTTCCACAAACTAATAGTTCCATTATCGCCCCTTTCTTAGCTAATTTAGCCACAAGTGCTAGTGGGCAGGTTCATTATGTATTAACAGGTGTAGCGCCTAATAGAAAATTTACTATTGAGTTTATGAATATGAAGTTTAGAAATACTGCTGCTTCACCTTCTGGTACATTTCAAGTAAGTTTATATGAAACAACAGGTGTAATTACTTTTGATTACTTTACAACATTTGCTGTTGGTACTGTAGCAGGGTTTGATGCTATTGTAGGCTTTAATTCTAGCAATATAATTAACACAGTAAAAACAATAGATCAAACAACTTTTGCGGAATCTAACGCAGCTAGCCCTACTACTGTTACCTACAATACCGCCAGTGCAGTAATTGGTTTGCAAAATAAACGAATTGCGTTTACGCCACCTGTAGCTCCTACCATTACTGGCCCATTTAATATTTCTAGCATTGCTGCAACCTCACTAAGTTTTACTTGGGCAGATATTGCCAGTGAAAAAGGATATGTAATTTATGGATCTACAGACAATATAAATTTTAATTTCTATACCAAGGTTTCTGCAAATATTACGTCTGTAAGTGTGTATAGTTTATTGCCATCAAAATTATACTACTTCCGTATTTATGCCATTAGTGAGGGTAATGTAGCTTCTGTATTTTTATCTAATAGTGCTACAACGCTTGCTCCTGGGGCTATTACAACAAACACTGTTACTATTTCTGCAGAAGGTACTACTACTTATCCAATTCCGTATGTGTATAATTTGAGTAGCCTGGCTTGGAGTGCTGGTTTGCCAAATGCTACACAAAACGTAGAAATAATTTTTGATATACCCTCTGCTACAAAACATGAAGTAATAGAATTGTATTTAGACATACCAAATATTGCAGTAAATAATTTGACAATTAGAAATATAAATTCAAGTACTGTGTATCAAAAAGTAATAAATACGCAAGGGTTATCAAACATAACTGTGTTGGGAGATTTTGTAATAAAATCTCCTGGAGGCAATAAATACAATAGAGCCGTATTGGGCAATTTAGGTATTACAACTATTTACGGTAAAACGTATTTAGGAAGCCTAAGCCCAACAGCTACAGAAGGGCATGGTGCAATAGGATCTGCTAGTATTTTATCTTTCAATCAAAGGGTAAATTTGTATGATGATTTGTATGTTTATCCAAGAGGTTATACAACAGAAGAATGGACAATTTTTAGCTTTTTAAAAGCGGGTACTCAATATATTTACAACGAAACGTTGATTACCGATACCGTACAACCCATCATGTTTCAAAACCTTTATGTTGGAAATGGTATAGCATCTACAAATTTAATTTTTACTGGCTCAGCTAAGGATGCATATATAAGAAATGTAGGAGGTGCAGGTGTAATTATTTACAACAACTCCATTGTAGATTTACCAAAAACATATTCTCTAACAAAACTTGCTGGCGGTGCTGCTACTTCTACATTTGATATGTTAGCTGGTTCTAAAATAAGGCTTGGTGGGTTTAGTAGTCTTGATAGAAATGGGGCAGTAATTGGAGTTGCAGGCAGTAACTTTCCCAATGGATTTGCGTATACACTTAATGCATCAAGTACATTTGAATACTATGGCGATAATACAGCCACACAAACCATTCATGCGCCAGGAGGATTTAATTATCAAAACTTAATTGCAAATAATAATGGAGGTGCAATTACTGGCAGAGCTCAAAAAATAACAACTGCCTCTTTAAGAGAAAATACAAGTTTTATTATACAAGATGCTACAGATGTAACATTAGGAAATCTTCTAACAGGCTATCCAGGGCATATCACTATACAAAGTAATGGTGGATTATACTGCGGTACAAATGTAGTAGGTGGCACTGGCGGTATATTTACGATGAGTAATAATAGTTATTTAGGTATTGGACATGTAGGAGGTATAACAACACTTGGTACTGCAAATGGAAATATACAAATGACAGGTGCTCGTAATTATAACACTACTGGTAATTATATTTACAACGGTACAGCTGCGCAATTTACTGGTACAGGTTTACCTTCTACCGCCATAAATGAATTGACAATTGATAACCCTACTACTGTAACCAATAGTCAAAATGTATTGGTAAATAGTTTAGCTAATTTGAAACAAGGTGTTTTTGATATTGTTACAACTAAGTTTACCAGCAATGGTGCAAATGGTATCCTTAGTAGTACAGGGGGTAAAATGAAAGCTAACAAAGGTATTGTAGAAATGAAAGGTACTTCAGGTATTGAGCAAAGTTTATCAGGAAACTGGTTTGTAGGGAAAAATATATCTACTTTAATAAATGCAAACACAAAAGGAATAATTGTAGCAGCTACACCAGCAGATACGGTATTAATTTCCTCTGCATTAAAATATGGAGCGGTTACCAATTCGGCCATTACCACAAATGATAATCTTACGCTTTTATCAAGAGACACTGCCACTGCAAATTTTGGCGAAGTAGTAACTGCTAGTGGTAATACCATTACTGGCAAAGTAAACATAGAGCGTTACTTATTTGCACAAAAATCGTGGCGTTTTTTAGCTACACCAGTGCAGGTAAGTACTAGCCCAACTGCAACTACAGCATGGAGGGAATCAAATGCAGCATTAACATCAAACGGATATGGCACACAAATAACAGGTCCAAATGGAACACCAACATTTGACCAATACACAGCAAGGGGTTCTTTAAAAAGTTATAATGCAAGTAATAATATATGGACTGAAGTAACTAACCCAAGTATTGCTTTAGCTAACGAAGTAGGTTATATGGTATTTGTAAGAGGCGATAGAGGCATAGCAGTTGCTGGTACCACAGGTGTAACTAACCTTCGTATAAAAGGTGATGTACGTACAGGAGACCAAACGTTTAATGTACCTGCAAATAAATTTCAATCCTTTGGTAATCCATATCCAGCAAGAATAAATTTCACAAATGTTACAAAGAACTTTATATCTAACGCTTTTATTGTATGGAATCCTACGATAGCAGGTTTGTTTAATGTAGGCGGCTACGAAACTTATGTATGGGATGCTGCATCTAGTAATTATAAAAGAGTAGGAGATGGTGCTATAAAAAATTACATAGAAAGTGGCGAAGCGGTATTTGTACAAAGTAATAGCGCAACAGCAGGCAGTGTAACAGTAAAAGAATCAGACAAAGGTACAGGTAGCGCACTCGTAAGCAGAGTAGGTGTAACAAGGCCAACTTTAGAAATAAACATGTATACCAAAGATGCTAACGGTGCAGACTATTTAGCCGATGGCGTAATGCTAAACTTCGACAATACTTTTAGTGCCTCTATAGACAATATGGACGTAAGAAAAATAAATAACACTTACGATAACCTAGCCATAAAAAATGGTAACTATGCTTTAGTAGTAGAGGGTAGACCAAACCTAGTACAAGCAGATACCATTAAACTAAGTATAGTAGGCATGCGAGTAGCTACATATCGTTTAGAAATAGACCCATCAGTATTGGTATATCCAGGGCTAGAAGCATTGTTAAAAGATAAATATTTACAAACTGAAACGCCAATAAGTTTTGGTACAGTAACCACACAATCATTTGACATAACAACTGATGCTGCTAGCAAAGCAGTAGATAGGTTTATGATAGTATTTAAACCAGCAGCTACAACAAACTTTACAACCATAGCCGCTACCAGAAATGCAGATAAAACAGTAACGGTAAACTGGGGAGTACAAAACGAAACAGCAGTAGCAAACTACAGCGTAGAGCAAAGTAACGATGGTATAAACTTTACCACAATAGCCACAAAAGCAGCTACAGCCAACAATGGTACAAACCCAACATATAGCAATGTAGATGCCGCTGCTACAACAGCCACCAACTGGTATAGGGTAAAAGCAAATAATACAAACAACACAGTAAAATATACTGCTGTGGCTATGGTGGCTGCGGTGCAAGAAGTGGCAGTAAATGCAGTACCAAAAATGAGCATTTATCCAAACCCTGTGGTGGATGGTAATGTAAACTTGCATTTAGATAACCAAGTAAAAGGCAGTTACACAGTACAAATAACCAATGCAGCAGGGCAACAAGTAAAAGCAGAAAATGTACAGGTGGAAAACAACAATACTCTACGTATTATAAAAATGGGAAGCATAGCTACTGGCATATATCAAGCTACGGTAAAAGATGAACAAGGGAATAAAACGACGATTAGTTTTATGATAAAATAAAGCATAGAAAGATAATAATTGTTAGGGGTAACGATTAGCCGCTTCATTGAAAAATGAGGCGGTTTTTTTTAGACTGAGCCAGCCTTTTGCAGCGCTGTGTATAAAGTGAGTTTACAAAAGACTGGTTCAGTCTTTTTGGAGTGTTGGTTAGTTTGTGCAAGACTTAACCAGTCTTTTGCAGCGCTGTGTATAAAGTGAGTTTCCAAAAGACTAGCTCAGTCTTCTGGAGAGTTGGGGAGTTTGCTGTAAACGAAAAAAATAATTAACTCAAACAGTCTCTTGCTGTAATTGATACAAAGTATAATATTAAAATACTTCTCTAAAGCATAAATATTTGTAGTGTTTTTTCTAATAGTTGTAGAAGTTGCAATTGCTTTGTTATCATATTGTCATAATTATTACATAATTTTTCTTTTACTACAATAAAAATTAATTGTTTACCGTTATAGGCGGTAATGGGAATAATTATATCAAAATATTGATTTTATCTTTTTCATTATTGAATTATCATAATTGCTTATAACAAAAAGGTGTCAAAAAATAAATATTTAAATATTTTTTTAAAAATTACGCTAGTTGTTCTTTTAACAATGGTTAATGTAATTCTTTTTGCGCAAGTAAAAGTGAGTGCTACTCCTTCAGTTGCTAACCCAGATGCGATATTGGAAATAGAATCTACAAACAAAGGTCTTTTACTTCCACGATTAGCATTGGTTTCAACTACATCGCCTGCACCATTAACCAGTTTTGTAAAAGGTATGGTAGTGTATGATACTGTTTCTATAAATGATATTACACCAGGTATGTATTATAGTGATGGAATAAAATGGGTGAAAATGAATGCTGGGGTAGGAGGAAGTGGGGGGATGAATGTTGAAAAAAGAATAGAATTAGTAGCCACAACAGGGCAAACAGTTTTTTCAACACCAGTTACCATTACAGATGCTAACAAAATTTTTTTATATCGAAATGGCATAATGATTTCTTTCAATGTTATTAGTAGTAATAGCATACAGGCAGAAATAGCATCGGTACAAAATGATGAAATACGAATAGTTCAAATTTTTTAAACCAATATCTAAAAAAAACAAAACAACATGAGAAAAATTTCCTTATTACTGATGGCTGCCTTTGCCATTGGTTTCAGCGCAAGTGCACAGAAAATAAGCACAAAAGTAATAGACAATAAAGGTACTATTAAATGGGTATTAGACAGTGCTACACAAGTTATAACAAAAGCAGATAGTACTATTTTGTATGTAACACCAACCCAATTAAATGGCTATATCAAGGCTGCGGATACTTCTAGTATGTTAGCTCCTTATATTAATGCAGCAAACAATGGTCTTACTAAGAATGGTCAAACAGTACAATTGGGTGGTGCATTAAATCAACAAACCACTATTGCTACTACTGCTGCAAATTTCTTAGCTATCACTGGGCTTGAGGCTGGTGATACTGGTACAGATAGTTTACTAGTTATAAGCCCAATTACAGGTCAAATTAAAGCTGTGTCTGCAGCTGATTTGATTGATGCACTTAACTATACAAATGGTTTAACCAAAACAGGTGGTGATGTAAAATTAGGTGGCGCATTAATTGAACCAACTACTATTACCACAAATGCAACAAATGTGTTGAAAATAGCTGGTTTGCAAGCTGGTAGTTCTGCGGATAGTATTGTAGTTTCTTCACCAGATGGTACATTGAAAAAAATTAGTCAAGAATCAATTGCATTGCAAAGTGGAGATCAAAACTTCACTGTAGTGACTGCAGGTCAATCTACTTTTACGGTAACTAATATGCCAGCAATAGCTTCAAGAGTTTGGGTATTTAGAAATGGTGCAAAACTTATAGTAGATGTTGATTATAGCACAACAGCGGGCGTAGTTACGCTTACTGGCTTAATTACACCATTGATTGCTGTAGATGATGTTATAGAAGTTCAATGGGTTAAATAAAAATTAACTAACGATTTTATAGTTATTAATACTGTTCACCAACTTAGATAAGTTGGTGAACTTTTATAACAAATTGATGAAAAAAATTCTTCTAATCCTTTTATTTTCTTACTGCGCCATACAAACTATGGGGCAAGTAGTTATTAATACAAAAGGTACGAAGGTTGTAATTGATTCAAGTAAATGGAAGCTTACTGGTAACGATATTTTTTTTAAGAATTCTGGTAATGTCGGTATTGGCACTCCTGCACCTACAGCACAATTACATACAACAAGTGGCGTGCGTTTTCAAGGTATAGGAACAAATACAATTGATACAAAAATTTTAACTGCGGATGCATCAGGAAATGTAACTACAAGATTACTTTCTAGTTTACCTACAAATGCGGATAGTACTACTTCAAATAATGGATTGACTTTAACTGGGAAGAATATTCAACTTGGAGGAAATTTAATACAGCCAACAGTTATTTCAAATAACGAAAAACCACTAACTTTTGCTACAGCTGGATTCCCATTAAACATTACAGGTCTTACAGCAGGCACCACAACCGACAGTTTGGTTACAGTAAATACAACTACCGGGAAAATAAATAGAATAAATCTAGCTACAATAAATAAAGCCGATAGTACAACATCAAGTAACGGTTTAAACCTTGTAGGCAAAGATGTACGCCTTGGTGGCAACTTAACCCAA